>JACQDF010000180.1 GCA_016201205.1 Acidobacteriota bacterium
AAATGTAGAAACTCCAGCGGCGGGCCTTCAGGCCCGCCCCGATCGCAGGCTTCAGCCTGCCCGGCGCGGCACCCAGCGCCGGCCGGAAGGCCGGCGGCAGCCAAGAATGGCCGCCCCACGCGGGTAACTGAACAGCATTGCGGTTAGCGGCTATCCTACACGCTCGACACGGCGAACGAGCGTGAACAGCGAGCTGATCGCAACCGCCGGCATCACGCCCGCGGCCAAAAAGACCGGGAAGAAGCCATAGCGATCCACCACCATGCCGGTGGCCAGCGTGACGGCCAGGTTGACGCCGCCTTCGCACATGCCTGCGAGTCCGGTGAGGCGGGCGAGAACCGGCTGCGAGAAGAGGTCGGTGAGCAGGCCGATGTGGTTGGCGGCGGTGGCCCCGAGAGCGAAGGTCGCCAGGCAGATCAGAGCCAGAGCAGTGAGTTCGGTGGGCGCCAGCGGCACCGCGGAGCTGATCAGGCAGAGCAACCCGCAGAGAGCAAACGCCGTCTTGCGTGCCGTGTCCACCGGCGAGCCGCGTGAGATCAGCCAGCCGGAGAACCAGCCGCCGGCCAGATTGCCGAGCCCGGCGAACAGGAAGGGGATGCCGGCATAGAGGCCGATCATCTCCATCGTGAAGCCGCGCTCGCGCTTAAGATACTCCGGCAGCCAGTACCAATAGAAATGCTGGACGGGGCCGGCGAGCGCGCGGATCAGGACAGCGCCCCATACCTGTCGCTTGCCGAGCAGGGGAAACAGGCGGACGTGTTCTGTCGCGGCGGTCTGCGTCTGGCGATCGCGAAAGAAGACAAGCCACGGAATCAGCCAGACAAGGCCCAGCACGCTGGGAACAACAAACGCCATCCGCCATCCAAATGCCTGGGAGATCTTCACGATGAAGTAGGGAGCGAGGAAGGCTCCGATGACGGTGCCGCTGTTGAAGATGCCGCCGGCCAGCGCCCGCTCGCGCACGGGAAACCACTGGGCAATCACTTTGACGCCCGCCGAGTAATTTCCGCATTCGCCGGCGCCGAGAAAGAAGCGAAAGATGGAAAGATGCATCACAGTGCGGGCGATGGCGTGGAGTCCGTTGGCGATCGACCAGCAGATCATCAGCATGGGCAGTCCGATGCGCGGGCCGGCGCGGTCGATGAACATGCCGGCTGGCACTTGCATCAGCGTGAGTCCCAACAGGAAGCTGGCGATGACGTAGGAGTACTGCGTGTTGGAGAGACGCAACTGGTCGCGGATCTCGGGGGCAAGCACGGCCAGCACCTGACGGTCGAGCAGGTTGACGGCGAGCGAGGCGAAGAGCAGGGCAAGAATGCCCCAGCGGTTGTGATCCGGCTCCGGGCTCATTTGATCTAGGATAGGACGGTGGCGAGCTACGCGGAGCTGATGCGGCTTCCTCTGGACGAGCTGGCCCGGCGGTCGCGGTTGCGCTTCCGGCTGGTGGACGACATTCCGGCGCTGCTGGCGGACTTGGCCCGTGCCATCGCGGATGAAATCCAGACGGCGAACCGCGAAGGACGGCCGGTGCGATTGATTCTTCCCGTGGGGCCGGTGGGGCAGTATCCGATGCTCGTCGAGATCACGAATCGCGAGCGTCTCAGTTGGCGCAGCGCGTGGATCTTCCAGATGGACGAATTCCTGGATTGGCAGGGACGGCCGCTGCCGCCGGAAGACCCGCTGAGTTTCGAAGGCTTCCTGAAGCGCGAGCTGTTTCGGAAGATCGACCCGGAGCTGCGCATGCCGGCCGGGCAGCACGTCGTGCCGCATCCGTTTCGCATCGATGAATTCAGCGAGACGTTGCACCGGGTGGGCGGTGCGGACTGCTGCTTCGGCGGCGTTGGCTATCACGGCCACGTGGCGTTCAACGAGCCCGTGATTTCGCGCTGGCATCGCGTCAGCGTGGAACAGATGCGGAGCTCGCTGACGAGGGTGGTGGCGCTGGGCGATGACTCGATCGTGGTGCAGAGCATTCATTCGGCGGGCGGGGATTGCCATGCGATTCCGCCGATGGCAGTGACCTGCGGGATGCGCGACATCCTGGCCTCGCGCAAGATCCGGCTGTACTGCGCGGCGGGCGAGCGGCACCGGGCCGTGTTCCGGATTGCGGTGGCCGGACCAGTGACCGCGGATTATCCGGTGACGCTGGTGCAAGGACACCCGGACGCGGAGATCATTACGGATGAGGCGACCGCGCAGCCGATTGAGGTGGGGCTGCGGTAGCGGACTGGCCCGGGCTCAAGGAGACTGCACCGGCGCACTGACAACATCACCCACCCGGAGCCGGATCTCGCCCTGAGAAACATTTTCAGGCATCCGCACATTCACCTGGTATCGGCCAGGGTAGTAAGGGGTGAGTCCGGCGTAGGCCGGCTCGAGCTCGAATTCGCCGCCCCCCGCCTTCAGCAGGACGACGGTGCGCCCGGTCACACGCGGCAGCGGCTCGAAATCGGGAGCGCCAGAACCTGGAGGGACGGGCGGGCTGACCATTCCGAGACCAGTTGCGTGGATCTCGAGGAAACGGTCGCCGGCGGAGCGCACACCGAGAATCACGGGGCGCGCGGGCGTGAAGCCGATGGTGATGGGCGTCGACTCGAGGCCTTGATGCTTGACCACGATGGTCCAGGCTTCCGGAGTGCGGTAAGGCGTTTGGAGCTCGATGCGGTCGGCGGTGATCTCGAACAGCGGTGCGGCTTCGCCATTCACCACCACTTGCGCCCCGCTGAGCTCGAAGGGAAGCGGAACGCTGGCGGCTGCGCCGGCGTTGGCAGCGAATGCCGAGCCGGCGAGCGCAAGGATGTCGCCCGGCGCCGCCACCGGGGTGGAAACGGCGCGAACGGTGGGAAGAACCGCGGCGAAGTCCGCCGCCTTGAGGAAGATCTCGAAGGGCACGGTGGCGCCGGCCTTCACGTCTGTTGCTACCGAGCGGTATAACTCGCTGCCGCCGCGTTCGATGCGCACCCGATAGCGATCCGGCGGCAGATCGACTGCACCGAAAAATCCGCTCCCGTCCGTCGTGAGCCGGCGCGCGGTGGCTGCACCCGTGTCGGATTCCACATGGACCGCAGCGCCATCCTTCAGCCACTCGGGGCCGCCATCGACACGGAGCCAGCCATACAGATGGCCGCTGGTTGCGTTCGTTTTCCACGGCAATTCCGGAACGACGGCCGGCGATTGGAAATACTCAGCGACGGCGCGATAGAAGTCGGAATTGGGCTGGCGGACGTTGTTGGTGGTGGCGTAGCTGTAAAAGCACACGCCGAGCGGCAAGCTGCCCGCCGCCGTTGTCGCCAGCACGCGTGGAAGCTGTCCGATCGTAGCCGCGATGGGATTCAGATAGACGCCGAGTCCGATGATCATGCCGCGGCGGAACTGGCGGTCCTTCTCGTAGCGGAGCCAGTTGTCGAGCCAGGCGGCATAGCGCGATTCGTCGAAGTAGTTCATGGGCATCGCCAGGTCAAGGATGCCTTCCTCGAGCCACCCGCGCCAGTCCTGGAAAACACGCGAGTAGGCGTCCAGGCGGCGGTAGGCGGCGTCCGGATCGCTGCCGCCGGGGCCGTCGCCCCAGGTAATGAGGGCGGCGCTGATCTTGATGGACGGCTTGATGGCGTTGGCGCGGAGATAGATCTGGCGCACAAGCTGCGTCACCTGGCGGCGGCGGAAGTCCGCCCAGCGCGAGTCTGTTCGCGCCGGCGAGCCGGTGCGATTGTCGAGGCGCTGAAAGCGCTCGATGGCTTTCGGATTCCAACCGAAGTCGGCTTCTTCGGGATAGCGGATGTAGTCGAGATGAAGGCCGTCGATGGCGGGGTAGTCGCGGGCGACATTGACCACCAGATCCGCCACATGCTGGGCGGCGGCCGGATGCCCGAGGTCGAGCGAGTCGCCCACGACGCCCGCGCTCGAGACCGCCATCCAGAAGTCGTCTCCCCGGACGTTCGGACCGTGGCTGTGCCAGATGTGGCGAGGATCGCGCGGAGGATCAGCAGAAGTCCAGACGCGGCTGACGACGAACCAGGCGTGGACTTCGAGGCCGCGGGCGTGCGCGCGGTCGATCAGGTAATCAAGCGCGTCGTAGTTCGGCGAGTACGCGGGGTCTTGAGCGGGCGGCTCGGCGGACTTGAGGTAATAGACGTCGCCCCGGCGACGGGCTTGCATGAAGATGGCGTTGGCGCGGGCGGCAACGGCGTTCTCGACCAGCTCTTCAACTTCAGCGGTGCTCTTGAAGCCGCGGTTGAAGGCGTCGGCCCAGAAGGCGCGGTATTGCTGGGCGGGCGCGGAAGGAGCCGCCAGCAGAAACAGCCCGGCGAGAGCGAGCACCTTATTATGGTAAGGCTTCGGGCTTGGTATCATCTTCTCTTCCGCAATGGAAGCGATCCAGCAGCAGCAGGAATCAGAACGGCCGGCGGGGCCGCGCGTATCGGTGATTGTGCTGTCGTTCCACCGGGGCGTCGCGCTGAAGCGGTGTCTGAAGGCGCTCGAGCGCTCGGTGGACAAAGAGCGGTTGCAGGTGATCGTGCTGGACCCGGGCGCGCACGATACGAGCCCGGCGATGGACATCGAGTTCCCGCGAGTGGAATTTCTTCGGATGCCGCGCAACTTCGGCGCCACCAAGTCGCTGAACATCGGCATCCGCAGCGCCAAGGCAGAGCTGCTGTTGTTTCTGGATCCGGCTGTGGAAGTGCGGCCGGACACAATCGTCCGTCTGGCCTCGGTGCTCGAGGAGACCAGGGAGGCCGGCGCCGTCTGCCCGCTGCTGGTGGACGCCGCCGGCAGCGCGGTGCCGCAGACGAGACGCCTGCCGGACCGCGACACGTTGTGGCGGGCGTGGCAGGATGAGAACGCGATTGAATTGAGCACGCCGCAGGAGGCCGGGCCGATGGTGGTGGTCGAATGGGCCGGGCGGAAGGCGCTACTCACCCGTTTGGCGTTTCTGAAAGGGATGAATTACTTTGATGCCCGCTATGGCGAGTGGGGCGGGGATCTGGAATTGGCGTTTCAGATCCGCCATGCAGGGAAGAAAACGCTGCTGACGCCGGATGTGCCGGTGACGGATCACTCGGCGGAGGACCCGCCTTTGCAGTGGACCAGCGCCCAGCGGGCCACGCTGGCGGCGGACCGGTTGAATGGCGTGGCGCATTTCCTGGGCAAGCGGGCAGGGTTCTTGAGCGGATTGTGGTTTCGCGTTGCAGCCGTGCTGCTGACGATTGCTCGAGCGATCGCGTTCCAGGGCGGCGGCTACACGTGGAGCCTGTTGAGCGCGCTCGCCGGCGGGCAGAAGATCGACGGGACGCAGGGGACGCTGTAAATCAGCTTTCAGCGAATCGACTGCTCCGGCATCTCCATCCTCAAGACGGGATTCACCGGCATGCGGTCGGGCGAAGCGCCCGTCTCCCGCTGAAGGCGGCCCAGCTCGGACCTGAGCTCATCGAGCATACCCGCGCTGTTGTTGTCGTCGATGAGGTTGTTGGTCTCTTGCGGGTCTGCCTTCAGGTTGTACAACTCCGCTTTGTGCGTCTCGGGCTGGCCATCGCCATTGGGGTAGTGGATGTACTTCCAGTCGTCGGTGCGCACGCCGCGCACGTTCGGGGTGTAGGGGAACTCGCTTTCGAAATTGTATTCGTAGAAGAAAGATTTGCGCCAGTTGGCCGGTCGGCCGTCAAGCAGGGGTTTGAACGAGCGGCCGTGCACGTCCTCGATTGGGCCGAGGCCGCACAGGTCGAGGATGCCGGGAGCAAGGTCGATGTTCAGGAGCATCTGCTCGATGACCCGCGGCCTGCGGATCAGCTCGGGATAGCGGACGAGGAATGGGATGCGGATGCTCTCCTCCCACATGGTGCGTTTGTCGATCGAGGCGTGCTCGCCGAGCAGAAAGCCGTTGTCGGAGAGGAACACGAGGAGGGTGTTGTCGAGCTCGCCTTTCGCGCGCAGCCCCTCGTAGATCTGGCCCACACTGTCGTCGACAGAAGGAATGGTGGCGTGGTAGGTGCGGATGAATTTCGCGAAGTCGTTTGTGCCGTAGAGCGGGCCTTCGATGCCGTGCCAGGTCTTGATGCGCTCCCGGACCCAGGCTGGTTTCCCGGGGAGCGTGCTGTAGGCTGTCTTCGGCTTCCCGATCGGCACATTGTCGAAAAGGCGCTCGTACTTCTTCTCGGGGATCCAGACGCCATGCGGCGCCTTATGGCCGATGATGAGCAGGAACGGCGTCCGATGATCCCGCCGGATCCAATCGAGTGCAAGGCCGGTGACGCGGTGCGAATAATAGCCCTCGAGAACCTGGCGCTTGCCGTTGATGTTGAACTCGGTGTCGTTGTACTTGCCCTGCCCTTTGTGGCTGGCCCAGAAATGGAAACCGGGGCGCGCCTGGTCGCTTTGCTCGCCCATGTGCCATTTGCCGACGTAGGCGGTCTGGTAGCCGGCGGCCTGGAGCGCGCGCGGATAGCTGCCAAGGCGTTGCGGGTAGTCTGTGAAGTTGTTGAGCACGCCATGAGAATGGGCGTACAGCCCGCTCAGGAAGCTGGCCCGGCTCGGTGAGCACAGCGAAGTGGTGACGAAGGCGTTGGTGAAGCGCGCCCCTTCGGCGGCGACGCGATCGAGGTTCGGTGTCTTGAGGAAGGGATGGCCGGCGCAGCTCAGGCAATCCCAGCGCTGATCGTCGGTCATGATGACGACGACGTTGGGGCGGCGGTCGCGGCGGCGGCAGGCGGCGGGGACGGCAGTGGCGGCGGTGAGGAAGCGGCGGCGTGAGAGGGCCATGTGGAAATGATAAGCCAGACTAAGGCGTACACCTGAGGGATTCAAACCACAACGCATGGCATACTAAGGCCAGCGTGACGGAACTCCTCCTACGACTGGGGATCGCGTTTGCCGCCGGCGCCTTGATGCGCATGCTGCAATTGTTTGGGCTCCCCTGGCCGCTGATCTGGGCCGTGCTGGGCGTCGCTGGCGGCTTCCTGAGCTGGCGCCTGGTGGCGTCGCGTCTCTTTGTGGTGCTGCTGATCCCCGCCGGTTATTTCGTGGCGTTTCTGAACACGCAGGAAACGGCGGCGGCGCCCGCGGAGGATTCGCTGGCCTGGACACTCGTCTGGAATGCCATCCAGCTTTTCGTGCCGTTGGCGCTGCCGGCGCTGGGCTCGATGGTGGCTCTGAAATATGAGCAGCGCCGCGAGGAACAGAAGGAGCCGGAGATCACCGAGGAGAGCTTGCTTGCGGAGAAGATCCCGCAGGCGCCGGTCGAGCTGAGCTACGAGCTGGAAGATCTGGATCCAGAAAAAGATGCGCCGGAAGACGCACGCCGGAACCGTCCGTTACCACAGTGACAGCGACTTGCCTTTTACCAGCTCGCGCGGCTGGTTCAAATGATTCCGCACTTCCATGTCGGGATCGATGCCGAGGGCGTAGTAGACGGTAGCCAGCAGGTCGTTCGGATGGACGGGATTCTCTTTGGGAGAAGAGCCGGTGGCATCCGATTCGCCATAGAGCCTGCCGCCGGGGCTGCCGGCGCCGGTGATGAGCGCGGTGTAGCAATAGGGCCAGTGGTCGCGGCCGTCGGGCGAGTTGGTGTTGCCGGAAGTGGACACGCCCATGCGCGGAGAGCGGCCGAATTCGCCGACCGCAACAACCAGCGTCTCTTTGA
Source organism: Acidobacteriota bacterium (assembly GCA_016201205.1). GTDB lineage: Bacteria > Acidobacteriota > Terriglobia > Bryobacterales > Bryobacteraceae > CADEFT01. The sequence continues at coordinate 7,634 of JACQDF010000180.1, forward strand.
GCAGCCCGCGCTGGTCCATATCCTCGATTACGGCCGAGAGACCGCGGTCGAGCACCGGGCAGTGCAGGTTCTTGAGCGGGCCGAAGTTGGCGGCGTGCGTATCAAAGGCGTCGACTTCGGGGTTGCCGTTGGCGACGGCGGGCCAGTTCACCTGAACAAAACGCGTTCCGGCTTCAATGAGGCGGCGTGCCAGCAGCAGGCTCTGGCCGAACGTCTTACGGCCATACCGCTCGCGCAGCTTGTCGGGCTCTTTGGACAGGTCGAAGGCATCGCGCGCTTTGCCTGAAAGCACCAGATCGAAAGCCTTGGCGTAGTATTCGTCGATCGCGTAGTCTTTGAGCGCCTTTTCCAGGTCGGGCATCGACTGGTTGATGCCTTTGAGCAATTCGAGCCGGTCCTTCAGACGCTCGGGCGGAACCTCTTTCCGCAACGTGAGATCTTCGAGCTTGATGGGCTTGTTGGGATCCTGATACAGGCGGTAAGGATCGTAGGCTTTGCCGAGGAAGCCGGCCGCGCCGCCTTTGCCGATGACGTTGGATTCCTGTAAGGGACGCGGCATTTCGACGAAGGGGAGAACGGGTTCCTTGGGCGGCATCAACTTCGAAATGTGCGACCCGGCAGTGGGGAAATCAGCGGGCGAGGGAGGCTCGAGCTGGCCGGACGGGGATACGCGGTCCGGTGGATAGCCGGTGAGCATCTGGTAGATGGCGGCGGTGTGATTGAACAGGCCGCTGGGCGTATAGCTCATCGAGCGAATCAGCGTGTAGCGCTTCACCTCGGCGGCGAGCATCGGCATGTGCTCGGAGAGCTGGATGCCGGGGACCTTCGTCGGGATGGGCTTGAATTCACCGCGGATGTTGGAAGGGGCGTCGGGCTTAGGGTCCCAGATGTCGAGATGGCTGGGGCCGCCTTGCAGGAAGATCATGATGACGCTCCTGGCGGAGCCAAAGCCCTTGGCGCCTTCCAGACGCGACGGCGCTGCCTGCGCTTTCTGCCATTGAAAGAAATGAGGCAGGCTAAGGCCAAACAGGCTGATGGAACCGGCGCGAAGTAATTCGCGGCGGGTAGGGCCGTCGCAGAGTGTTCCGCTCTTGCCAGGGATCACGAGCATAGGAAGCAGCCTCCTCGGTACCGCTGCGAACATTATATAGTGTAAACAATATAGTGTAAACATCCTGGGTTCCAGCCTATGAAACTCTGCTTACTGCTGGCGCTGGCGCTGACGGCTGCCGCCGAAGAAGACATCGAGTTCTTCGAGAAGCGCGTGCGCCCTTTGCTGGCGGCCAAATGCTATCCGTGTCACAGCGCCAGGACGATGGCGCAGAAGGGCCTGCGGCTGGACACGCGTGAGGCGGTGAGGAAAGGCGGAAGCCGGGGACCGGCGGTAACGCCGCGGCGCGCGGATGTCAGCGTGCTCGCCCGCGCGGTGAGCTACCAGGATCCCGACTTGCGGATGCCGCCCACCGGCAAGCTCAGCGAGCAGGAGATCGCCGATTTGCGGGCGTGGATCGAGATGGGCGCTCCGGATCCGCGGGAGGAGGCTGCCGCTAAGCCGTCCGCGGGTCTGGATCTCGAGAAAGCGCGCCAGTGGTGGGCGTTTCAGCCGTTCCTGGCGCATTCGCTGCCTCCAGTGGCGGACAAGAGGTGGCCCACAACATGGATCGATCATTTTATTCTGGCCGGCCTGGAGGCGAAGAAGCTGCGGCCCGCGCCGGCGGCGGACAAGCGGACACTGATCCGGCGAGTGAGCTTCGATCTGACCGGGCTGCCGCCGGCGCCGGAAGAGATCGACGCCTTTCTCACCGACAATTCGCCGAACGCCTACCAGAAGCTGGTGGACCGGCTGCTGGGGTCGCCGCATTACGGGGAGCGGTGGGCGCGGCACTGGCTCGACCTGGCCCGTTATGCCGAAACCGACGGGCACGAATTCGACCGCGAGAAGCCCAATGCGTGGCGCTATCGAGACTATGTGATTCGGGCGTTCAATGAAGATGTGCCGTTTGACCAGTTCGTGCGCGAGCAGATTGCCGGCGATTTGATCGCCAGGCCTCGTCAGGCAGCCTCGGCGGGCCATTGGGATTCGCCGGTGGGGACCGGCTTCTTCGGGCTGGGCGAAGAGCGAAACGCAGCCGATGATCTGGCGGAAGTGCGCGCCGAGAAGCTCGAGAACCAGATCGACGGGCTGACGAAAACCTTCCTTGGGCTGACGGTCGCCTGCGCGCGCTGCCATGATCACAAGTTCGATCCGATTCCCACGCGCGACTATTATGCGCTGGCGGGGATTCTCGACAGCAAGCGGCTGATCCAGGCATGTCTGGACACGCCGGAGCGCACCCGGGAGACGGAGAGGGTGCATGGCGAGATCGAGCAGGTGAACCGGCAGATCGCAGATCTGGTGGCGTCCAGGCGTTCCGATTTGGCTCGCGATCTGGTTCTGGCAGCGGAAGAAAAAGAGGGCGGGACGCCGCTGGCCAAGGCCTGGGCCGCGGAACTCAAACAAGCGGCCAAGGAACCGGATCATCCGCTGTATGCGCTGGCGAAACTGGCCCAGGGCGCCAGTTCCTTTTCCGAGCGGCTGGCCGCGCTGCGCAAGGAATTGGCGGAGTGGGGGGCAAAGACGGACGCGGATGCCGTCGTGATCGCGGATTTCAGCACGGGCAACCAGGACGGCTGGCGCGTGGACGGACCCGCGTTCGGCAAAGCGCCGCAGGCGAATGGCTTCTACCGCGTCAACGAGCTCACCGGCTTGCTCACCTCGAAGAGCTTCCGGGCGGAGAAGGCATACCTGCACGTGCGGCTGGCCGGCAACAGCGACACTACATCGGCGAGGCAGCCGGGCCTGCTGCGCGTGTCGCTGGTGGGGGACGGGCGGGACGTCACGGTGACGCCGGACGGCACGGGCCGGTTCGTGTGGCGCACCACCGGGCTCGGCAAATCACAAAACGAGATCGTGTTTGTGGAGATCGCGGACCGCACACGCAGCGGATCCCTGGCGGTGGACAAGATCGCGCTGTCGGACTCCAGGGAGCCGCCGGCGGGTTTGCGGCGGCCGCATCCGCGCGTACTCGAAATGCTGGAAGCGCCCTTGGGGTCATGGGAAGAGCTGGCAGCGGCTTATCAGCGATGGATCAAGCAGGAAGACAGCCCGCTCATCCAATGGCTGCCCGCTCTTTCCCTGGAACAGATCGCCGGCGAATGGCCGGAGCTGCGCGCCTCCGAAGCGAAGCGGGAATCGCTGGCCAGCAGCCTGCCTGATCCTGTCTATGGCATGGTGACTGTCGAGGACGTTCCACATGACATCCGCCTGCATGTCGGCGGCAATCACAAGAACCTTGGCGATGAAGTCCCCCGGCGGTTTCTGAGCGTGCTGTCCGGCGGCGGAGAACCGTACCGGCAAGGCAGCGGGCGGGTCGCGCTGGCCGAAGCGATCGCCAGCAGGTCGAATCCGCTGGCGGCGCGGGTCATCGTGAACCGCGTCTGGCAGCATCATTTTGGACAAGGGCTGGTGCGGACGCCGGACAATTTCGGGCGGATGGGGATGCCGCCGTCGAATCGCGAGCTGCTCGATACGCTGGCGGCGAGGTTCGTCGAGAGCGGCTGGTCCCTGAAGAAACTGCATCGCGTGATTGTGCTCTCGAGCGCGTACCGCATGTCGGCCAGTTCCGATGCGAGTGCGGCGAGGGTTGATCCGGAGAACCGGCTGCTCCACCACATGCCGGTCCGGCGGCTGGAGGCGGAAGCGATCCGCGACGCGATACTGGCGGTGACGGGCTCGCTGGACCGCACGGTGTACGGGCCGCCGGTGCCGCCGTACATCAGCGAGTACCAGGATGGGCGGGGAAAGCCGCAAACGGGGCCGCTGGATGGGGCGGGCCGCCGGAGCGTGTACGTCGGGGTGCGGCGCAATTTCCTGCCGCCGATGTTTGTGGCCTTCGACTACCCGATGACGGTGACCACCGTGGGCAGGCGTGGAACCTCGACAGTGCCCTCGCAGGCGCTGATCCTGATGAACAACGAATTCGTGGCCACGCAGTCGGCGCGGTGGGCGGACCGGTTGCAGAGCGTGAGTGACGGACGCCGGCGGGTCGGGAAGATGTTTCTCACGGCGTTTGGCCGGCCGGCCGAGGAGGCCGAGATCGGAAAGTCTTTGCGGTTTGTTGCCGATCAGAAAGCCAGATACGGGCAGGCGCCGGATGCGGAGTTCCGCGCCTGGTCGGATCTGGGGCACGTGCTGATGAACTCGAAAGAGTTTATATTTATTCGATAAGGGAAAGCCATGAGGGAAAGATTCCTGTCGCGACGCGACATGCTGTTCCGGGCGGCGAATGGCTTTGGCGGCGTTGCGCTGGCGGCGATGCTGGCCGAGGATCGCTTGAAGGCGGCGGCGGACCCGATGCGGGTGCGGGCGCCGCACTACCGAGCCAAGGCGAGGTCCGTCATCTTCCTGTTCATGGACGGCGGGCCGCCGCACGTCGACCTGCTTGACCCGAAGCCGCGGCTGAGCGCGGAGGATGGCAAGCTGCTGCCGATTGCCGAGTCCAGCGGGGCGCGCAATCCGAACAAGACGCTGTGGGGATCCCCGTTCACGTTCCGGAAGCACGGGCAGTGTGGCGCCGAAGTCAGCGAACTGCTCCCGCACATGGCAACGTGCGTCGACGACATCACCATCATCCGCTCGATGGTGTCCGACCACACCGAGCACACGGCGGGCAACTATTTCATGCACAGCGGATCGGCGATTCAGGGCCGGCCGGGCATGGGCTCGTGGGCGACCTACGGGTTGGGCAGTGAGTGCAAGAACCTGCCGGGCTTCATCGTGATCGACACGGGCATGATTCCGCCGGGCGGGCTGGATCTGTTCGGCAGCGGTTTTCTGCCGGCCAGCTACCAGGGCATGCTGTTCCGCAAAGGCAAGCAGCCGGTGGCGGACATCCTGCCGCGAGAGCCTTCCTCCGGGATGCAGAAGGCGAAGCTGAAGCTGGTGCGGGAACTGGATGAAGGCGTCGTGCGGCGTTACGGGCCGGTGACCCAGATCGAGGCGGCGATTGCCAATTACGAGCTGGCGTTCCGCATGCAGACGGAGGTGCCGGACCTGCTCGACTTCTCGGGCGAAAGCAAGGCCACGCTGACGCTTTATGGAGTGGATGAGCCGGAGACGGACGAATTCGGACGCGCGTGTCTGATTGCGCGGCGGATGATCGAGCGCGGCGTGCGGTTCATTGAATTGCTGTCGCCGCGGCGCTCCGGTGTCGACCGCTGGGACCAGCACGGCAACCTGATGAAGGGGCTGGCCATCAACTGCAAGGCGACCGATAAGCCGATGGCGGGTCTGATCCAGGATCTGAAGTCGCGCGGGCTGCTGGATACGACGCTGCTGGTGTGGGGCGGCGAATTCGGCCGGACGCCGACGTCACAGGGGACGAAAGAACGCGGCTTCGGGCGCGATCACCACCCCTACGGCTTCACGATGTGGATGGCGGGCGGCGGCGTGAAGAAAGGGCTCGTCTACGGGGCGACGGACGAGTACGGTTACTACGCGGTGGAGAACAAGGTGCACGTGCATGATCTGCACGCGACCATCCTGCACCTGCTGGGCCTGGATCACAAGAAGCTGACGTACCCGTTCGGCGGCCGTCAGATGCGGCTGACCGACGTGTACGGCAACGTGGTGCGGGACGTTCTGGCATAGCACGAATCAATCTTCGTGGTACCATGAGAGAAAGGCTGGCGCAAAGCCACTGATTGAGTATGGACTTAGAAAAAGCCATTCAGTTCATCGTCGAGAATCAGGCAAAGCACGAGGAGAATCAGGCCAAGCACGAGACCTGGCTCGTGGCTCATGAGCAGGCGATGGGCCGGCTCACAAGCGTTGTCGAGATTCTGGCGGACAAGACCAGCCAGCTCGACGATGCACTCAAGACCTTGGCTGAAGCTCACATCAAGACCCAGGAGCAGATGCGAGAGACGGACGAACGGTTCAAGAGAACGGACGAGCTGTTCAAGGAGACGGACGAACGATTCAAGAGAACCCAGGAGCAGATGCGAGAGACGGACGAACGATTCAAGAGAACCCAGGAGCAGATGCGAGAGACGGACGAACAGTTCAAGAAAACGCAGCAGCAGATGCGAGAGACGGACGAACAGTTCAAGAAAACGCAGCAGCTTCAGGAGAACGGACGAACGATTCGGAACAACGGACGAACGGATCGATCGCCTGATCAGCGCGATCGGCGAATTCATCCGGCGAAATCCAGCACCCCCTGGCCCGTCGCCGGCATAGCCCGCTAGGCGACAAACTGGCGCAGGTAGCGTCCGCTCAAGCGTATGGATTGCTTGCGCGCCTCCAGCGAGCCCTCGAACGCGCGGTCCTCGACTTCAATGCACACCGGGCCGCGGTAGCCGGTCTCACCAAGCACCGAGAAAAACTTCCCCCAGTGGACATCGCCGAAGCCTGGAAGCTTGGGCGTGTGGTATTCAAGCGGGTGAGCGAGAATGCCAACTTCCTCCAGCCGGTGCTGGTCGATGCGCGCGTCTTTGGCGTGGATGTGGAACAGCTTTGCCGCAAAATCGCGCAATGCCTTCAGGTAATCCATTCGCTGCCAGACGAAGTGCGAGGGGTCGAAATTGAGGCCGAAGTGGGCGCTGGGGATTTCTTCGAACATGCGCCGCCAGACGGCGGCATTGATGGCGAGGTTCTTGCCGCCGGGCCATTCGTCGCGGGTGAACAGCATCGGGCAATTCTCGATGGCGACCTGGATGCCGTTGTCTTCAGCGAACGCGATCAGCGGTTTCCACACGGCGCGAAAGCGCGGCCAGTTGTCGTCGATGGACTTGGTCCAATCGCGGCCAATGAAGGTGTTGACGACGCCGGCGCGGAGCATCCTGGCCGCGGTGATCACTTTGCGGATATGCTCGACGTACAGGCCGGACTCGGCCGGATCGGGCGCGAGCGGATTGGGGTAATACCCAAGGCCGCTGATGGCGACGCCCGCCTGACCCATCATGTCGAGGATGCCGGCCGCTTCGTCTTTGGTGAGCGCGCCCGCATCGACATGGGTGACGCCGGCGTAGCGGCGCTCGGCTTTTCCCCTTGGCCAGCACATCAGCTCAACGCAGCCGAAGCCTTCAGCGGCGGCGAATTCGACCACTTCTTTCAACGAGAGATCCGGAAGAATGGCGCTTACAAATCCCAATTGCGTGGGCATTTCTCTAAGGTACAAAAAAGCGCCACCGCCGCGCCAAGCGCTCAGAATTGGATCATCAGTGTCAGGTTCATGAGCGGCTGGCCGCCGAGCGATGCCGTTCGCGGGTCATCCGTCAAACGGCCGAAGGTGCGCGGATTGCGGAAATCCACAGTAGTCGTCGGGCCGGTGAAGTTGTACGTCTTCAGGGCATTCTGGAAGTCCCAGCGCAACTGCGCCAGCCAGCGCTCGCCGATGCGGAAGTTCTTCTGCGCCGAGATCTGCGACCAGAGCAGGCGCGGACCGGTCAGAATTCCGCGGCCGGCGTTGCCGACCAGGAAGGAGCAACGCGCGATATCAGTCGCGCCTGGACTCAACGCCGGGCAACCAGCGCCGCCGGGGTAGGCAAACGCAGCCATGTCGATGACCGCGGGGCGGTTCTGCAATGTGAACCGGTCTGGGCCGCCGTTGTTCCACTGCCCGAAATCGTAGGCCGGTTTGCCCACGATGTCGGGCCGGCGGTTGCCGGCGAACGTCGGATAGTAGTTGTACGGGCTGTTGGCGTAGGAGAACGTAAGCGGATTGCCGGATTCGGCGGTCTGGATCCAGGAAAGCTCGAACCCTCCCAGAATCCAGTTGGCCATGCGGTTGCCCGATGCCCACCGCTTGTTCTTGCCGAACGGCAACGCCCAGTTCACAACGCCGATGAAGCGGTGGTTGCGGTCGAAACCGGCGCGCCCTTTCTCGAGGCGGCGGTTCTGAATCGGCGCCAGACCGGAGCCGGACGTATCGGAGTCCTGGCTGTCCATCGTCTTGGAAAACGTGTAGAACGTCATGAAGTAGAGGCCGCGCGACATCCGCTTTTCCACCTTCACGGTGCCTGAGTGGAAGCTGGAGTGTCCGAAGTTGGACTGCATCGGGACGCCGCCGAAGTGGGTATTGGGGCGGTAGTTCTGCGGAGCGGCGAACACCTGGTTGCGCAGGACCGGATCGTTCACGGCGTAGTCAATCGGGAATGTATTCGTCTCCCAGCGCTCGAGCAGGCCCACGCCGGAAGAACCCTGATAACTGACCTCGACCAGGTAATCGCGAATCATCTCGTACTGGATGCTGGCATTCCAGTTCAACGTGTAAGGATTCCTCAGATTCGGATCCCACCAGCTCACGCCGCGCGAGCCGTAGTTGGTGCCGACGAAAGGAGCGGTCCCATTCGAGCGGAGGTTGAATGAAGGCGGCGTGGTCCCTCTGCTGATCTGGTAGATAGGCGTTGGATTGCCGGGGGCCGCCTGCTGGTTGGCAATCGCCGTGTACTCGTCGAACTGGCCGCGGCCGACCGGAAACTTCGCGTCCACCGTGTACATGCCCAATCCGCCGCGAAGGACCCACTTCTTGTAAGGGTGCCATGCCAGACCGAGGCGAGGGTTGAAGTTGTTGTTGTCTCGCCGGTTCAGGCCGCTGGTCGGATGGATGATGGCGCCTGGTCGCCCCGTTACATCATCCCGGACGGATGGGTCGAAATTGCTCATCAGCCCGTACTTGGTGTTGAACGGGCTCTCGTTGGAGTAGCGGACGCCGACGTTGGCGGTCAGCGTTGGAGTGAGCTTCCAGTCATCCTGGAAGTAGAAGCTGTGGATGTAGGACCGCGGCAGCCAGCTTGTCAGATCACCCTGGAAAAGGGCCTGACCTACGTAGCCGGTGAGGAAGCCGGCAAACGTATTGCCGGTGTTGGGCATCGAGGCGCCGTTGGGCTGTAAGCCGGCCGTCACGCCGGCAAACGAAAACTGAACCGGACGCGCCAGAACAGCGTTGTTGAGCCGGTACCTCAACAGTTCGTAGCCGAACTTGAAGGCGTGCGTGCCGCGGATCCAGGACGTATCGTTCCGGAAGGAAATGGTCTCGTTCACCTGGCGGCTGGGGGTGGCGCCGGTGAGGCCATAGATGGAATCCGCGCTGTCGCGGCCACCCGAGCCAAAAGCCGGCATCAGGGCTGCGTTTACGTTGGGAATGCCCAATTGCTGCGCCCAGTTCCCGTTGTAGGAAGGCACTTGCGTCTGGTTGAAGCGACGGTAATAGCCGACACGGGCGTCATTGACCAGGTTCGGCCTGGCCACCCACGTTTTGCCCGCCGACAGGTTGCGCTGGTAGAACGGGCTGTAGTTGCCTTGCTGGTGGTCGAACTCCGGACGTTCATAGCGAACGTTGATCGGGCGACCAAAGCCGCTTTGGCGGTTTTCCGTGTAAGAGCCATAGATCTTGAAGGCGGAGCTGAACTGATGATCGAGGCGGACGTTGTAGTCGTCAAAGAACACCTTGGCGAACTCGTCCGCCAGCAGGTTGCCGTTGGGGCCGAGAGCATTGTAGGTGCCCTCGCGGTTGGGCAAAACCCAGGGGTCGAACGAGAGCACTTTCTGTGCGACGGGATCAAAACGGCTTAGTGGAATACGGTTTCCAGCAAAAGCATCCCGCTGCCAGTTGCCGTTGACCAGCCGCGTCGAGGCCGGGTCGAAGATCGGATTGGCGGCGACGCCGGGGAAATTGAAGTCGCCCTGTTTCATTCCCAATGTAGGCGTGGTGGCGTCGACTTGCGCCACTTTCTTTTCGTGGAGACGCTGGTAGCCGAAGAAGAAAAACGTCTTGTTCTTTCCGTTGTAGACCTTGGGGATGGAAACAGGCCCTGAAATGTTGCCGTCGGGCATCATGAAGAACACGGGCACACCGTTGGGCCGGCCTGGCGTGGGCTGGGATGTGCGCAGCTTGTCGAAGAACAGCCGGTGCTGCATCATGCGGGTGCGTCCGTACCAGGACGCCATGCCGTGGAGCTCGTTGCTGCCGGATTTCTTGACGACGCTGATGACACCGCCGGCCGAGTGGCCATATTCGGCCGGAGGCACCGTGGTCAGCACCTTCACTTCAGACACCGAGTTCTGCAAGGGCTTGATGGTGGCGGTGCCGCTTTGCTGGTCGTTTCCATTGACACCGTCCTCGAAGATGCCGATCGCTCCGTTGCGCTGCCCGGCCAGGTGATAGGAACCGAGATCGCCTCCATAGGCGTAACCACCTGTCGTCATGCCAGGGACCAGGTTCAGCGTCGAGTTGATATAGCGCTGGTAGAGCGGCATGTCATACAGCACGTTGCCGCTGACCACGGTGCCGGTGGCGGACGTTTCGGTCTCCAGAAGCTGGGTCGCGCCAGTCACCTCGATCGATTCGCTGACATTGCCGACTTGAAGGGTCATGTCGACGGCGAGGGTATCGCCGGTCCGCAGCTCGACGTCCTCGCGCACCGCCTTCTTGAATCCCGCCGCCTCGAACGAAACACGGAACTCGCCGGGTTGCAGGGAGGGCACGCGGTAAATGCCTTCACTGTTGGTGACTGCCGTGGACGTAAAATTCGTCCCGGTTTGGACAATGGTGACCTGAACGTTTGGAACCACCGCGCCGGTGGAATCGGTCACGCGACCGGTGATGGTCGAAGTTCCGATCTGGGCGGAAACAACCGAAGCAAGGCAAACGAGCAGCACCGCGAGTGCCGCGTAGCTCGAGATCCTCATACGCACCTCCTCGGGGATTATCAGGAACAGGCGGAATTGGAGGGAGTCTATCAAAGTGGCTGGACCAATCGCAAGCGCGGCTCCCGGCCCGCTCGCTACAATTGGCGCTATGAGGTGCATCCTGCTGGCTCTGCTGTTCTCGCCCGTCTGGGCCGAGATCAAGGAGTTTCCCGGGGGCAAGGAACTGCCGCACGAGAAATACATTCATGTGGTGCCGGAGTCTGTGTCGCCGGTCGGGCGCGGCATCGAGCGGTTGGCGGGCTGGCCTCGATGCGACCACGGAAGCCTGGTCTTCGAGCGGTTTCTCCAGGAGGGCTACGTCGTGGTGGTGGCGGATTACCGCGGCGGGCAGAACTTGCGCAGGCTTGGCGAGCCGCTGCCTAAGGACCGAGTGAGCTTTGTTGACGACGCCCAAGCCGTGCTGCATCTGATCGGGCGTGTGAAGGTGCGGGCGGCGATTCTAGGGGCGCCAGCGCCGCTGAGTTTCCTGGGGGCGAGTCCGGTGGAGGGGGCGCGTCCCGAGGAGCGCTGGAAAAATGTGCCAATTCACCAGGAAATTGCGCATGAGAATATAGAGCCCATCCAGAGTCCCATGCTGATCCTGGTAGGGACGGCCGACGGGTTGATCCACCTGGCCCGGCCGCTGCTGGATGCGACGCTGGCGGCGCTGGAAAGTTCCGTCAAGTTTATCAAGGAGGGTAAATGATTGTGCGTAAGATTGTTCTTGCAGGATTACTGTGCGCGGTGGCGCTCAAGGCGCAACCCGCGATTCGCAGCGGAGGTGTGGTGAACGCGGCCAGCTACGCCAGCAGTAGCCTGCCCAACGGGAACCTGGCCCAGGGGTCGCAGTTTGCGATCATCGGCACGGGGTTGGGCCCGGCCGAGCCGGTACAGGCCGCCGGTTTCCCGTATCCGGCCGCGGATGGCCTGGGCGGCGTCACCGTAAAAGTTACCTCGGGCGGCACAACTGCGGACGCAATTATGGTTTCGGTCTCCGACAAGAAAGTGGTGGCCGTGCTTCCCTCGAGCGTGCCGGCGGGCTCGGGTCAGGTGACGCTGAGCTACGACGGCAAGACGGCGACTGCCGACGTCCGCGTGGTCGCGACGAGTTTCGGTATTTTCACGCGAAGCCAGAGCGGCTCGGGGGCGGCCGTTCTGAAAAATGTAGGCGGCGATGGAACGCTGGCCGATAACACGCTGACTACTCCCGCTGGTCCAGGGCAAAGCGTGACGATGCAGGGAACGGGTCTGGGCGGCGTGAGCGGAGATGAGGCAGCGGGGCCGCTTCCGGGGGACATTCCGGTGGAAGTGGAGGTCTTCGTGGGTGGCAAGCCGGCCAAGGTGACGGCGAAGGGGCGCGCCGAGTGCTGCGCCGGCGTCGACCAGATTACGTTTGAAACGCCGGAGGGAGCGCTGGGATGCTCCGTGCCGGTAGCGGTGCGCGCCGGTGGCGTGGTGAGCAATTTTGCGACGATGTCCGTTTCAGCCGGCGGCGTCTGCTCGGACCCCTCGGGTTTTTCTGCCAGGGACCTGGAAAAGCTGCAAGCGGGTGGCAACTACAGTACGGGGACGATTACACTGAGCCGATCGAGCATAGCGGTGGAAGGGTTCGAGAGCATCACCGATTCAGGCTCAGCGGGGTTCCTGCGGTTTCGTGCCGAGGACCTGCTGAACGCAAGCGGGCCTGGCGGCTACCCGTCATTGGGCTCCTGCATCGTGATCACGTCCTTCGATGTGGTTCCGGTGTCCACTCCCTTCACGATGTTGGATGCCGGACCGGCGCTGACGGTGAACGGTCCGAAGGGAGCGAAGGAGATGAAGAAGGACTCAGGGGTGTACAGCGCAAACCTTGGAACCGCCCTCATCATTCCGCAGCTTCCGATGCCGGCGCAGACCTATCTCGATGCGGGCAGTTACACCGTGACGGGCCCGGGCGGAGCGGACATCGGAGCATTCACGGCGCGACTCACCATCGGCCAGCCGCTCAACTGGACCAACCGCGCTACGGTGGGCAACAGCGGCCCGGACGCGATCTCGCGGTCGGGCGAATTGACGCCAACGTGGACCGGCGGAACGGCGGGCGATTTCGTGACGATCACGGGCGCATCGTCGCTGGCGGGAGGCCGGACGACAGTGATCTTTATCTGCATCGAGCGCGCCACCGCGGGCCGGTTTACAGTGCCGTCGTGGGTGCTGTCGGCGCTACCGCCTTCCGAGCAAGGGTTCTTGTCGTTGGGGTTGTCGCCGCTGCTGGAGAACAGCCGGTTTGAGGCGCCGGGACTGGATGCGGGGTTTATCTGGGCGGCGTCCTCCTCGATGCGGACCATTGCGTACCGGTAGGAATCCTCTTGCGATACGACCCGAAACAGAAACCGGACCCAGAGGTCTGGAATTCGCTGGACGAGCAAGAAAGGATTACGCTCGTCCACAAATATCATCGCCTCCGTCGCATCCGGATGCCGAATGCAGAGGTGCACGCCACCATCCACGTCATCGTCGAGAACCAGATCGCGATGGGAGACGAGTTTCCGGCGCTGGGGGTGTCGGAGCGCCTGATGGCGGAAGGGCTGACACGTCACGAGGCGGTGCACGCGATCGGGAGCGTGCTCGCCGAGCACATGTTCAACCTGCTCAAGAAAGGGGGCTCGGAGGGTGTATCCAACGAAGCCTACATCAACAAGCTGAAGAAGCTGACAGCGGAGTCCTGGCGGCTGCAATTCGGGGCTGACGCTCCAGACGTGTGATAGACTTTAGGAGACGACCCACCCAAGCACCGCGGAGAGGTGGCTGAGTGGTCGAAAGCAGCGGTTTGCTAAACCGTCGTAGGGGCATTAAACCTCTACCGGGGGTTCGAATCCCCCCCTCTCCGCCAGGTAATCGCCTCTTTCCTTTCAGCAAGTTCGGCATAGGGAAGGCTTGGCCCGGCGGTTTGCATGCAATCCGCTGAAGCCGAACACCGGCTGATCCTCACCCAAACTCTGCGAAGCGAAACCGCTGATTTCTGGGTGCGGGCCGACGTGTGCCGGGACAGGTCCGGCAAACAGCGATCCGACAGCAGCGTGTTACAACGCCAAATGAGAGATAAGCGTTGATGGACGCGGCCATTGGCGACGCGAGCGTCGCGGTGCTGCTCTCTCAAAGCATGGCGGAGAGGCGCCACCTCCTGGATTCAGCGTTTGAGCTTTCACTGGATCTGCATCACCCCGTTTACGACTGCGTCTACATTGCGCTCGCCCTCCGGCGTGACATGCCGCTGGTCACCGCTGACGAAAGGCTGGTTGCCGCGGTACACAAGTCCCCCAAAGTGGCTAGCCGGGTGATCCGGCTCGCTGACTTGCCGGATTAGAAGAGCGCCGGGGACCGCCGCCGAACCCTCACCCGAGCCTCAGGCCGAGGGCAAAGCGAAGTGCCCGCTCGACGGCCGCCAGTCTTTCAGGGTTGAGGAAGGCGATCCGCGGCGATCCGCTTCGAGGCTTCACAGAATTGCCGCCGAGATGCTATGCTTCCAGTGGCGCCTGATTTCGGCTCGCGCGGTAACGTTTCCGAACCAATGACCATCACGCTCAAAGAGAAAACCCAACTGGTGGTGCCTCCCAGCGTCCAACGCCGGGCTCGCCTCAAAGCCGGCGCCCAACTGGAGTTCAAAGCCACACCTGGGATTATCACCATCGTCAGCAAGCCGCCGGTTGCCATCGACGAGTACACTCCCGAGCAGCGTCGAATCATTGATGCCCGCCTTGCTCTCGCCGACGAAGACGTCAAGAAAGGTCGAGTTTACGGCCCCTTCACCGCGAAGGAAGCTACTCGCTTCCTAAGAGCGGAATTGAAGGCCCGTGCCAAGAAACCCAAGCGCCCCCGATGAAGGTATCGCTTGCCGAGCGCGCCATCGCCGCACTCGCCAGCGCTTCGCCGGCAGTCCAAAAGGCTTTCATCAAACAAATGAACTTCCTCGCGCGCAACCTGCAACACCCCAGTTTGCACGCCAAGAAGTACGACGAGTCCCAGGACCGCTGGCAGGCCCGCGTCAACGACGATTGGCGCTTCTACTTCACTATTGAAGGGGACACCTATCTAATTCGCGACATCGCCCCTCACCCGAAATGAACCAGCTCAGCAGGACCGTCACCCGCAACCGAGCCTCAGGCCGAGGGCAAAGCGAAGTGCCCGCTCGACGTCCGCCAGTCTTTCAGGGTTGAGGAAGGCGATCCGCTTCGAGAGGCTCCCTTTAGGGATCGTCGTGATGAAATCCAGGTTAACGACGCAGTCCCGAGGCAAACCATCCGCGGCCCCGAGCCGGACCTCGGTCGGAATGCCCCGAGTGCGCGTGGTCAGTGGCGCTACCGTCACCAGGTCTTCTTAAAGATGGAATGATCGTTGGGCCCACACGGCCTGAAGCGTCGCAAGCCCGAATGACCCTGGAGCTTCGAACTGGGGCGGCTACAGGTCTATCGCAGCACGCCCTCGACCGCCTCCGCATGCTTTGCGATGATAGCCAGCAGTACGCACGTGGGCGAGTCCGTGGTGCGGCCTGCCGTGTTCCCGGTTCCGAACGCGCGGCCCAACGGTGAGATACAATGTATCTCAGAGAGGTCGAATCATGGCGGCGACGATGGTTCACGTTCGCGTGGATGAGAAAACGAAGCAGAGGGCCGCGAAAACACTGGCCGGGATGGGAATCTCCGTGTCCGACGCCGTGCGCATGTTGCTGGTCCGCGTGGCCGCCGAGAAGGCCCTTCCATTCGATGTGAGGGTTCCCAACGCGACCACCGTCAAGGCGATGCGCGCCGCCGACAAGGGCAAGGGCAAACGTCTGACCTCCGCGGGCGCACTGTTCAAGGACCTGGGAATCTGATCCGGTGCGGAACCCGGTAAAAGGCGCCCAGTTCCGGCGCGATGTGAAACTCGCTCAGAAGCGCGGCAAGGACATGGCGAAGTTGCGCGAGGTGATCCTGCTGCTGATCGAGGGAAGTCCGTTGCCGCCGCGCTATAAGGACCATCCGCTCGGCGGCGACTGGAAGCGCTTCCGCGATTGCCACATCGAGCCGGATTGGCTACTGATCTACAAAATCGACGGCGACGACCTGCACCTCGTCCGCACCGGAACGCATTCGGATCTGTTCTGAAAGGCGGATTGGCTACTGATCTACAAAATCGACGGCGACGACCTGCACCTCGTCCGCACCGGAACGCATTCGGATCTGTTCTGAAAGGCCCCTGCAGCTTGTCCACCATGTTCAGGTGTATCGAGGGCGAGACCCGAACGGGTACCGCCACGCACTGGCGATACTGTTGTCCGTACGGCCCGCGCCTGATTCGTTGGCACCGACTTGGCATCCAATTGGCACCCAAATTTTCTATAACCAGCCAAACTGAGCCGATTACGAATCAGCACGAACCGGCTCTACCGGGGGTTCGAATCCCCCCCTCTCCGCCAGTGACTGCCTGCCGAACCCCTCAACTGAGCCTCAGGCCGAGGGCAAAGCGAAGTGCCCGCTCGACGGCCGCCAGTCTTTCAGGGTTGAGGAAGGCGATCCGCTTCGAGAGGCTCCCTTTAGGGATCGTCGTGATGATATCCAGGCTAA
>JACQDF010000053.1 GCA_016201205.1 Acidobacteriota bacterium
CTTCGTTCCGTCCAGGCGCCGCTGCTGTACATGCCGTCCGAGACCGATCTCTATTTCCCGATCGGGGATGCGTGCTACGAGGCGGCGTTCATTCCGGGCGTAACGCTAACGCCCATCCCGTCGCTGTGGGGGCACACCGCCGGCGCGGCCAGCAATCCCGCGGACGCGAAGTTTCTGAACGAGACGATCGGCCGGTTCCTTGCGAAGTAACGCGGGTTGAGCACTACAGCCGAACCAAGCCGAGGCTTATCTCGATTGCGTCGTCGACCGACGTGACGGCAAGACCAGTGGTTCGTCCAGTGTCAGCAAGAGCCTGGCTTGCGCGCTCTGTTGCGTTCATCGAGCTGTCGCCATGCTTCTCGATCCACGGCACTCCATTCGGCTAACACTTCACGCTCTAGCAGGAGTTTACTGAGAACGCCTCTTCGATGAGCACCCAGCGGGCGGTAAGTCATTCTGTGCAGTTGTCTTAGCTTGCCTCCCCCCGATTCATTTTGGTATTACCCCATATAGAACATTTTTATGGAGAATTGGTTCCCCCAGTATTGACTATCATTGGCCTAGTGGTATACTGGTATTACCCTATATGGCCTCCCTCATCGCCAAGAAGAAGGGCAACCAACTCTACTACTACGTCGTCGAAAGCGCCCGCGTCGATGGCAAACCCCGCATCGTCCACCAGACCTACCTGGGCTCCGCCGAAAAGGTTGCCGCGCTGGTCAAAGATCGCACCGCCCCCCTTCCCCTCTCCGCCTCGGCGCGGGATTTCGGACTCCCCGGCGCCCTGTGGCTCTCCGCCCAGCAAACCGGAGTGTGGGCCTTGCTGGAGTCGCTGTGGCCCGCGTCCCGCTCGGGACCCTCACCAGCTCTCTATCTGTTGCTGGCCGCCATCCACCGCATCTGTCAACCGGGGCCTAAGACCGAGGTGTCGGACTGGTATCGCGGCACCATTCTGCACTCGCTGTGGAAGGTTTCGCCGGAGCGCTTTACCTCCCAGGCTTTCTGGGATGTCTTCGAGCAGATTCTGCCGGCGCACCTGGATCCACTGTCCCCCCACGAGGACCCTCTGGACCACGCGCAACTGCGCTTACTGGGTGTGTGGAAGCACCAGCAGATGGTGAGCCGGCGCCTGCTGAGCTACGATACCACCAACTTCTACACCTATATCGCCAGCACCAACACGCGCAACCACCTGGCGCAGCGCGGGCATAACAAACAGGGCCGTCACAACTTGCGCCAAGTGGGCCTCAGCTATGTTCTGGACGGGGAGCACGGCGTGAGCTTGTGTCATCACGTGTATCGCGGCAACGTGGCCGACGCCGAGGAATTCTCCACCGCGCTGGCGCGCATGCTGACCCTGCTGGATCGCAACCACATCGCCCGCGACACGGTGACGCTGGTGTTTGACAAAGGCGGGGCGGCGCTGGCCAACACCGTGCAACTGGAGGAGGCCGGGGTAGGCTGGATCTCAGCGCTCCCCTGGAATCAAGCTCCAGCCCAGTTCCGCGAACGCGACGTGGAACAACTGCCGCCCTGTAGCAGTGTGCAACCGGGCGTGCGGGCGGCGGCCGAGAAATTCCTGGTGCATGGCCAAGAGTATCTGTGCGTGGTGAAGTATTCGGCCTCCTTTGCCGGCGAGCAGTTGCACAGTCTGACCACTAGCCTCAGCAAGGTGCTCCAATCTCTGCGCCGGTTCAGCATGGAACTGAACAAACCCAAGGCGCGCTGGAAGGAGCAGCAGATTCGCAGCAAGATTCAGAAATGGCTGAACGCACAGTTCCTGGAAGAGTTGATCCGTTATCAGATCCAACAGCGCGATGGCCGGTGGCGGCTGCAGTTTGATTTCGACACCGCCGCCTGGCAGCGGCTGGTGACTCATCGCCTGGGCCGCACGATGCTGCTCACCAACCGCATGGACTGGACTGCCGAGCAGGTGGCGGTCGGCTACTCTGCCCAGCAAGAGATCGAGAAAGTATTTCGTGGCCTCAAGGACGGAGACTGGCTCGGCTGGGGACCGATGTATCACTGGACCGATCGCAAAATCCGTATCCATGCTTTCTATTGCATGCTCGGCATCTCCCTACTGCAACACGTTCACAAGCAGGCGCAAGCCGCTTGGGAGGGCATCTCGGTGGAACAACTACTGGAGGAGTTGCGCCACATGCAGCAGTTTGTTCTGCTCTATCCACCCCAGGGGGAAAAGGGGCCCAACCGCATCGCCACGGTGCTTTCCAAACAGACCCTGCCCCAGCAGGCTCTTGCTCAGACTCTGGGCTTAGATCAACTGCATATTACCCAACGTGGGTAAGACAGACCCTCGTGCGTAATCGCCTCACAGAATTACCGGTTACCGCCACGCTCCCCGGCTTAACAGTAAACTCCCGCTAGGTGGATCGAGAGGATACTGCGTAGATCAGGGGGTGCTTTGCGGAGACGCGGCGGTCTGGGCACAGCCGAGGATCCCCGCGTGAAGGAATTGATGATGGCGGCCGGGCTAAAGGGCGTCAGCCTGCATTCGCTCAGGCACACGTTCGCCAGCGAGCTACTGAGCAAAGGAGTGCCAATCACGGAGGTCTCCGAACGCCTTGGCCACGCCGACAAGAACATCACGCTGGCGATCTACTCTCATGCGATGCCCGCGGACAGTCGCGCCGCAGCAAAGGTCTGGAACGAAGCGCTCGGTGATGTAATTCAGGCCAGCAAGAAAGCTCCCGCCGCGCGGACGTTGCACATGGTTGCACGGAAGGCCAGAAAAAGAGAGCTTTGGTTGGAAACAAAAGGAGTTATATGGCGGGGACGACGGGGCTCGAACCCGCGACCTCCGACGTGAAGAAGGTTACGTGTTTCAGTTTTTCCGACGCTCTTTGGAGGCCACGCGACCAACTCAAGTTTCCTTCGCGACCGCCATGCGAGCTGGCAATTGCTGGATCCATCGCCGTTGTTCAAGGGTTTCGGGAACGGAAATACCGCGAGCGGAACTGACGATCTGCCTCGCCTCTTCTGCGTTGGTCCCCGAGTTCACGAGCACGCCAGTTGTTATCAGGCCGGATCGGCCAATACCCTGACGACAATGTATGGCGACGTTCTTTCCCGCGTCAAGCTGCGCTGCAATACGTCCGATCACTGAGATAGCCCCATCGACCGATGCTGGTACACCGCGGTCAGGAATCGGAAACGAGACGAAGCTGATGGCTTGGCCCTCGGCTGCTTGACGCTCA
>JACQDF010000206.1 GCA_016201205.1 Acidobacteriota bacterium
CGAAGAAGTGATTTCCGCTTCGGCCATCACGGGCGCTGCCGTGCACGTCGTGCACATCACTTCGAGTGGCTTGACGCAAGCGCCAAAACTTCTCCAAATGATCGCTGAAGCCCGGGGCCGCGGCCTCGACATCACCACCGAGTGCTACCCCTACACGGCGGCGATGACGGCGCTCGAATCCGCCATGTTCGATCCCGGCTGGCAGAAGGTGCTTGGCATCGATTACGGCGGAATCGAGTGGACCGAAACCGGCGAACGGCTGACGGAAGCGACCTTCGGCAAGTATCGCGCCCGCGGCGGACTGGTCATGATGCATATGATTCCCGAAAAAGTGGCCGCCGAGGCAATCGCCAATCCGCTCACCATGATTGCTTCCGACGGGCTGATCGCCGGCGGCAAAGGACACCCGCGCGGAGCGGGCACATTCGCACGCGTGCTGGGCCGCTATGTCCGCGAGCAGAATCTGCTGACGCTCATGGATGCGCTGAAGAAGATGAGCCTCATGCCCGCCAAGCGTCTGGAGAGCATCGTACCGGAGATGAAGAACAAGGGCCGTGTCAGGGAAGGGGCCGACGCGGACCTTGTGCTCTTCGATCCGGCGCGCGTCCTGGACCGGGCCACCTTCCGCGAGCCGGCCCTGCCCAGCGAAGGCATCTCCTCGGTGCTCGTCAGCGGCGTGCCGGTGGTGCTGGAGGGAACAATCCAGGAGAATGTGTTTCCAGGCAAGGCCGTCCGGGCGCCTGTCACGAAATAACTGTGCCAACCGCTCCCTGACGGTCGCGGCTCGGAAGCGCTTTCTGAGCCGCGCGCGTGAGCAAGCGGCGGCGAGCTCCCTCACCGGGATCGAGAGAGTTTGCAAAGTAGCAGATAGACCGGCGCGCACGCTCCAAGAGATGCCATGGCCAGCAAGCTGCTCCTTGTGTCCGATGCGACGGCTCCGGCCAGGAACGCGCCGCCCGAGACCAGCAGAATCCCGGGAACCCAGGGGTAGCCGGGAACGCGAAACGGCCGCGCCAATTGCGGCTCGCGACGCCGCAACACGAACAGGGAGACGTACGCGGAGCAATACATGAAGACCATGAAGAAGCCTCCCATGCCGAGTAGCCGCTCGAATGATCCTGTCAGCAGAAGCGCCATCACAGTCGCCGCCGCCAGGATGAGGGCTATGTGCGGCGTGCCACCGCGTCTCACCGCACCTGCATTCGCCCAAAACAGCTTCTCTCGCGCAAGTCCGTAAAGTATGCGCGTGGCGCTGAGCAGGGCGGCGTTGATGGACGGCAACAAAGCGAGAATCGACAGTGCGGTAATCCACCGGCCTGCATTGGCTCCAAAGAGAATGTGCGCCAGATCCGAAGCCGGCATCTCGGAGGCCGCCAGCCGTCCGAGAGGGAGCACGTAGAGCAAAGCGCAGTTGATCAGCAGGTAAACTGCTCCCACCGTGACCACGCCCGCCAGCATCGAGCGCGGCAGATTGCGTCCCGGCTCCAGGATCTCTTCGGCGAAATAAGCAGGCTGGTACCAGCCGTCGTATGCCACCACGATGGACTGGAATGCGAACACCAGCGCCCCGGCCGTGCCGAGCGCAAACTCGCGCCGGACAACGGCCACGGATTCCTTGGCGCCGGACCCAAGAAGAAATGCGGACGCCACCAAAGCGAGATAGGCCCCTGCCAGCAGTGCACTGGTGATCTTCTGGGTGTGGCTTCCCTCGCGGATTCCCTTCCATTGGATGCCCGCGAACAACAGAACCAGCGCAGCGGCTGCCATCTGTCGCTTTTGAGGGCCTTCCAACCACGGGATCAGGTCGGTGACGGCAACCGCACAGAAAGCAACCGAGGCGCAGTTCGCCAGGAAGTCGCACCAACCGACGGAGAACCCGGCGCCCGGGCCGAGAGCGCGACGCGACCAGACGAAGAAGCCGCCGGCCAGGGGAACAGCAGTCGCCAGCTCAGCGACTGCCAGAGCGGCCAGCAGTGCGTAGACGCCGCCCAGCGCCCACATCAGCAGGATCAGGGACGGCTCGCCGAGAGCTCCTGCCACCGCCCCCGGCCTTCGTAAGATGCCTGCGCCAATGGTGACGCCGATCGTCACCGCCAGACCGAAGGTGAGGCCGAGCACTCTTTCCAGACGCCCAATCTGGCTGGCCATGTTCTGTCACAATATCATTCCGGATGGACCTATCGGATTACTCTCCGACCAATGACCTCGCCCGTGCAACCACGATTCCCGCGCGCTGGTATATCGAGCCCCAATTCCTGGAGCTGGAAAAGCGGAAGGTGTTCCGCCGCACCTGGCAGGCGGTGGGACACAAACAGCAGGTCGCGGAAGCAGGACAGTATTTCCCGTTCGAAGTGGCCGCCGAGCCGCTGCTGGCAGCTCGGGGAGAGGACGGCGTCCTGCGGTCGTTTTCCAACGTCTGCCGGCACCGCGCCGCCGTGATTGTCGAGAAAAGCGGCAAAGGGAACGTCTTGCGCTGCCCGTATCACGGGTGGACCTACAAGCTCGACGGGCGCTTGCATGGCGCTCCCGAGTTCGACGGAGTTGTGGACTGGGATTCCACCAGCGTATGCCTGCCGGCGGCGCGGATCGAGACGTGGGGGCCGTTCGTGTTCGTGAATGTTGATGGCGCCGCGCCTTGTTTGCCGGAAGTCATGGGGTCGATCCCGCGTGAAATCGCAGAACTTGGCTGCCCGGTCGAGAATCTGCACTTTTGCTGCCGCCGCGAGTACGTGATCCACTGCAACTGGAAGGTGTACGTGGATAACTATCTGGAGGGGTACCACCTGCCCGCGGCACACCCGAGCCTGTACCGCGAGCTGGACTACTCCGAGTACCGCGTTGAAACGCATCGCTGGTACTCGTCTCAGCACGCCCCGATCCGGCCGCCGCAGGCTGGCGAGAAGCGCCACTACGATGAGCTTCTCCCAGACAAGCGCGCCCTCTACTACTGGATCTTCCCGAACTTCATGCTCAATGTTTACCCCGACAATCTGAGCAGCAATCTCATTGTTCCGCTGGGCCACGACCGTACCCTGACGATCTTCGAATGGTTCACTTACGCTGAAGGCGAAATCAGCGGGAAGACAGTGGCGTTCAGCGACCAGATCCAGCAGGAGGACATTCGCCTCTGTGAGTCCGTGCAGAAAGGATTGGGCTCACCGGGTTATGAGAGGGGGCGCTTTTCGGTGAAGCGCGAGAATGGCGTGCACCACTTCCATCTGCTGCTGCACGAAGCGCTGACGGTGTAGAGCAGGCCTCCGGCCGGCGAATCCAGACGTTGCACTGCGATTTTTTTCTCTTCGAGCGGTCGCAGGAGTATACTGGGTTCTGCAACCAACGAAAGCCGTTCTTGTTCTTTGTAGTACTAAGTCACCAACTGGAGGTTGCCATGAAGCTGAACTTGCGAGCAGTTGCTTTGGCGGCAGGCAGTGTCTGGGGATTAACAGTGGTCGTGGCCACGTTAGTGAGCTTGTGGCGCGGCTCCGGACATCACCTCAACCTGCTCTCCGCCGTCTATCCCGGCTATCACGTCAGCTACCTTGGGAGTGCAGTGGGTCTGGTTTACGGAGTGGCCAGTGGACTAGCCGCGGGAGCGCTCTTTGCCTGGCTGCACAACCAATTGCTGAAAGAAGCGTAGCTTCGCTGGAGCTACGCTACTTCAACGCCCGCCGCAGCAGATTGTGCGTGATCCGCTGCACTCGCGGATCAGGCCCATGCGGCCTCACCCAGTGCGACCAGGGCAGCATATGCCCCGGCGGCGACGACAGCCCTTGCGACCACCAGATGGTCGAGGCGTTAAAGACGAAATTCCGCCTGCCGCCGGGGTAGATGGTCGCCGTCCAGTGCGAAGGCCGCGTGCCTGAGCTGAGTGCGTCCCCTTCCGCCACGATCTCCAGACCCGCTAAGTCGGCCGGATCGCCGTGGAATTCCCAGCCGACCAAGCCAGGGATCGCATCCCCCTTCTTCATTCCCGTGCCTTCAAACATCCAGTGCCTGGGATTGACCGGGATCCAGTCGCCGCCGCCATTGAATGGATACACCGAGTGAGCGCCGATCAGCTTATTGGCTTTCGGGCCTTCGGTTGGAAACGGCTCTTTGAAAAACTGGTCGAAGCTGCCGTAGACGCCTCCGTAGACGCCCTCGCGGCTGATGATCCGGTTGTGCCGGCCGTCGGAAGAAGGCTGGAACGGCGTCACTCCGAATACCGCATTGCCGGAAAGGTACAGATGCGTGACTCCGGCGCCGACGCTGGCCAGCGCTCCTTCATACTGGCGCGGGTCCCAGTATTCATCGTGCCCCACGCTCACAAACAGACGCGCCCGCAGGAACTGCGCTGCTTCGATCATGTCCGAATTCGATGTGTAGGTCACATCGAACCCCAGCATCTCGAGCCAGTACGCCAGTGGAAACTCCCACAGCAGAAACTCGCCCGAGCCGATCGAAAGCGGATGCTCGAAGATCTGTGGATACTTGCCGTAGGGCCGGTCGAAGCTCACCGCAACGCCAGGCGCCCAGGGATGGCGCGGATCGGTGTACAGCGAGTAGTCATCCGGCCAGCGGTTGTAGGCGGCCCAGGTGTTGTCGCTGACTTGAAACACAATGCCGGCTTTGCGTCCGTCCCGCACCACAAAGATGATGTAGCTTTGCCAGGCGTGCTCGGACCGCGCTTCGGCCAGGCACGCCAGCCGGCCGAGATAGACGCCGCTCGGCCAATCGGAAGGAATCTTCCATTCGCAAGACGGCTCCCACTGGCATTCGCGCAGCCGGCGCTCCCCAACCGGCGGATCCGGCTGCGGCTTGCCCTGGAATGGCCCCAACCGCGTCATCAGCCTCGCGCCCGCCCCGCCATAGTAGCCCATGCGAAAGATCTCGATGAAAAATCGCCGCGCCGGATTCGTGCTCACATGGATGCGCAGCGTCTGGCCGGCCTCGACGCTTTGACTGGAGCAGTAGCCCTCGATCAGCGAAGTGCGGTAGCCCTTGCCGGCGTTTGGGCGCACGTTGGTGAGCTGCCAGTCGCGGATACCCGGCTTGCGATTCTCATTGGCGACCAGCGGCGAAGCAGGCGCAGGCACACTTGCCGCCAGCGAGGCGAGAAACAATTCTCGTCGATTCATGGCAAACGGATTCTACTCTCTTTTTACACCCATCGCCAGGGCGGAGTAGAACTCATTCAAGTCGATCGGCTTGCTGAGGTAGCCGTCCATGCCCGCCGCCAGGCATTTCTCGCGGTCGCCTTTCATCGCATTCGCTGTCAGTGCGATCACCGGAATCCTCCGCCGGACGCCGTTCTCCTTCTGCCGTAAGAGACGTGTCGCTGTCAATCCATCCATCTCCGGCATCTGCACGTCCATGAGCACCAGGTCAAAGCTGTCTTGCTCGAGGCAATCCAGAGCCTGTCTGCCGTTGGCGACTACGTGGACGAAATGGCCCTGCTTTTCGAGCAGACGAACGGCCAGTTTCTGGTTCACCAGGTTATCCTCGGCCAGCAGAATCCGCAAAGGCTGCTCCGGAAGGGGCACATCGGCAATCCGGGAGACCTGCTGGTTTGCCTCGAACGCCGGCTCGAGGATCACCGTGAACCAGAACCGGCTCCCCACCCCCGGCGTACTCTCGACGCCGATGGTTCCGCCCATCATCTCCACCAGCCGCTTCGAGATGGCCAGCCCCAGCCCGGTGCCGCCATGCGTTCGGCTGGTCGAGCCGTCCGCCTGCCGGAAAGATTCAAAGATAATCGACTGCTTTTCCGGCGAAATTCCGATGCCTGTATCCGCAATTGAAAAGCGGAGCGCCGCCGTCGAGAGCGTTCCCTCGAGGGGGTCCACCTGCACGCTCACTGAGCCTCGCTCGGTGAACTTGATGGCGTTCCCGATCAGGTTCAGCAGCACTTGTCTGAGGCGGACGTTGTCGCCGTGGACCACATCCGGCACGTCCTGGGCAATCTCTACTCTGAGATCAAGGCCTCTTTCGACTACCTTGAGATGCAACGTCTGCACTGCGCTTCGCACGCACTCCCGCAACGAGAACGGCTCCGGGTTCAGCTCCAGCCGCCCGGCCTCGATCTTGGAGAAATCCAGAATATCGTCCAGCAGCGCCAGCAGCACATCCGCGGAGCTGTGCGCCGACTCGAGGTAATCGGTCTGCTCCGCGCTGAGCAATGTCGTTTTCAGCAACTGGGTCATTCCGAGGATCCCGTTCATCGGGGTCCGGATCTCGTGACTCATGTTGGCCAGAAATTCGCTTTTCAAGCGGCTGGCATCTTCGGCGCGCCTGCGCGCCTGCTCGAGCTCGCGTGTTCGGATGGCCACCAATTCCTCCAGCCGCTGCTTTTCCCCGGTCAGATTGCGTTCGCGCCAGCGCGCGAGCAGCACCACCAGACCGACCGCCAGCACGACTCCGCCAGCGAGAAACGGCCACTGCCGGTACCAAGGCGCCGCTACGGAGAACGTGATCCGCGATCCAGGTCCCCAGTCCGTATCCGGACGCCTGGACTGCACCTCAAAGACAAAGTTCCCGGACGGCAGATTTGCAAACGAGAGAGACCGCTCCGCTGTCAGCTCCCACTCTGGCCGGAAGCCTTGCAGCCGGCGCCGGAACTGAATGGTCCGCTCGTTGAGAAACGACAGAGCGGCATAATCGATGGCCAGCGAGCTCTCGTCGTGGTTGATATGCAACGGCTTGGCCTGGTCCAGGATTTTGTCGCCGGCGCGCACCGCCGTGATCACCACCGGCGGCGGCGTGAGATTCGGCCAGGCCGGCGGATGATAGCGGCTCAAGCCGCGGCTGGTGCCTACCCACACCGTGCCGTCGCTCTCGGTCAGCAGCGCGCGGCTGTTGCAGTCGTCCCACGCTAGTCCGTCCAAGGCGGTGAACCGCCGCCAGCGAGTCCCGTTCCATTGATACAGCCCGGTCAGGCTTCCAAACCACATCAGCCTGCTGACGCCGGAGGCCATGGAAACGGCGTTTCCCGGAGGCTGTCCTTCCGCATCCGAAGGCTCCTCGACCTTCCACCGCGCGCCCGCCTGCCGCAACACGCTTGGCCGAAGGTGGTCGCGGTAGCCGGCCCAGATCCCGCCGGTTGCGTCTTCGGCTACGTTGCCAATCGTGTCGCTCCGCAAACCGTCCCTGGCCGCCAGCCGCCTCCAGCGTCCATCCTCGAGAATGGCGATCCCCAGCGCCCCCGCCAGCCAGAATCTTCCCCGCCGGTCCACAAAACCATCGAAAAATGTTTCCAGCTCGCTGCTGCCCGCAACGTCGATGCGCTCAAAGCGCGGCCGCCCGGACTTCCCTGCCGGCTCCCGGCTCCGGTACAACCCGGTCGTGCCGAGCACCCACAACCGTTTCTCGCGGTCCAGCACCAGTCGCCGCACTGTCCGCATCTGGAAACCCGATTCTATTCCGATTCGTTCGATCCGCCCGCTTTGCGGATCGATCCGGAACAGTTGCCCCAGGTTCGTCCCCGCCCACACGGTTCCGTCTTCAGCGGCCACCAATGCGTAGACGGTGCCCTGCCCCGGCATCCCTTCCAGAGCACGAAAGCGCATGGCGCCGTCCCGCGTCTCACTATGAAAAATGGCCCGCTCCGTGCCTACCCACACGCGTCCCCGTTGATCCTTGGCAATTGACCACACATAGTCGTCTTCCAGTCCTTCTGCCTTCGTCCATTTCTCCCACTGGCCATAGCCGATCCAGCGCAACAACCCATGCCCGCTCGTCCCGATCCAGATGTTTCCTTCCCGGTCTGTCAGCAGATAGCTGGTGACGGGCGTGGGCAAGCCTCGTTCCGGCGTAATGTGGTTCCAGCGGCCCTCCCTGCGAACCGCGACGCCGTTCTGGGTAGTCGCCATCAGCAGTCCCCGCGGATCCAGAGCGAGAAAGGAGCGCCGTGTCGAAAACGGGTCATGCCCCACACTGATGTCCTCGAACAGGGACGCGCCAGGCTTGCGAACGAAGATCTTGTTCTCACTGCGAAGATAGAGTGAGCCGTCCGGCCCCGACAGGATCGTCACCCAGCTTTCTCGCGGCAGACCTGCTCCCGCATCCGCGTAAACGATCTTTTCCGCCCGGGCCTCACCTTCCACGCGGCAGAGCCGGTCCCGGCAGCCAAGCCAGATGGTCCCCTTCGCTTCCACATGTAGCGTGTGGCCGCCCGGAGAGCCTGCCGCATCGCTCTCTGGGAATTTCAGAACAGTGCGCACCTTCCAGTCCGAACTTTGTTTTTCCAGAATCGCCAGCCCTTGTGGCGTGCAGATGAACATGCGCCCGTCGCCGGTGGACGCCATCAGGCGCCGGTTTAATGACAGCCCTAGCGGCCCTACCGGCAGATCCACAGCGACGAACCGATCCCCCGATTTGCGTGCAATACCGCGATTGGTCGCTACCCACACGGTTCCGTCCGGCGACTCTTCGAGAGCCCATGCAAAGATGCTCGGCAAGCCCTCCGCCGCTGTGTAGAGCCGGAAGCTGTGGCCGTCGTAGCGGTACAGCCCGCTTTGAGTCGCGATCCACAGGAAGCCTGTCTTGTCCTGCAACAATGCTTCGATATTGCCGATTTCCAGCCCGTCCTGCGGCCCGTACTCACGGAACGAGTACCTTTGTGCAACCAATGGATACACCAGGAGCAGGCTTGCCAACAGGCGTCGCTTCACAAGCGCAAAGGCCGCGCCCCGCGGCGCCATAGCCTTGAGGAACACCGGAGTGTCCCTGCCGCGGGCGCGGTCCGTCTTGCGCGTGTTCCTTAGAAGACCCATAAGGCGCATCGGTGCCTCTGGCTCGACACCATGTTCATCGACGCAAAACTCGCTATGGGATAGATAATCCTCAGGAAATTAGTACCTGGCAGGCAACGGATGCCTGCCGCCCGGCGAAGGCAGGCAGAATCCCTTGCCCCAAGCTTAGAATCAAAGTAGCGAATGGTTAAGACCGTCATCTTCGATCTGGGCGGCGTCATCATCCCTCTCGATTTCGCTCGGGGCTACCGAACCATCGCGGGGCGTTGTCGCTTTTCGCCGCAAGAGATCCCAAAGCGCATTGGCGCTACCGGTCTGGTGCCTTTGTTGGAAACCGGCCAGATCAGCGGCGAAGATTTTATCCGGCAACTCAGCACTGCGCTGGACCTGGACGTCTCCCCTCAGCAATTTCGCCAGCTTTGGAGCAGCATTTTCCCACCTCACACGCTCATCCCGGAATCGCTCGTTGCCGGCCTCAAGAGAAACTACCGGATCCTGCTGCTATCCAACACGAACACGCTGCACTTCGAGATGATTCTGGAGAACTATCCGCTGCTCGGCCTGTTCGACGACTTTGTCCTGTCCTACAAAGTAGGCGCTCTGAAGCCCTCCCGCCGCATCTACGAAGAGGCCATCGCCAGGTCCGGCTGCCGCCCGGAAGAGTGCTTCTATACCGACGACGTGGCGCCATACGTGGAAGGCGCACGCGAGGCAGGGATCGATGCCATTCAGTTCCATTCGTACGAGCAACTGCTTGGCGAGATGGAGCGCCGGGGGATTGTGTGGAATGGAGTAGCATAGGCCTGCGGTCCGTGCCGGAGTGCCATGCTACCGAATCGAGTCCGCCCGCCGCAGCAAAGGCGCCGCCACACTGTCTCGCTTTTGGCTGACATACAGATTCCCCAGCCGCCGGAGGCTCCGGGCAACTTCCGGTGATTCCGGCCCAAGCACTTCCTCGCGAAGATCCAACGCCTTCTTCAAGTACCGCTCCGCCTCGGTGACGCGTCCCTGCCGGGCGTAGAAACCCGCCAGCCAGTCATAGGACTCCCCCAGCGTCACGTTGCGCTCTCCGAGAGCTTTCTCACGCACCGCCAGCGCCCGCAAATACAAGGACTCCGCTCCCTTTACTTTCTCCTGGCGCAGAAAGACCCCAGCCAGGTTCTCCACTGCCTTGGCGTAGTCGGTGTGCCCCGACGCGCCGGCCGCTTCGAGGATCTCCATCGACCGCCGGTAGTGATCACCGGCCTCCGCAAGCCGGCCTTGCGCCTGAACAGCGGTTCCCAGGTTGTTGAGCAGGAGCCCGACAGTGGGATGAGCCGGCCCCAATCCTTTCTCGCGAATCGCAATGGCCTCGAGGTAGGTTTTCTCAGCTTCCGCGAACCGTCCCTGCAAGTGCAGAACACTGCCCAGATTGCTTAAGCCAGTCGCCACCTCGGGATGACCGGGGGACGCCGCGGCTTTCCTGATCTCGATCGCACGAAGGTGGCACTGCTCGCTTTCGGCATAACGGCCCTGCAAGCGCAGCGTCTCGCCCAGTGTGTTCAGCGCCGCGGCAACGTTCATGTGAGGCTCGTCATGTTTGTTCTCCCAAATTGCGAGCGCGCGCCGCGCCAGCGGTTCGGCTTCCTGGGGCCGGTGCTCGAGAGTCAGCAATACCGCCAGGTTGTTCAACGGGGCGGCGATCTCCGGGTCGTTGGGCTTCATCCGCTCGCGAGTCAGAATCGCCTGGCGGTACATCGACTCGGCATCCTGGTAGCGGCCGCGGGCGCGATAGGTTTCCGCGATGTTGTTCAGCACGGTCGCCGATGTGAGGCGGAACACACCCGGTTGCTTTTCATAGATTGGCAGCGCTCGCCGGTACAGCGCCTCCGCTGCCGCGTATCGCGCCAGGTGATGATAGAGCGCACCCAGGTTGTTATAGACCTTCGCACGACGCAGATCGTCTTGGGCAAATGTTTCCGCGGCCCGCGCCGACTCCAGGTACATGCGCTCGGCTTCGGTGTACCGCCCGGCTCTTGCAACGCGATTCGCATTCGCGAGCTGCTCCTCCCACGGGTCCATTTCCTCCGCCTGCATCGCCCACAATGACGCAGTCAACAGACACACCGCCACCGAAACACGCATCGTGACCTCCCCGCCCGCCGGACGCCCAGAAGGCTGTCACTACAGCAGTACGCGCGTGGAGGAAAAATGTTCGTAGAGGGGATTGTTAACTCTGAGGGCCAGTCACGAAATAAGTGTGCCAACCACTCCCTGACGGTCGCGGCTCGGAAGCGCTTTCTGAGCCGCGCGCGTGAGCAAGCGGAGGTGTCAACATGAGTTTACGCTTCAGAAGGTGTAAGAGACGCCGATCAGCGGCGTCACCCGCCCGCGCAGTCCGTCGTCATTCAGCTTGAATAGCAAGTTGAACGCCACCAGAAAATTGCCCGCGCCGTTGATCTTGAACCCCAGCGCTGCATTGTGCTGCGAAAGCGTCTTGCGCGCAAATGCGATGTTCGGATACAGCAGATTATTCGCCGCCCGATACTGCGCCGCCCCCAATCGCTCCGCGCCCGGCCGCGCCAGCCCAAGCAAGTCGCCGGCCACGGTAAACCGCTTGCCGACGCCGATATCCGCGCCCGCCGCGTAGCTGAACTCGTTCGGCAGCTTCGCTTTGTCGCCGCTCACCACATTGCCGGCCAGCACACTCTTGCCGTTCCACTGGTAGCCCGCGTTCAGGTGCGGCGAAACCTTCCCGGCGCGGAATGACAGCGCCACAAACGGCTTCACTCCGGCGGCTCCCGTGCCGAGAAAATCGTATTCGTCGCCGGTCGGGGCGCGCACGTCCAATCCCAGCGCAAATCCTGACGAAGATCGTCTCACCAAGGTTCCCTTCAGCCGCACCACTACATCTCCCAATCCAGCCGCCGAGCCCTGTCCGGAGAATTGCTGCTGCGACCTGTCGCCCACCGTCGTCGGAAAAAAGTGAATGCTGGTGTCGTCTTTCGTTCCGATGCGCTGGATCTTCGCGCTCGATACCGCCGTCAGGGCCGCCGAAATCACCGGCACAGCCACCGACACGTCCAACCTGTCCGCCAGCCCGTAGGTGAAATAGCTCGTCACCTGCCCAATCGAGATATCCAGAAAATTGTCGGTGGTGATGATGTCTTTCTGGAATTCCGGATTGGCCGCTACGCCGTGCTCAAAAACCGCGGGCATCCGGCGCAGCGGAATGCCATCCATGGACTTGAAGCGGAACGACTGGTAGGCCACCCCAAAGTAGAATTTCTCTTTACCGATCGTCTCGGCCCGCTCCGCCAGAATCGGGCCGAAGCTTTGCGCACTTCGTGTCGCCACGCCCAGCGTCTTATCAAAGCTATAAACGAATCCCGACGCCGGCGACGGAATCGGCAGGCTCGTCAACTGGCTGGCAATGGCTGCGTTGAAGGGGCCGAAACTTGCCCGGAAAGCGCTGTCGAAGTGCGCTACGTGCTCCTGGTTGGGCAACGTCAACCCGGCCGGCCCATAGAGGCCGGGAATGAGGAAAGCCAGCTTCCCCGCGTTGCTGCCGGAGATGTCGTCCGCCCACACGCAGGCGGCCGCCACAACACACACTGCCAATGTCTTGCTCATCGCCTTCCTCCACCGCGCAAAACGGATTTATTGCATGCTCTCGATCACCCAGCCGCCGCCCGCCCGCTTCAACTGGATGGCTACGTTGTTCGACGCGGGCACGCGGTCCCCGTTCCTCATCGTGAACATCTGCGACAGACGGCAGGAGATCGTCGCACTGTTGCCGGAAATCTGAGGCTCGCCGAGCATCTCGAGCCTCATTTGAATCGCCCGGCTGTTGCGGAATGTGTCTTCCAGGCTTTTCACCTGGGCCGCAGAAAGGCCGGGGCGGACGGCTTTCACCGCTGCCAGGTCTTTGCCCTCATATGCCTGGCTGTAGCGCAACAGAGCTTCCTGAATCAGCCTCCTCGATGCCTCCCGCACGAGCCTTTCGGCCTCGAGGCCCGCCTGCGATGCGTGCGGCGAAGAAGGATATTTTTCCTTGTACGCCTCCAGCCTGGCCGCATCGCCGGCTCCTCGAACCGCTTCCCACTCAATCTCCTCGAGCCGCCGCAACGCCGGCGCGGAGTGCGGGCCCTCGGGATAGCGGCGGCGGAATGCTTCCAGCGCGGCAACATCGCGGCTCGAGCTGAGCCGCTCCCACTCCTCCTGCCTGGGATCCTTCGCTGAGGATGGCGGTTCTCTGGACACGAGAGGCGTCGCGACCGGCGGCGCCGTCTGCGCTGGTTGGGGCGGCACGTTCTGCGCCACCGGGACCGGCACTACCGGGGCGCTTGCCACAGGCACGGACACGGGTGGCGCTGCTTGAGATTGCGATGCCGGGGGCGCCTGTTTGGGAGCGACTGCCGGCTTCGCGGGAGGGCCTGCCCGCGGAGCCGGCGTTTCCACCGACACAGGCGCGGGCGCCGCCGCCCCGGTTCCCGGCGTCGGAACATCCGCTGCCTTCCAGCGCAGCGACAGCCACCCTGCCCAGCCCATCACCACCAGACCCAGCCCCGCCGCCACCGGCCACCACGCTCGTGCAGGTTTGCGCACCGGCGCCGCGACGCTTGCCGCCGGCATCCCGTACATCGTCTTCTCGTAGTTCATCAGCGCCGCGCGAAACTCCTCCGTCGTCTGGAACCTCTTTGCCGCGTCTTTTTCGAGCGCTCGGAGGATGATCACGGACAGGCCGTGCGGAATCTTCGGATTGAGCTCCACAGGCGGACGCGGCTGGTGATTCAACTGCGCCGTCATGATCGCGTACTCGCTGTCACCCTGGAACGGCAACTGGCGCGTCAGCGCCTGATACAGATTGATGCCCAGAGAGTAGACGTCGGCGCGGCCGTCGATCTCTTTCCCCAGGATCTGCTCCGGCGACATGTAGTACAGCGACCCCAGCGCGACGCCGGTCCGCGTCAGCTTCCTGTCCGCGCGGTCGCGGGCGATGCCGAAATCGGTGAGCTTGACGACCCCGCGCGGCGTGAGAAGCATGTTTGCCGGCTTCAGATCGCGGTGGATCACACCCATCGAATGGGCATAGCTCAGCGCTTCCAGAACCTGGCAGGAGTAGTTCACTGCTTGCTTGACATCCAGCTCCCCCTCCTTCAGGATCTGGTCCAGACTCATTCCCTCGACCAGCTCCATCACCATCAGAAGCTGATTGCCGGTGCGGAATGCCGTTCGCAACGCGCAGATGTTGGGATGATCGAGGCGCGCCTGCACCTTGATTTCCCTCAGAAAACGATCCGCCAGCTCAGCCACGTCCCGCAGATTCGGAAGCAGCACCTTCATTGCTTCCACCCGGTCCGAGATGGTGTTCCGCACTTTGTACACCGAGCCCATGCCGCCCGTGCCCAGCACGCCGATCACTTCGTAGTCACCTACGACTTCGCCGATTTGGAAGCTCATGATCCCAGCCCCAGCACCTACTTCCAGCATAGTGAAACACCTGAAGGCCGGCAATGGGCGCTCCCTCACGGTCGCGGCTCGGAAGCCCTTGCTGAGCCGCGCGCGTCAGCAAGCGGTTGCTTCCTTACAACCTTCTCCGCAGATTCGTCTCGAACAACTTGAGAACGCGCTTGTATTCGTCGGCCCAACTGGAGGGCTGGACGAAGGAGTGGTCTTCGACGGGGTAAACGGCGAGTTCCCAGTTCTCCTTCCGCAACTCGATCAGCCGCTGCGCCAGACGGACCGTGTCCTGGAAATGCACGTTCACGTCCACCATGCCGTGGCAGAGAAGCAACGCCCCCTTGAGCCCCTGTGCGTGATAGATGGGGGACGACCTGCGATACGCTTCGGCGTCCTGTTGAGGCACGTTGAGGATGTTCGAGGTGTAGCCATGGTTATAGTGGGCCCAGTCCGTGACCGGGCGAAGGCTGGCGCCGGCGGCAAAGACATCGGGTTGGGTGAACATCGCCATCAGCGTGAGGAAGCCCCCGTAGCTGCCTCCATAGATGCCAACGCGTTTGGGATCGACGCCGTGCTCGGCAACGGCCCACCGGACGGCATCCACCTGGTCGTCGAGATCCTTGCCTCCCATGTAGCGGTAGATGGCGGTGCGCCAGTCGCGGCCGTAGCCGGCTGACCCGCGGTAGTCGAGATCCAGGACCAGGTAGCCCCGCTCCCGAAGCAGGTGGTGAAACAGGAACTCGCGGGCATAGCTGGACCAATGGCGGTGGACGTTTTGCAGATAGCCGGCGCCGTGGACGAAGATCACCAGCGGTCCGCCCTTGGTCCAGTGAGCGGGCTTGTAGAGACGTGCGGGTATCCTGGCTCCGTCCCGGGCGGGAATCCCGACGATGGGAACATCGAGCCAGGGGTAAGACCAGAACTCGGGTGCGGGCGAGTCGGTCACTTTCATGGGCTTTGCTTCGACGTTGCGAGTGTCGTGCAGGTATAGCTCCGGAGGCCTGTTGGTGTAAGAGAAGATGGTCGCCAGCATCGTGCCATCCGGCGAGAGAATGGCGTGATGGCCGCCGGGCATCGTGGTGAGCTTGCGCCGTTCGCCGCTGTCCGGGTCGAGCAGGTAGAGATGCTCTTCACCCGGATGCATTTCACTGGTCGTGATCAGGAGCCTCGACCGATCGTGCCCAACCTGTGCGTCCCGCACTTCCCATCTGCCGGAAGTGAGCTGCCGGGGCTCGCCCCCCTCGAACGGAACCGTGTACAGGTGCGACCAGCCGTCGCGCTCCCAGGTGAAGTAGACGCGCTGGTTGTCCTTGAGCCATCCGTAAGTGAATCCGGCGGGGCCCCCGACCCATGCGTCGTCTTGCATGTGGGCCAGCGTGCGCGTTCTGGCGGTTTTCGGATCGACAGCGAACAGCCAGAAATCTTTGTTGTCGGCGGCGCGCCCCATGGTCACAATCTTGCCGTCGCCGCTTGACTGGGGACGCAGAAAGCGAATCTCACGTTCCTTGATGTCATGCTCCAGCCACTTCATGTCGCCGGTCTTGACGTCGAGCAACGCGATGCGGCTTCGCGCCTGCGTGTCGCCGGCTTTCGCGCGCGAGGAGAGGTCGGTGGTGTAGCCGCTTTCGGTAACGTAGCTGGGAACAATGGTGGTCTTACTGCCTTCACCGGACTCGGCGACCATGGCGAGCACGAAGCTGGCATCGGCGGAAAGCTGAAGGCTCGAGATCGACTGGCGCTGGGTCAGGCGCATCGGTTTCCGCGGGTTTTCCTTCTTACGCCTGGCCTCGTCTTGCTCGCGCTTGCTGGCGCGTTCCCGCACGTACTCGAGAAGATCCTTCTCTTCCTTCTTGAGGAACTCCTGGCTGGCGGTGCCCTTCTGCTCGGATTCCTCGGACTGCGCGCTGCCGCCTCCTCCGCCCGAAAATCCGGACCGCCTTCCGGCAACCTGCTGCGGCGGCGGCGCGCCACCCGTTGCGCCGGAGCGGATATCGGTGAGCTGCTCGACGGCGCCGTCTTCGAGCGACAGCACAAAGAGATTGTTGGACCGCACAAAGGTGATATGTTTCTCATCCTGGGTGAAGCGGGGGCCGGATTCGGCGTCCGCCGTCTTCATGAGGCGCTTGCGACGCTCCGTCCTCTTGTCGTAGAGGAAGAGGTCGCCTTCACTGGAGTACACAACCAGCCGGCGGTCGAGCGTTTCCTCTCCGGAAAGCGGCGGCGCTTCCTTTTCCTCCTCATCGGAGAGCTTGCGAAGGCCTGTGCCATCACGGTTCACGACATAGGTCGAATATTCTTTGTTGAGCGGCTCATCGTGGCGCTTCCAGCCAAAGTAGACATGCTGGCTGTCGGCTGACCAGCGTACGGCTTGCGGTGCGTAGCCGTACAGGCCGGGCCCGCGCATGATGTTGTCGATCGTCAGCTCAAACTTCGAAGCGGGCAACGCGGAGAACAGCCAGAAGGCGGCGGAAAACAGGCAAACACGCATCCTAAGATTTTATCCGGGACGCCGGCAGGTTGCGTATCCCTGTCAACTTGCGATGCTGAAGCCGCGCTCCCGCTCGGCGTTGTACTCGCAGCCGACCAGCGAGATCACCGCCAGCACGTACATCCAGACGAGCATGGCAATCACCGCGCCGATGCCGCCGTACATCACGTTATAGTTGGCGATGTTGCGAACGTACCAGGCAAACAGCGCCGTGGCCATCCACCACATCCCGGTCGCCAGCAACGCGCCGGGCCAGACGTTGGACCACTGCTGCGGCCGGTTGGGACCGACGTAGTATAGGCCCGCCGCCGCCACCGCGATGGCGCTGGCGGCCACGAAATAGCGAATCATCACCCAAAGCAGCGAAACCCAGCCAACCAACTGCGCACCGGCGGGGAGCAAGCCGAGCGCAACCAGAATCCAGCGCTCGACATTGTCGCCCAAGACCAGCAGCGACGAACCGGCGACGACCGGCGCGGCCGCGATCAACACCAGCAGAACCGCCACCCCCCGCTGCCGAAGAAAGGGCCGTCCACCCGGCAGCCGGTAGGCCGCCTGGAATCCTTCCATCAGCGTCGCCATCAGACCGCTGGCAGCCCAAAGCGAAACAGCGGTCGCCAGAACCAGCAGATGCGTGGGCCGCTCACCCCTGGACTGGAAGCTGTATTGCACCATGTCTTCGGTCCCTGGTGGAACCACCAGGAACAGAAACCTCGAGATCCGGCGCGACACCTCGGCTGCCTGCACTTGTACGAGAATGGCAGCCATCGCCGTCAGGACGGGAATGAAGGAAACCAGAGCTGAGTAAGCGGCTCCCTTTGCGATGCCGAAGCAGCCATCTTCATAGCTGGTGACAAAGGCTCGCTTCAACAGCCACCGGAAGCGCGCCAGCCGGTCCGGCATATCTACCGTTTTGCGCCGGGCAGCTCGGTGACCTGCAAAGCAAGCAGGATTTCCCGCGCCTCGCGCCCGGAATCCCAGCCCAGCCAGGAACCCATCAGACGGGCGTAGTGCTCGAGGCTCTCGGCATTCCAGCGGCGCTCATAGCCGAGGTAGGTGGAGACGTAGAGAACGTCCGTGAGCCGAAGCGCCATTTCGCTCTGCACGGCGAACGCAATTCGGGCGCAGTCGAGCCGGCGGATCGAGCCATAGTCCTCGCCGGGGACCAGTTTCAGCACATCCGGCGTGTGCACGCCATACTCGCGGATCAGACGCTCGACATCGACGGGAGCAACGTGGTGGGCCGCGCCCAGTTTGGCCGTGTCGGCCCGCAGACGGCCCAGTGTCTTGGGGGTGTTCCCGCCAAGAGGCTCTGAGGCGGTCCGGGAGTGCGAAGACAGCCACGGGGCAATCTCCTTCAGCACGAGTTTGACGGCCTCTTCGCTCATCAGACGGTAGATTGTGTACTTGCCGCCCTGGATGTGGAGGACGCCGTTCTTGCTGTTCCAGATTCTGTACTCGCGGCTGGCCGCGGACGGATCCGATGTGGCGTCTGTCACCAGCGGCCGCAGCGAGCTGAATGCCCCCATCGGAGTAAAGGAGGCCGCCGTGGGGTAGAGTTTCCTGGCGATGCCGAGAAGGTAATCCACCTCCTCTTTGCTGATCCTCGGATCGTCCGGGCCGCCGGAGTGATCGACATCGGTTGTTCCCAGCAGCGTCAGTTGCTTTTCACTTCCCCAGGGAATCAGGAAGACGATACGGCCTTTTTCATCAAAGTGGGCGATGGCATGATCCTCTGACGTCAGCCTTGGCAGGATCAGATGCGAGCCGCGCACCAGCCGCGGCGCTGCTCCTTCCGGATGGCTCCAGGCGCCGGTTGCATCAATGATCTTCCTGGCTCGAGTCTCGAATCGGGCGCCGGTCAGCACGTCCTCCATTTTCACGCGCCAGGCGCCCTCCTCGAGGCGCTCGACCGGTTCCGCGCGGATATAGTTGGCCACGTGCACTCCGTTCGCGGCGGCTTCGAACAGATTCTCCAGCAGGAACCGCGCCGAATGCACGATGCAGTCGTAGAACATGGCGCCCCCGACCAGGCCCTCGGTGGATAAATTGGGCTCCAGTTGCCCGAACTCGGCCTTGCCGACTT
The DNA here is from genome assembly GCA_016201205.1 of Acidobacteriota bacterium. Classification (GTDB taxonomy): domain Bacteria; phylum Acidobacteriota; class Terriglobia; order Bryobacterales; family Bryobacteraceae; genus CADEFT01. The sequence continues at coordinate 18,746 of JACQDF010000206.1, forward strand.
CGCGGTGCCGGGCGATGTTGCTGTCGCCCGCCAACCGGTCGTACATGCGGAGGCCCATCAGATACTTGAGCTTGTCCAGGCGGCCGTGAATGGGCATCAGGAAGGCCAACGGCTCGACCAGGTGAGGCGCCAGGTTGCGCAGGATCGCCCGCTCGCGCAGCGATTCTTTCACCAGGCCCATTTTCAGGTACCGCAAGTACCGCAACCCGCCGTGAATCAACTGCGAATTCCGGCCGCTGGTCCCCGAGGCAAAGTGCCGCTGCTCGACCAGCGCGACCTGAAGCGAGACGCCGGACTGCTGGCGGCGCTGGCCGAGATCCCGGGCGACGCCGGCCCCGTTGATCCCGCCTCCGATAATCAAGATGTCCACCAAAGCGTCACGCAGGGCGTCGAGACTGCGCGCTCGCAGGTCAGCAGGGAAAGCGCTCATCTTTCCTTCATCATAGATGCCACGGCCCTCTACATTCCAATGCCGTTTGCCGGGATTTGGGCCGGCCGTATGATAGAATCCCGTAGTTTCATGCGTTGGCTCGATCTCGGCGTCATCGCGGCCTACCTCATCGGCATCACCTGGTTTGGTGCGCGCTTTCGCGAGACTCAAAAAAGCCTCAAGGATTATTTTCTCGGCGGCCGCAATGCGCCGTGGTGGGCCATCGGCTTTTCTATCGTTTCCGCTGAAACCAGCACCCTCACCATCATCGGCACGCCGGCGCTGGCATTCCATGGCAACCTCGGATTCTTGCAGGTCGTTTTCGGCTACCTGCTGGCGCGGATTCTGATCTCGGTTCTTTTTCTCCCGCAGTATTTCCGGGGTGAGATGTACACTGCGTACGAGCTGATGAAGCGGCGTTTCGGCGACCGCATCCGCCGGCTCACCGCCGGCTCTTTCCTTGTGCTGCGCGCGCTGGCTGAAGGCGTACGGGTGTTCGCCATCTCGATTGTCGTCTCCGTCATTCTCGGCACCGGCGATATGTTTTCCATCTTCGTCATTGTCCTGCTGACGCTGTTCTACACCTTCGAGGGCGGAATGACGGCGGTGATCTGGACCGATGTCGTTCAGATGTTCCTGTATATCGCCGGCGCGATTGTGAGCTTTTTCGTCATTCTGAACTCGATTCCCGGCGGCTGGGGACACGTCGCCGAAGTGGCCGGCGCGGCCGGCAAGTTCCAGCTTTTCGACTTCCGCTTCGAGTGGTCGGCTGACTTTTTCCGGCGCAGCTACAGCTTCTGGGCCGGCATCCTGGGAGGGCTGTTCCTGACCACGGCCAGTCACGGCACTGAGCAACTGATGGTGCAGCGGCTGCTGGCAGCCAGGACGGAGAATCAGAGCCGGGCGGCGCTGTTTGGCAGTTGGGCGGTGATCTTTGTGCAATTCACGCTCTTCCTGCTGATCGGCGCAATGCTGTTTGTCTACTACCAGGACAACCGGCTGCCGCCTCCCAAAGTGGCCGACCAGGTCTACCCTCGGTTCATCTGGGAGCAGTTGCCGGCGGGTGTTTCCGGGCTCGTCATGGCAGCGATTCTGGCGGCCGCCATGTCCAATCTCAGCGCCGCGCTGAATGCTCTGGCGTCGACCACGGTGATGGACTTCTACAAGCCGCTCGCAAAGGGCGCCCCGGGTGAGGACCATTTGTTGAAAGTGGCCCGGGGCGCGACGGTCGCCTGGGGCGGTGTGCTCATGGGAATCGGGCTTCTGGCCCGGCACTGGGGCAGCGTGCTCGAAGCCGGCCTGGGGATCGCTTCAATCGTCTATGGCGGGTTGCTGGGTGTTTTTCTGCTCGGCCTGCTGACAAAGCGGGTGGGGGAGGAGGCCGCCATGGCCGGGATGATTGCCGGGCTGGCAACCATGTTGTACATCAAGTTCGGGACCTCGATCGCATTCACCTGGTATGTGCTCATTGGGACTCTGGTGACATTCACGGTCGGCCTGGCAGCCAGCGCTACGCTGCCCGCACCCAGGGTCCCGCAGGAGGCCCGGCATGGCTAAGACTTCCGCCCTCAGAAGAGAGCTCGGCGTCTGGACGGCGACGGCGCTTGTAATCGGCACCGTCATCGGAAGCGGCATTTTCCTGGTCCCCAAGACCATGGTGAATGCCGTGGGAACACCGCAGATGGTCTTTCTGGTATGGATCTTCGGCGGGTTGTTGTCGCTGGCGGGCGCGCTGACCTATGCCGAGCTGGCAGCGGCATTACCCGAGGCGGGCGGGGAGTATGTTTACTTGCGGGAGGCCTATGGGCCTCTGTGGGCGTTCCTCTATGGATGGACGCAGATGTGGGTCGCCAAGAGCGGCTCGATCGCGACACTGGCAACGGGGTTTTTTTATTATCTGGCCAACTTTTACCCGCAATTGGAACGCACACTGTTCGTCATCCCGCTTCCGGTTGGGCCGGGCGGGGGCCCACTCGAGATCCGCCAGGGGCAATTGCTGGCGATGGCTGTCATCCTGCTGCTGGCAGCCGTCAACTACTTCGGGGTGCGCCTGGGCGGCCGGGTCCAGGTGGGTGCAACCATCGTCAAAGTAGCTCTCATTGCAGGAGTTATCGTGATTGGGCTGGGCTCGTCCCAGGGCGCCGCTGGCAACTACTCGACTTCGACTGCGGCCATGGGAGGCGTCAGCGGCTTCTTTGCAGCCCTGGTGGCGGCGCTCTGGGCTTACGACGGCTGGAACAACGTGGCCATGGTTTCCAGCGAGATCAAGGAGCCCCAGAAGAATCTCCCACGATCCCTGGTGCTGGGAACATTGGCCGTCATCGTTGTCTATTTGTTCGCGAATATGGCTTATTTCTTCGTTCTGCCGGCCGCGCAGGTTGGCGGCTCAGACCGGGTGGCGGCCGAGATGATGCACCGGGTTCTCGGGCCCGCCGGCGCGGGCGCCGTGAGCATCGCGGCGATGATCTCGATCTTCGCTGCCCTGAACGGGTCGATCCTGACGGGGGCTCGTGTCCCGTTCGCCATGGCGCGGGACAGGCTGTTCTTTTCGGCCATCGGGGTGGTGCATCCGCGCTGGGCGACACCCTCGAATTCGATTCTGGCGCTCAGCCTGTGGTCGGCGCTGCTGGTGCTCAGCGGCCGTTATGAACAGCTTTTTACGTACGTTATTTTTTCGAGCTGGATCCTGTATGGCATGGCAACGGCTTCCGTGATTGTGTTGAGACACAAGAGGCCGCAACTGGCCCGGCCCTATCGGACCTTCGGGTATCCGGCAGTGCCGGTGCTGTTCGTGCTGGTGGCGGTGGCATTGCTGGTATCGACGGCGGGGACCTCGCCGCGGGAGTCGCTGATGGGCCTCGGAATTATCCTAACCGGGTTGCCCTTTTATCGCCACTGGCGTCGCAAACTTCTTGTATAATGAAGGCGAATCCGCGCCAGGGCTGGCCCGAAGAAGCAGTCGGAATCGTCTCCAAATCCGGAGGAAAGAGATTTTGTTCTGAAAACAGAACAAAACTCTTGAAATCGCCCCAAGGCTGTGGTTAAACTACTATTGCAATGCCAAGCCGTTGCCGCCGTTTAGTTCCGTTTTCAGAACGGCGATTCCATCTCCTGGGGTCGTTCGCCAATGGATGTCAATAAAATGCTTCAAGAATTACGCGCCGAACGCGAGCAGATTGAGGAGGCCATCCTCAGTCTGGAGCGGCTCGCCCGCGGGCGAGGCCGCCGCCGCGGCCGGCCGCCTACCTGGCTCTCGGAAATGCGGAAAGTCACCCGCGGGCCCGCCTCAAAGTCAAAGTCGTCCGCCTCTGCGTCCAAGCCGGCATCGGCCTAGGGAGAGGCAAGCGCTCGCCGCGGTCGGCCGCTGAGACGATCGAGGTCCGGGGTCCCGGCCTGTCATGGCCGGGGAAGAAGTGCCAGTGTCCCTGATCATGCTACGGTTGTAGCCAATGCGCATTTCTGGGCTCATCCTCTCCTGTGCATCCCTGTTTGCCGCCGATTGGCCGCAGTTCCGCGGGCCCGGGGGCACGGGCATCGCCGAAGAAAAGAACCTGCCTGTCGAAGCCGGCAAAGACAAGAATGTGGTCTGGAAGACTGAGGTTCCTCCGGGGCATTCCTCGCCGATTCTTGCCGGCTCGCGAATCTTTCTCACAGCCTACGAAGGCGAGAGGCTGCTGACGATCTGTCTGGACCGGGCCACGGGCAAAATCCTGTGGCGGCGACAGGCGCCTCGGCCGCGCGCCGAGCAGATGCAGAAAACGAATTCGCCGGCTTCTCCTTCTCCCGCCAGCGACGGCAACATGGTCTACGTCTTCTTCGGCGACTTCGGCATTCTTGCCTACGGCATGGATGGGGAGGAGCGCTGGCGGCTGCCGCTGGGGCCGTTCAACAATGCCAATGGCCACGGCTCCTCACCCATCGTGGCCGGCGATCTGGTCGTGCTCATTTGCGATCAGGACACCGATGGGTATTTGATCGCCCTTGACAAGAACACCGGCCGCGTGCGGTGGAAAGTGGACCGGCCCGAGGTGACGCGGGGTTATGCCACCCCTGCCATTTACCAGCCCAAGGACGGCGCCAGGCAGTTGCTGGTCCCGGGCGCCTATCAGTTCATCTCTTACGATCTGAAGACCGGCGAAAAGCTGTGGTGGGTGAATGGAATGGCATGGCAGTTGAAGTCCGTGCCGCTGATCGACGGCGACACGGTGTACGTCAACGCATGGGAGACCGGAGGCGACTTCGAGAAGCCGCCGGAGGTGATGACCTGGGAACAACTGCTGTTGAAGCACGACGCAAACAAAGACGGCAAAGTCACGCCGGATGAGGCGCCACCGGAATTGAAACGCTGGTACATCGACAACGACTTGAACCGCAACGGCGCCATCGACGAGCGCGATTGGATCTTCTGGAGGCTGCACCGGACGGTGGAGAACAGCATCAGCGCGATCAAGGTCGATGGGCGCGGTGATCTCACCGGCAAAGTGGCGTGGCGCTATCGCAAGTCGCTGCCGAATGTGCCGTCGCCGCTGCTGTACAAAGGGACTCTGTTTCTGGTGAAGGACGGCGGGGTGGCGACCACGCTGGATCCAAGAACAGGCGAAGTGTACAAGCAGGCGCGGCTGGCGGGAGCGATCGAGCAGTACTGGTCCAGCCCCGTGGGCGGCGACGGTAAAGTCTACATGCTGAGTGCGGCCTGCAAGCTGAGCGTGCTCAAAGCCGAGCCGCGCTGGGAGGTGCTGGCGATGAGCGATCTGGATGATGAATGCTTCGCCACGCCGGCGATCGCCGATGGCGGCCTTTACTTGCGCACCCGGCAGTGGCTGTACTTCTTCCGCAATCCGCGCTGATGGAACCGCTCTCGGTCAAAGTGCACTCGCGCGACAATGTCGCCATCATTGCCAACCCCGAAGGTCTGCCGGCGGGGACAGCGTTTCGCGACGGCCTGACACTGGCCGAGCACATCCCTCAGTCGCACAAAGTGACGTTGAAGGACTTTGACGCCGGCGAGCCGGTAATACGCTACGGCCAGGTGATCGGCTATCTCAACAGGCGCCTGCCGGCGGGGTGGTGGGTGCGCGAGGAGATGCTGGATCTGCCGGCGCCGCCGCCGCTGGATGAATTGCCCATCGCGACCGCCGTACCGGATCCTCTGCCGCCTCTGGAAGGCTGCACGTTCGAAGGCTACCGGAATCCCGACGGCAGTGCGGGCACGAAAAATATTCTCGGCATCACCACCACGGTGCAATGCGTCGCGCCGACCGTGGACTATGCCGTCCGGCGCATTCAGAACGAGATTCTGCCGCGCTTTCCGAACGTGGATGACGTGGTCGCGATCACGCATACCTACGGCTGTGGCGTGGCGATTGACGCACCCGGGGCGGCGGTTCCGATTCGCACGCTGCGGCATATCAGCCGGCATGCGAACTTCAGCGGCGTGCCGCTGATCGTCAGCCTGGGCTGCGAAAAGCTGCAACCCGAGCGGCTGTTTCCTGATCAGCGCCTGCTTTCCGCCAGCCTGCCGAGCCTGCCGGTGCTCGAGGACGCGCCGTACGTGATCCGGCTTCAGGATACGGAATTACGCGGGTTCGGCAGCATCGTCGCCGCCATCATGCGTTATGCGGAAAAGCGGCTCGAAGAATTGGACCGGCGCCGGCGCGCCATTTGCCCGGCGTCCGATCTCGTCGTAGGCATGCAGTGCGGGGGCAGCGACGCATTCTCCGGCGTCACGTGCAATCCTGCCGTCGGGTATGCGGCCGATCTGCTGGTGCGTGCAGGCGCGACGGTGCTGTTTTCCGAGGTCACCGAGGTGCGCGACGCCGTCCACTTGCTGACGCCTCGCGCGATCAATGAGCAGGTGGGCCGCGATTTGATCCGCGAGATGAAGTGGTACGACGAGTATCTGGCGCGCGGCGGCGCGGACCGCGCCGCCAACACCACCCCGGGCAACAAGCGCGGCGGGCTGGCCAATATCGTCGAGAAAGCCTTGGGCTCGGTGGCCAAGGCCGGCAGCTCCGCACTGATGGCGGTCGCGGGCCATGGCGAGAAAGTCATCGCCAAGGGCCTGGTCTTCGCCGCCACCCCGGCTAGCGATTTCATCTGCGGCACCCAGCAGCTTGCGTCCATGAATCTGCACGTGTTCACCACGGGCGAAGGTTCGCCATATGGGCTGGCGCTGGCGCCGGTGGTGAAGGTGTCGTCGAGAACGGCTCTTGCCGAGCGCTGGTACGACCTGATCGACATCGATGCGGGCCGTATCGCGACCGGCCAAGCCACCATCGAAGACGTCGGCTGGGAGATTTTCCGATTCCTGATGGATGTCGCCAGCGGGCGCAAGAAGACGTGGGCGGATCACTGGAGACTCAGACATCCTGATCTGGGTGGGAGTTTTCTTTAGAAACCGGAAAGTGGAATGAGCCTGGAGGGGCGAGGGTTGGCGAAGAGGTCGTGGGCGAGCAACACTGAAGACTCACCATGGCACAGTTGCAATTACCGATCTTCC
>JACQDF010000176.1 GCA_016201205.1 Acidobacteriota bacterium
ACCCTGCGCCTCATGGAATCCCCACTGGTCCAGAATCTGGCCGACGACATACTCGCCAGAGTTGACAGACTGCAGCCGATCCGGCTCTGAAAAGGGCGTCTTCACGCCGGATTCAGGTAGTACGGATACTTAATCCCCTTTCCCACGTTGTTGACGGTGGCGAACCCGAGGATCGGGTTGTAAACCTGTCCGGCCAGCGCCGCCTTCTTGCGCTGTGCCAGATAGTCTTCCGTATCGACCAGGGAACTATCCTGGTAGACAAGAGCCACCTGTTTGGCGTTGGCCTCGTACGGGGGCATCTCGAGTCCGTAGGACAGACCGTAGGTGAGGGTAAAGGTCTTCTTCATGCGCCAGGTGTCACTGAAGTAAGCGTTGTAATAAGCAATGATGCTTTCATCGAACGCCACGCTTCCCACCGGCTGCAACGCCAGGTTGGCGCCAGCGCGGGTGTATGCTACCTGAGGCTGGCCGACCAGACCCAGGACCTCGGAATAAAGATTCTGATAGAAGCTCGTCTGATTGGCAGGCACGGTGACTGGAATGTACGGGGAGTTGTTGAAGTTGATTCCCAGGCTGGCGATCTGATACACGATCTGGTTGTTGATGCCCTGCCCGTTATCCGTGCGCATGTGGTAATTGAAGTTGCGCTGGTACGATCCGCCAAACTGGAACAGGTGATTCCCCTTGATCATCGTGAGGTCGTCGCGAATGAGATGGTCCTTGCCATCCCAGAATCGCTGGCGGGTGTTCTGGGTATTCACGTTAAACGGGATGAGCGCATTGATGCTTTCCGCGTTGGAACTGTTCCCGTTGGCGATCTCGAGAGCGCCCCCCAGGCCGGGAAGCTGCGGCGGAGCATTGGCGCTGCCCCACTGCCAGAAGTTGCGAATGTAGTTGTAGCGGAACTCGTTGGTGACAGTGGGGGCGATGTTGCTGGTCAACCCGGCCACCCAAAATCCCGGCACTTGTGTGCGCGGAGCCGCTGCCGCCGGCTGTCCGAAGGTGTTTCCAGGCAGAGCGCCGCCGATGTCCACCTGGTTGGTGGTCAGATTCACCAGCCGAAGGAACCGGTAGGTTCCGAAGAAGCGGTGATTGGAGCCGAAGTCATGGTCGATCCGGCCGACGTATGTGTTGGACGTGAGCGGCGCTCGAATCGTCGAAAGATATCCCTGCGTGTTGTATTGGTCGCCTCCGCTGTAAATCGGGTCGTTGGGAAGCGGCATGTACTTTTCCCAGAGTTGCCTGACGATGGGATTGATGCCGATCCCGCGAGGATCGCATGCGCCCGCGGGACAAACCGCCGGCTGATAGGTGACCCCGTCCACCGTGACCGGCGACGGGTTCAGGTTGTACGCGATATACCGGCCCGAGGCGTCCGGCACCTGAATCACGCCCGCTCGCATGAGCTTCGTCGGTACGGGTTTTTCGTAGTTTGCGACGTTCGGAAAGCGGCTTCCCTCGTAGTTAAAGAAGAAGTAGGTCTTGCCTCCCAGGATTCGTGGTGTGAGCGGCCCTCCCATGCTGACGCCAAACCGGCTGCGGTGGTTGGAAGGGAGCGGCGTATAGGGCAGTCCCTTCGACGGCGTGTGGTTATTGACCCATGTGTTGGCGGCGCCGACGTTGGTGGCAAAGTAATACCCGTACCCCGACCCGTGAAACTGGCTGGTTCCGCGCCTGGTGACCATCTGGATGTTGCCGCCAATCGAGCTATTGAAATCGGCCGTCTGGTTGAAGGTCGTTACCCGGAATTCTTCGATACTCTCGACCGGGGTCGGCAATACTCCGGATGAATTGCCGTTGGTCTGGGTTCCGCCCGAGCCAGTAAAGTTGGTCACGTAGCTGGTATTGTTCCCAGCCATGTCGTCGGAGTTATTCCCGCCGTCCAGCGTGTAGGTGTTCTGGTCGGCGTAGGCGCCAGCGGTAAATCCGCTCGGATGCGTTGCCGGCTGAAGCACCGCGAGTGTCGAGACATCCCGGCCGAGGTTTGGCAGGTGCAGCAGAGACTGTCCGGAGAGGGTCGTCCCCACCGCCGCGTTGGTGCTCTGCAACTCGGCGCCGGCAGCCGCTCTGACCTCGACAACGGTTGTGGTCGCGCCAATCTGCAAAGTGAGATTGAGAGTCAGAGTCGAACCCACTTCCACTTTTTGTCCCTGCACCTTGGCCTGCGTGAATCCCTCTTTGCTGACTGTGAGGTTGTAGAAGCCGGGCTCGAGGTTGATAAAGACATATCGCCCGGACTCATTGGTCGATGTGGCTCGTGTGGCGTTGGTGGAGACGTCAACCAGCCTGACTTCAGCCCCCATGATGACGGCGCTCAGCGGGTCCGTCACCTGACCGGTAACGGTGCTCGTTGAAGTTGCCTGGGCCCAGGCCGGAGTCGCGCTGAGAGTGAGAAGTACTCCCACGGAGATTGTCAAAAGCGCAAACTTCCTGTTCGGATTCATGAGATCTCCTTTTTGGGACACCATGTGGCTTTTCCCTGAATGCATCGGCAGCCGATGTTGCAAGTGTTACGTGGGACCAGACTACACGATGCCTGCGGCAGAGGCAAGAGGAAACTCCCGTCTGAGGAAACGCCTGTCTGTCAGTCAGCGCAAGCGATCGATTTCACTGCCGGCCATCAAGTAGGCGCCTGTCCCCCAAGGGTAGGATCCCTGAGGACGGGTTCGATAGTGATCGGCGCCAAAGGGACCTGTGCCCCCGGAGACTCCGATCACGACTCCATCCCGCACATAGAGCTTGCTGACGGCAGACCAGGCCCGCTGCGCCAGGCCTCGATAGGAGGCTGGGAGCACCTTCAGGCGAACGAGTTTCAGAAGGCCGTAGCAAACCATCGAGGTGGCCGAGGACTCGGCGTAGCTGGCGTGGTCGTTAAGCACCGTGTGCCAGAGCCCGTCCTTGTCCTCGGTCGCGCGCAGCCCGCGAGCCAGTTTCTCGGTTACGGTCTTGAGCGGGGCAAAGGACGGATGCTTCCGGTCCAGTACCTCCAGGGTGTCGGCCAGCGACATCAGGACCCAACCATTCCCGCGACCCCAAAAGTCAGGCGAATGCGTCTGCGTCTGCCAGTCCCACATGTGGTAGAAAAGTCCGGTTTGGGGATCCTGGAGATGGCGGGCATAGACAACGATCTGGTTCGCAGCATCGTCAACGTATTCTTGTTTGCTTTGTAACTTGCCGAGCCCGGCGAGCAGGGGACAAGCCATGTACAGCGTGTCGACCCACAGTTGATGGCTGCCTTGCCAGTGTCCGAGTCCGCCCTCGGGTCCGCGCTCGGCGTCATTGCTGATAAACTCGCCTACCTGCTCCGCGAGGCGGAGGTGAGCCGAACGGAGGTACACCTGGTATAGATACAGAATTGCGGTGGCCGGGGCCCAGCGCCCGCAGTAGCCGGGTCTGCCAGGCCCGATCTTCGGCTCGATGCTTATTGGCCCGATGTCGAGGAGTTCGCCAAGTGTCTTCGGCGTATAGAGCGCGGCCCACTTGTCGACATAGTCGGCATAGCGTTGCTCCCGGGAACGGTCGTAAACCTTCATCAGGCCGATTGCCTGTACTCCTTCTCCCCAGTTGAACGGGTACGACTCCGGGGCAGTCCGGATCAGCCGCTCTGCGACAGCACGCCACTGGTCTCCCCAAGGGGGTGCGCCCGAAACGCTGGCGCACGACAGAATCCCCAAAACTAGAACGGACGCACGGGGTCTTGCCATATCAGATCCACTTCTCGAACCAGGCGAAGGCCTCCTCTTGCATCTCCGGCCGGAAGGAGTGGGGCAAGTCGTAAAAGGTTCCGCGAAATCGTTCGGGAACACCCGCCTTGGCGTAGATTTTCCTCAGCTTCTCAGCGGCGCCCCGCATAGCCGACAGCGGATACAATTGATCGCGGCTGCACTGCTGGACCAGAAGCGCGCCGGGAGCCATCATAGCCGCGGCATCGGGCAGATCGAGGGAAGGATACAGGCCTGGAATATGCATCATCCAAGTGTGCGTGCGCAGGTGATTGCGAAGCTGCTCGCCTAATTCCGTCATCCACCCGGTGACACAGGCCGTCCGGATGCGCGCGTCGGCGGCGACCAGATAGGCTGCCCGCAAGCCGCCAATCGAAAGGCCGAGGCAGCCGAGGCGCGCGCTGTCCACCTCCGGCCGGCTGCACAGGTAGTCGACGCTGCGCATGTCGTCCCACACGAGCATTCCGGGCCAAGTTGCGCCGGCAGTGAAAATGGTCTTGGCGGTCAGGTGCTCATAATTATGACAAGCGACGTTGACCGCCTGGAACCATTCGGAGGTATTCGGCTTTGTTCCCGCGAGCGCTCGGAGCGATTCTTGCACATCGGATGGAGCAGTGGCGGCATCGATCAGTTCCGCCCGCAGTCTGCGCTCGCCGAAGTAGAAGGCGTCGATGACGACCACCACGTACCCCTTGCGCGCCAGCAACTCGGCGTAGGGACGGCCGTAGGCGCGGTTGCGGAACTCGGTCAGCGCCGGGTGCTCTTGTGGATGGCTGAGAATCTTTTCATGCCCCCACACATAGCGCCCGCTATGGCAATGGAGCGCCACGATGCCTGGAACCCGTCCCTTCCGGCCTGCCGGAACCAGCACTCGAGCGGGAATGTCGTAGGCGGCGCCCCGGATCTTGACCGTTTCGATCGTGAATCCTTCCCGCTCCTCGCGGCCCACAAGCTCAGCCGGCAGCGTTGCTGGTTTGGGGTCGTAACACAGATGGCGGCGGAAAACAGGACGGGCTACTCGCTTCCAGTCTTCCAGCGCCTTCCACTTCGGATCCAGAAAGGACAGGTTGGGTTTGTTTTCCCGGCTGATCCAATCCATGAGTTCGTAGAGGTTGGCCAGATCCGGGGCCGGGAGTTGCGGGGTTGTTTGGGACGCCGGCTGCGCAAAAGCAGCGGCCATAGGGACCCAAGAGGCCGCCAGGCCCGGCGAGCCCGCAGTGGCGCCGGCGATAAGAGTGCGTCTCGAGAAAGAACGTCGTTCCATAATCTTTTCCCTGAATGCATCGGCCCCTCAGTAGCGCAACAGCCGCTCAGCCTCGCGGGCTACGTCCTCGGCTTGCGGCAGGATCTCGTCTTCGAGCGATGGATGGTACGCCACCCAGGTGTCCAGGGCGGCGACCCGGCCAACGGGCGCATCCAGGCGCTCGAACAATTCGCCGGCAATGCGAGCGGCGATCTCGGCGCCATAGCCCCAGCTCAGCACGTCCTCGTGCGCGATCAGCACCCGGCTGGTGCGGCGGACGGATTCCGCAATCGCCGTCCAGTCGTAGGGCGACAGCGACCGCAGATCGAGGATCTCGATGCTCCACTCCGGATTGCGCCGCTCGAGTTGTGTAGCCGCCAGCAGCGACTTCTGCACCAGTGCACCGTACGTCACGATCGTCAGATGCTGGCCCGGCTTGACGATGCGCGCGCGGCCGAAGGGGATCGTAAAGTCCGGGCCGGGGTGCGGGGACCGGTTGTAGGGCTCACGGTAGAGCTTCTTGTGCTCGAGGAAGAGCACGGGATCATCCGAGCGAACCGCCGTGCGCAACAGACCGCAGGCGTCCAGCGCATTGGAGGGCATCACTACGCGCAGGCCCGGAATGTGCGTGAACGCGACTTCGCCGGACTGGCTGTGGTAGATGGCGCCGCCGCCCAAATAGCCGCCGATGGCGACGCGAATCACGACCGGGCAGGAGAATGCATTATTCGAGCGCCAGCGCAGCGTCGCCAGCTCGTCGCGAATCTGCATCATGGCGGGCCAGATGTAGTCGAAGAACTGGATCTCGGCGACGGGCTTGAAGCCGCGTGTGGCCAGGCCGATGGCCCGCCCCACGATCGATGCCTCGGCCAGCGGCGTGTTGAAGCAGCGCTCCGGGCCGAATTCGCGCTGCAAGCCTTGGGTGGCTTTGAATACGCCGCCTTTGCCCTTGACATGCGGCAGATTCTCGAGACGGCTGCAATCGGCCACATCCTCGCCGAACACCAGAATCCTCGAGTCCCGGCGCATCTCCTCGGCCAGCGTGCGATTGATGGCATCGACCATCGTTCTCGGCTCGCCTGCGAGAACCGGATCCGCGGCGAATTCCTCCGAGGTGGGGTCGATCCGGTCTGAATAGAGAAAGTGCAACGCCGAGCCGCTCGCCGGAGACTCGGCTTTCAACGCGGCTTCGGTAGCCGCCTGCACTTCCATCTCGACTTCGTGGCCGATCAACTGTAGAGTGTGCCGGTCCAGCACGCCCTCCCGCATCAACTGCTCGGGGAAGCGGAACACCGGGTCGCGGAGCGATTCCTGGTCGCGTTCTTCCTTGGTCTTGTAGAGCCGCTCATCGTCGGAGAGCGAGTGTGAGTATGGACGAATCAAGTGGGCGTGAACCAGCGCCGGCCCTTTCCGGGTGCGGCACCACAGCAGCGCCTCTTTGATCGCATCGTAGGAGGAGAAGAAATCTGTGCCATCGACTTCGCGCACCAGCAGATCCGGAAACCCGCCGGCCAGACGTGAGATCCTGCCACCGGCCGTTTGCACCTCGACGGGCACGGAAATCGCATAGCCGTTGTCTTCCACCAGATACAGCAGCGGCAGCTTCTGAAGACAGGCCAGGTTGAGCGACTCCCAGAATTCACCCTCGCTCGTGCTGCCATCGCCGCAGCAAACCAGGGTCACTTCGTCCGGCGTGGTTTTGAGGCGCAGGGATGCTTCCGCGCAGCCGGCCGCCTGAACAAACTGGGTTCCGGTGGGCGAAGAGCTGGAAACAATGTTCAACTCCCGGCTGCCCCAATGCGACGGCATCTGGCGTCCCCCCGAAGCCGGGTCGGCGGCGGCGCCAACGGCCTCGAGCAGCATGTCCAAAGGGGTCACGCCCAACGCCAGGCAAAGCGCCCGGTCGCGGTAGTACGGGTAAAGCCAATCCACGCCCGGCCGAAGCAGAAAGCCGGCGGCCACCTGGACGGCTTCGTGGCCGGCGCCGCTGATCTGGAAGTAGATGCGGTTCTGCCGCTTCAGCAGAACCTCGCGGTCATCCAAGCGTCGCGACGTCAGCATGAGCCGGTACGCTCGCTTCCATTCATCAGCCGACAGTTCCGGGTAGGCAGAAAGGGGAGCTCGAATGGCCATCGTCGTGGTCAGACGCACGCCTCCAGTGTAAACAACGGGTCCGTGGTCTGCGATGGCGCCTTCTGACGAGTACGCGCAAAACGGACCGCGCCCGCGGCAGGGACACTCCGGTGTTCCTCAACGGCTTGGCGCCGCGGGGCGCGGCCTTTGCGCTTTTGACGAGTACTTGGTTCCAACGTGCACGGAATCCGCGAATGACCAGACTGAAGCAGCGCCGATGCTACAGTGGACACTTGCATGGACGGAGTGATTGTAGTCGACAAGCCGGAAGGGTGGACGTCGCACGACGCGGTCAACAAGATGCGGCGGCTGGCCGGCACCAGGAGAGTCGGGCACCTGGGGACCCTGGACCCCATGGCAACCGGCGTCTTGCCCCTGGTGGCGGGACGCGCCACCCGGCTGGCGCAGTTTTACATGCGCAACGACAAACGTTACGATGCGCTGATCCGCTTCGGGTATGCCACCGACACCTATGACCGCGATGGAACGGCCACCACGCCGCGGACCGATCCTGTTCTGGATACCGCCACCATCGAGCCATTGCTCGACGAACACCGCGGCCTGATCGTGCAGACGCCGCCGGCGATCTCAGCCAAGAAGGTCGGCGGGCAGCCCGCCTACAAGCTGGCGCGTAAGCGCGTCGCGGTCGAGCTGAAGCCGGTGCAAGTCACGGTGTATTCACTCGAATTGCTGGAATGTGCGGGCAGTGCGATCCGCATCCGGGTGCATTGCTCAGCGGGGACGTACCTGCGCAGCATGGCGCACGATTTGGGGCAAAAAGTCGGCTGCGGCGCGTTTCTGGAAGCGCTGCGTCGCACGGCCAGCGGTGACTTCACGATTGAGAACGCACGCACGCTTTCGGAATTGGAGGAGATGGCGGGACAAGGACGCCTGAAGGAGGCGCTGGTGCCCGCCGCCCGTCTGCTTCCGCAGTTTCCCGCTGAAACGGTGGATGCGTTCACCGTGAGCCAGATCCGGCAAGGCCGTGACTTCCGGGTATCACCCTTCCGCGTCCAGCGTGGCGCGAAATACGTGAAAGCAATGAGTCCGGAGGGAGACCTGGTGGCGATCGGCGAAGTCAAGATGCCGAATCTGTATCACCCGATCTTGGTGTTGTGATCAGGACCCGACCGGAACCTTCCGGGCGGCGCTGTTCTGATCCGCCTGCCGGCGGCGGCGGCGAGCCCAGCCTTCCTTGACCACCTGCCGTCCACGTCCAAGAGCCAGAGCGTCCGCTGGCACCGGATCGGTGATGACGGAGCCCGCTCCCACGTAACTGCCTTCCCCAATCTCGATGGGAGCGACCAGCGTGGCGTTGCTGCCGATGAAAGCGCCGGCTCCGATGCGTGTCTTGTGCTTCGTCTGCCCATCGTAGTTGCAGGTAATGGCGCCGGCGCCGACGTTCACGTTCTCGCCGATGGTGGAATCGCCCAGATACGCCAGGTGCTGGGCCTTGGCGCCTTTTCCCAGCCGCGTCTTCTTCAGCTCGACGAAATTCCCGATGAGCGCGCCGGCCTCGACGTGGTTCTCCATGCGCAGGCGGGCATAGGGTCCGATGCGCGCCCCCGATTCCACATGGGAGGTGGCCACGATCGAGAACGGCAGGACTTCCACTGCATCCTCGAGGCGAGACGATTCAATGATCGAGTATGCGCCGATCCGGGCGTCGGATCCAATCACCGTATCGCCCAGAATGCGAGCGAATGGCTCGATGACGGTGTCCGGCCCGATGGCGACCTGCGCGTCAATGGTGACCGTGTCCGGCCTTTCGATGGTGACGCCATCGAGCATGAGCTGGCGCACTTTGCGCTCGCGCAGGATACGGTCTACTTCGGCCAGCTCGATGCGGTTGTTGATGCCGAGCAGTTCGGTGAAGTCCACGGCCGGCAGCGGCAGGACGCGATGGCCGGCGGCATTCAGAATCCCGACCAGATCAGTGAGATAATACTCGCGCGCCGGGTTATGGGGCCGAATGTCATGCAGATGCTTCCACAGCAGAGCTGTATCGAAACAGTAGATGCCGGCGTTGATCTCGCGGATCTGCTTTTGCTCGGCGCTGGCGGCTTTCTCTTCGACGACCGCGAGCACTTGGCCCTCCTGGTTGCGAACGATGCGCCCGTAGCCGGTGGGGTTCTCCAGCATGGTGGTGATCGCCGTCGCAGCAGCGCCCGATTCCACATGCAAATCGATCAACCGCCGCAACGTCCCTGCACCGAGCAGGGGACAATCCCCGTAGAGAATGAGAACCCGGCCCTGGCGGCGTTTCGCGGCCGGCTCGCAACACAGCACCGCGTGACCCGTGCCCTTCTGCTCGATCTGCCGGACGAAACGAACGCCTCGAGGGCGCAAGAGTGATTCGACTATCTCCGCCTGGTGTCCCACCACAATATAGATGGATTCCGGATTCGCCAGCTCACAGGCGGCGTCCACCACATGCTCGATGAGTGTTTTCCCGCCCGCGCGGTGAAGCACCTTGGCCTTGCGGGACTTCATGCGCGTGCCTAAACCCGCCGCCAGGATGAGAACGGTGAGCGCGGAATCCATGAGTCGCTTATAGGGTACCGCCGGCGGCCAGCGGGCGCAGCAGGCTTTGACGCCGCCGCCAGCCTTCCATCGCAAGACGCAAAGTGACAGCCGCGGCCAGGTGCGGGTCGTGACGCACCTTATCCGATTCGGCCAGCAACGGCTCCTCGAGCACGCGCAATCCCATCCCCTTCAGACGAGCCGCGTCCACCTCGACAGGCATCGCTTTCTCGATGGCATAGCGGCGGCGCAACTGAGTGCTGATGGGATTGGTATTGACGATGACATCCTCGAGGAGCTTTCCGCGGGCGTGCTTGTGAATGGCGGTCACGTGATCGGAAGCGCGAAAATTCATGGTCTCACCAGGCTGCCACATAAGGTTGCAGAAGTAGGCTTTGATGGCCTGCGACCGCCGGATGGCCTCCGGAATCCCATCCACAAGAAGGTTGGGGATCACACTGGTGAACAGCGAGCCGGGACCGAAGGTGATCAAATCCGCCTGCTCGATGGCTTCCAGTGTTTCCGGCAAAGGCAACGGCCGCCGTGGTTTCAAGAACACGCTCGAGATACGGGAGCGGCTCTTGCTGATGCGTGTTTCGCCGGTGACCAGCGAGCCGTCTTCCAGACGAGCCTGAAGGACCACGTTGCCGGCCGTTGACGGAAAGATACGTCCTGAACTCGCCAGCACTTCCGAGGAAACTTTCACCGCATGGGCAAAGTCACCGGTAAGCTGCGTGAGCACCGCCAGAAACAGGTTCCCGAAGCTGTGCCCCTTCAGACCGCGGCCGGAGGAGAACCGGTACTGAAAGAGCCGCGAAAGCAGCGCTTCGTCCGAGGACAAGGCCACCATGCAGTTCCGGATATCGCCCGGAGGCTGCACATCGAATTCCCGGCGCAAGCGGCCGGAACTTCCGCCGTCATCAGTGACGGTGACGACCGCCGTGATCTCGAGGCGCAGGTCCTCGGGAAGACCGATCCCGGGGGCTCCGGGAGCGGCGCACAACTCAGGCCTGGCGTAATACTTGAGACCCTGAAGCAGCGTGGATAGACCCGTACCTCCACCGACCGCCAGGATGCGGAGCGGCCGGTCCGGGCCAAAGATCCTCCGCGAAGACGTAATTGACTTTACCGGCATGGAGTCGCGGTCTTCCCCTTCCTCCGCTGAGGCTGTTGCACCGTACATACCCAATCGGCAGCTATGGATTCCGGCTTTATCCTGCAAGACAGCCGGGCTGCTCAATCGGTTAGTGTCTACGCGGACTCCTTTTTCTCAGCAAATACCAATTCTCGCACGGGTGACCGTCTGCCGAATTCGAGCAGATCCGGATCGTTGCGTGCGATCATCCGGTTCTTGGGGTCGAGCCGGATGGCCTGCTCCAGAAATTTGGCCGCCTGATCCAAGTCCCCCTGCAAGCCGCGGCAGATGGACAGGGCGTAGTAAACGTGATCCGCGTTCGGCGCCTGCTCCAATGCCCTCTTCAGGGTCTCTTCGGCCGTGCTGAGCTGACGCCGGTTGATCAGGCTGACTCCGTAATTGTAATAATCCTCAGGGCCTTTCAACGCCGGGATCATCTTGGCGAGCCGCTGCTGGCACATCCGCACATGCTGCCGGGCTACGTGGGCCACCTCCCGGCTGGGCCCGTTGGCGGCCTGCTCGAAAATCCTGACCGCGCCGGTGAAGTCCCGCGCATGGAATAATTTCATTGCCGATTCGAACAGTTGGATTTGTGAAGGAGTTTGAGTGGTCACAACTTTTGTGGTCACAGTTCTTGGTTTCCCTGCCACCGGCGCCGGCCGGGCTGGCGCGCGGGACGCGACGGTCTTGGAGCGCTTGGCGGAGGCGCGGGGGGATTTCTTCATATCAAAGCACCGGCTGGATCGCAAATTCCTTTTTCTACCAGAACAGCTACGGCTTTGCAAGCGGGCTCAGACGCAGTGGGGTGGCGTTCCGATTCTGCATCGGATGCCGGATTGGGACCCGGACTGCGACAGCAGGAGGGCATCGCTTCTCCAAGTAACTGATTCCAGGGGCGGGGCGGATTGGCATGGCAGGTGCTCTCCTGGGCGGCGTAGGAAGAAAAAGGGCGTAGGTTTGTTAAGAGGGCGAAAGGGTTGTTCCTCCCGTGAGTCCACCTGTAGTTCTCAACGTCCCGCCACCGAGCCTGCCACCAATCGACCCGCCCCCTTGCCCCACCCAACCGGCTCTCTTAAGGCCCGCGCCCCACTTCTCCTACGGTGTTTGCAGGTAGTACTTCGTTCGCTTCTTTCCTACAGTTTCCCCCAAACTTTGCCGATTTGAAGAACGTATGACGCAGTCACAGCTTGATCTCACCACGCACCTCGGCTTTCAATTGAGCCTGCTCCGGCTTTCTGCCATCCCGGGCCCCAGCCGTCCGTTGTTCGAGGAGCTCACCGAGGAGACCAGGGAGCTGGAAGACTTGGTGGATTGCGTAATCACCTCGCGCCGGACACGCTAACCGCTTCTGTTCCACGTGCTATGCTCGAACGCATGACGCGTTCGCTGGCGATTCCCGCAATCCTTCTGGCTGCCGCCTGGCTCGCCACGGCCGCCGATATCACCGGAACCTGGAGCTTCGAAGTGCAAATGGATGCCGGCGCCGGCACGCCCGTGTTCGAGTTCAAACAATCAGGCGAGAAACTGACCGGTAAGTATCAGGGCCAACTGGGCGAGGCGCCGCTGGAAGGAACCGTGAGCGGCAACAACATCAAGTTCATTTTCAAGCTGTCGCTAGGCGACGAACCGGTCGAGGTCACCTACGAAGGCGTCATCGAAGGCGCTGATTCCATGAAGGGGAAAGCCACCTACGGGTCTTTTGCTTCGGGAACCTGGACTGCCAGGCGCAAGAAATAACGGAATAACGTTGCCAGCCGGTTGGGACCGCTTGCTGACGCGCGCGGCTCAGCAAGAGCTTCCGAGCCGCGGCTCAGCAAGGGCTTCCGAGCCGCGACCGTAAGGGAGCGGTTGAGGCCGATTCCCACTGGCGAAACCAGAGTTCGAGGATCAGCAGCGCCCAAAGGCGCAGATTGTTGTCTCTTCGGCCCGAGTCATGTTCGTTTAACAGGTGGCGCACAAACTCCCCGGAGACGATGCCGCGCTCAATGAATTCCCGGCTGGTCAGGTGGTCCTGGAGAAACTCCCGCAGCGGGCCGCGGAACCAGCTCGCCAGCGGCACGCCGAATCCCATCTTGGGCCGGTTCAGAATGCCGGCGGGCAGCCTGCCGCCGATCGCGTCCAGCAGAATCGCCTTGCCTTTCCGGTTGCGGATCTTCCAGCTCACGGGGAGAGAAAAAGCAAACTCAGCCAGGTGGTGATCGAGCATCGGGCAGCGCACTTCGAGCGATGCCGCCATCGACATGCGGTCCACTTTCACCAGCATATCGCCAGTGAGATTGGCGGTGGCCTCGAAGTAGAGCGCCTGGAGCAACGCATCGGCGCCGTTGGGAAGCAGGAACTCAGCCAGCGTGCTGGTGAGAAACGCTGCGTCGGCAGGCATCATCCATTCGGGCCTCAGCAACCTGCGGCGCAGCAAGTACGGCATGTAGTTGAACTCGAAGTAGCGCTCCAGAGCCGTCGGGCGCGAGATCATCTGCAAGTAATTCTTGCCGTAGGCAGAGTAGGGAAGCGCATCCGCGATCCAGGACAGGATTCTGCGGGCCGGTTGCGGAATGCGGTCGAGGCAACGGAGCCGCTCAATTCTGGCGAAACTCTCGTAACCGGCAAACAGTTCATCACCTCCGTCGCCGGTCAGGGCAACTTTGACGTGCCGCGAGGTGAACTCGGAGACGATATACGCCGGAATCGCGGAAGCATCGGCGAACGGCTCATCGAAATGCCGCAGAAGCTTCTGAACCAGATCGATCGCATCCGGCCGGACGACGATCTGGTGGTGATCCGTTCGGTAGTGGCGTGCCACCAGCCCGGCATAAGGCAGCTCGTTGAAGGAACGCTCCTCAAATCCAATGGAGAAGGTTTTCACGGGCTCGGAAGACTGGCGGGACATCGAGGCGACGACCGAGCTGGAGTCGATGCCCCCGCTCAGGAAAGCGCCCAAAGGGACATCGGCGATCATGCGGATGCGGACCGCTTCGTCGAACAATTCGCGAATGCGCTCGAGGGCTTGTTCATACGCCAGCCCGGCGGGAGGCTCCCGGGCAGGTGTGGGGAGCCGCCAATAGCGCTGTTCGCTGATGCGGCCTTGTGAATCACAGGTGAGCCATGCGCCGGGCGCCAGTTTGCGAATCGCCAGAAACGGGCTGGCCGGATCGGGCAGGTAGCCAAACTGGAAATAGAGACGCAACGCCTCGCGGTCCAGCTCGAAGGGGATCTCCAAACCGCGCAGGCACTTCAGCTCGCTGGCAAAATAGAGCCCGTGCCCGGTGGCCGCATAGTACAACGGCTTCTTGCCGAAGCGGTCGCGGGCCAGCAGCAGCAGCCGCTGGCGGGCATCCCAGATCGCGAACGCGAACATCCCGCGCAGCCGGGCGATTCCGCCGGCCCCTTCCTGCTCGTACAGATGCACCAGCGCTTCCGTGTCGCTGGAGGTGGAAAAGCGATGTCCGCGGGCCTCCAGATCCGCGCGCAGCTCGCGGTAGTTATAGATCTCGCCGTTGAACACCACCCAGGCGGAGCCGTCTTCGTTGGAAATGGGCTGATGGCCCGTCTCGAGGTCGATGATGCTGAGCCGGCGCATGCCGAGCCCGCAGCCGCCATCGACATGGAAGCCTTCATCGTCAGGACCGCGGTGCCGGATGAGGCCGCACATCGCCTTCAGAGTCGAGGCTTGGGCGGGCCGGTCGAAGAGGTGGAATCCGGCGATGCCGCACATACGCCTTTCCGATTCTAGCCCGCGTACAGAGACCGTAGGGTATAGTGAGGTTTTCCAATGCGACGGATCTGGCGAGTGATCCGCACCATGCTGGCTGCAATCGGCCTGGTGGTTGTGGTGTGCACGCTGACGCCGCTGACCTTCTGGCTGGCCACCTGGCTGGCGGGCCCGTGGCATGATCCCAAGGGCGATGTCCTGATCGTGCTTGGCGCGGAGATGGAAAAAGACGGCTTCCCGGGACGGGTGACTTTTCGCCGGGCGATGTATGCGGCGCGGGTGTGGCGCGAGGGCGGGTTTGCCAGGATTGTGGTGTGCGGGTCCTCGGATCAGGACATCGCGGTGGCCCGAGTCATGCGGGACTACCTGATCTTCTCGGGGGTTCCACAGGCGGCGATTATCGAGGAACCCACATCCCGTTCCACCAGAGAAAATGCGCTGTATGCGGCGCGGATACTGGCCGGCGAACCGGGCACGAAGGTGCTCCTCACCAGTGATTACCACATGTTCCGCGCCCATCGTGCTTTCCTCAAGGCAGGGCTCGTGGTGTCCCCGCGACCGATTCCGGACATCCGCTCGCGGCATTCCCGCGTCGAGCAGCGTTGGGCGCTGGTGACGGAATTGATCAGGGAAGCGGCCCAGATCGGGTATTATTTTGCCCGCGGTTGGATTTGATCCGGGAATCTGTACAAAGAAGTTGTGTTTCGCCCGGCCCCTATGTTATACGATAGAGAGATTCTTTTGCCAGAGAGGAGCTTTTATGGCTTACGTCATCGCTGAACCCTGCATTGGCACCAAGGATGCCGCTTGCGTGGATGCCTGCCCGGTGGACTGCATTCATCCGAAGAAAGACAACGAAAAATTCCCTTCCGCCGAGCAGCTTTATATCGACCCGGTGGAATGCATCGATTGCGGCGCGTGCGTGCCGGTGTGTCCGGTTTCGGCGATTTTTGCGCTTGATGATCTGCCCGAGAAGTGGGCCGCCTACGCACAAACGAATTCCGAATACTACGGGCGGTAAGTGGCGACGCAGGTGTCCGTTTCCCAAACTCTCACGGACTGAACCCGCACGGGCGCTCTGCCGGCGCCCTCTTCCATGCCGTTCAGCATCTGTTCACAAAAGTACTTCGCAAGATTTTCCGCCGACGGGTTGATCACGTCAAAGGGCGGCAGATCGTTAATGAACTGGTGGTCGAGGTAGGCAATGGCGTTCCGCAGGATCTTCTTGAGGTCGGCGAAATCAGCGAGCAAGCCGGCGGCGTCCAGATCGGCGCCTTCCAGGGTCACGCGGACCCGGTAGTTGTGGCCATGCACGCGCTCGCATTTTCCCTTGTAATTGCGCAGCGCGTGCCCGGCGGCGAACGTCTCTTCCACCGAAACTTCAAACATCCAGGAACCTCTCCACTTCCTTCATGTCCGTCGTGAAGCGGTAATCGGGAAGGCTGTCGAAGAACACCTGCCCGTAGCGCTGTTTGGTGACCCGGTTATCCAGAAGCGCCAGAACACCGCGGTCCGAGCGGCTGCGGATCAGGCGTCCGAACCCCTGCTTGAGCGTGATGGCGGCCTGCGGGAGCTGGTAGTCGTAAAAGGGATTGCCCCCGGATTCGCGCACCATTCGCACCCTGGCCTCGACGACGGGATCGCTCGGCACAGCGAACGGCAACTTATCTATGATAACGCAGCTCAATTGATCGCCTGGCACGTCAACGCCCTGCCAGAACGAAGAGGTGGCGAACAGCACCGCGTGGGGAGTCCTGCGAAATTCCTCGAGTAGCGCGTGCCGAGGCCCGGTCCCTTGCAGCAGAGCAGGGAATTCGAGTTCGAGAGACAGCCGGTCATGCACCATTCGCATCTGCTGGTAGCTGGTGAACAGAACGAACGCCCGCCCTTGGGTAAGCCGAAGCAGGCGTGCGATCTCGTCGCAGGCGGCTCTGAAAAACGCCGGGCTGCGCGGGTCCGGCAGATGCTGCGGCACGTAGAGCACGGCTTGCTTGTGATAC
Organism: Acidobacteriota bacterium; assembly: GCA_016201205.1. Taxonomy (GTDB): domain Bacteria; phylum Acidobacteriota; class Terriglobia; order Bryobacterales; family Bryobacteraceae; genus CADEFT01. The sequence goes on from JACQDF010000176.1 coordinate 16,466, forward strand.
TCGAATAGGCTGGCCACCTGGGCTGTGCGGGCGTGGGACACGCCGAGGCGGGTGCGCACATAGTCGAAGCTTCCGGCCACCGCCAGCGTCGCGGAAGTCAGGATCACCGTGTCGATCTTCTCGAACAGCTTCTCGGCCAGCAGGCTCGAGACGTCGATCGGCGTCGCCTGCAAGTAGCATCCGCGGCCCCGCCGCTCGATCCAATAGACGAAATCCTGGTTGGAGCCATCCATCCAGAACCTCAGCTTCTCGTACAGCTCGCGGGCCCGGCGGAGCAGTGGGATGACTTCCTCGGGCGCGCTCCTGACGATCTCGAGGTTTGTCCAGACGAGCTCCAGCCCGTGAAGGACATCTTCGTACTGCTCCCGGTGTTGTTCGAGAAAGGCTGCCTGCCGGCTGAACCCGGTGCGCCCTTCTCCTTCTCCGAACAACCGGAAGAACAATTCGGAGGCGTCCTCGAGCCCGATCAGCACACGATCCATCTCGGCCGAGCCGAAATTCTTGCTCCGAGCGAGCGCGCTGACGTCGCGGCAGTAGTCCAGGATCTGGTAGTTGCCCACGTTCACGCCGAAGTACGTGCCGGCCACATCCTCGAGCTCGTGCGCTTCATCGAAGACGACGGCGGTGTACTCGGGGAGGATGCCGCCGAAATCGTCTTCCTTGACCGAAAGATCGGCGAAGAAAAGGTGGTGATTGACGATGATGATGTCGCTCTCGTGCGCCTTCTGGTGCATCTTGGTAAGAAAGCACCGCTCGAATTGCGGGCATCGCTGTCCGGTGCACCGCTCGCGGCGCGCGTCCAGCTTGCTCCAGGCGGTGCTGGCTTCGGGCAGAGTGCGGATCTCGGCGCGATCGCCGGTTTCCGTGGTCTTCTCCCATTCGCGGATGACCTGGTAATCGGCGACCTCTTCCAGACCCTCGAGCACCGGCGCTTTTTCGGCGTCATACAGCTTCTGGCGGCAGAGATAATTGGCGCGGCCTTTCATGTAGCAGACTTTGAGCGGCGTGGCAAAATGCTGTTGCAGGAATGGGACGTCTTTGAAAAAGAGCTGCTCCTGGAGATTCTTGGTGCCCGTCGAGACCACCACCCGGCGTCCGGAAAGGATTGCGGGAACCAGATACGCCAGCGTCTTACCCGTGCCGGTGCCGGCCTCGACCAGCAGGTGACGCTTTTCCTTGAGGGATTTCTCGACCGCTTGTGCCATCTCGAGCTGGCCCGGTCTGTACTCGTAGTTCGGGTGCCAGTGCGACAGCGCGCCCTTTGGTGCGAAGAAACCGCGGACACCTACGCTCCTGGCAGTGGAAGACATCCCCTTCCCAGTATAGGAAGGTCCGGCTAGCCAGCCGGAAGCAGGATCTCCAGCTTCAGCACGCCGTTCTCACAGGACAGCCTGGCCGAGCCTCCGTGCGCTTCTGCGATTCGTCGCACGCTGGCAAGGGAAAGGCCGGAGCCGGCCGGCAGATGCGGCGTGAACGCCTGGAACAAGTCCTCGGTCCGGTCGCACAACGGCTGAGCGACTTCGCAGGCGCACTCGAGCGCTGCCTGGTCGCCATCGCGGTAAAACGACAGCTTCACCGGACGGCCGGAGCTGGCCAGTTGGCGAAACACGGAGACGATGGTTCGCACCAGATGCCCGGCCTGGGCGGGATCAAGGTGAACCAGGACCGGGGCCGGCGATTCTTTCCAGTCCAGCTCGACCCGATCTTCCATGGCTTCCGCCACCAGCGGTTCCGAGATCAGCTCGCACAGATCCACCCACTCCGGCCTGGGCGGCGCGGCCTGCAAATAATGCACCGCATCGGAAAGAATCCAGCTCATCTGGTGCACCATCTGCTCCATCTTGTCGAGCTGATGCGCCACACGCGCATCAGACTTCGGCAGGATCAGCTTCAGGTAGTAGGCCGATGTCTCAATGGTGCTCAACGGCTGCCGCAGCTCATGCGACAGGTGACGCACGACGGCGATCGTGTCGGAGGGCTGCACGGACTGGCGGGATGCACTGGTTTCCTGGACGTGGAGAACGCTGACTGGTGCCATGGATGTTGGATTCGTACGACTGTTTCTTCTTTTTTCCGGGAGTACAGCACTCGGGGGGACAATCTCTTATACCCCAGAGGCTGGACTGAGTCAACGGATTCTTTTCCAGTTTTTTGAAAGAGGTGGCCGGGCAGTGAAAAACGAGGTTGAGCGGAAGCCGGGTTTGAGCGATCTACTTATGCCCGGCCAATGCGAGGCGGGTTTGCGCCCGCTTGAGTGCGCTGAGAGCGCGCGCGTAATCGAGGTTTTCCTTTGTGCTCCGAAGCCGCTCGGTGGCGCGCTCCAGTGCTCTCCCGGCGCGCCCCGGCTCGATTTCCTCAGGCTTTTCGGCGGAGATGGCGAGCACGCGGACCTGATCCTCGATCACTTCCAGGACGCCGCCGGCGACCGACAGGACCCGGCGCTGGCCGCCGGCCACGTAGGACAAGGGCCCAATGCCAAGCTCGCTCAGCAACGGGGCGTGCCCGGGAAGCACACCCAGCTCGCCGCTGGCGCCGGGAATCTGAGCCTCGGTCACCTGCTCCCTGAGCAGGAGTCTTTCCGGAGTGGCAATCTCCAATTCAAACGTGTCCGCCATACGGCTACATGCTCTTCTTCATCTGTTCGTTCCGCTCGAGGACGTCGTCGATCGTCCCCTGGAGATAAAACGCCTGCTCGGGCACGTCGTCGTATTTGCCGTCGCACACCTCCCGGAAGCCGCGGATGGTGTCCGCCAGCTTCACGTACTTGCCCTTGATGCCGGTGAACTGCTCGGCGACGTGGAAAGGCTGCGAGAGGAAGCGCTGCATTTTGCGCGCCCGCATCACCGTCAGCTTGTCTTCTTCGGAGAGCTCGTCGATGCCCAGGATGGCGATAATATCCTGGAGATCCTTGTAGCGCTGCAAAGTCTGCTTGACGCGCTGTGCGGTGTCGTAATGCTCATGGCCGACGATCCGGGCGTCGAGAATGCGGGAAGTGGAGGCCAGCGGATCCACCGCAGGGTAGATGCCGAGGGCGGCGATGTCGCGCGAGAGGTTGGTGGTCGCGTCCAGGTGTGCGAAGGCGGTCGCCGGAGCCGGATCCGTGTAATCGTCGGCGGGCACGTAGATCGCCTGCACGGACGTGATCGAGCCGCGCTTGGTGGACGTGATCCTTTCTTGCAGCTCGCCCATTTCCGTTGCCAGGTTCGGCTGGTAGCCCACCGCCGACGGCATGCGTCCCAGCAGTGCGGACACCTCCGAGCCGGCCTGTGTGAAGCGGAAGATGTTGTCAATGAACAGCAGCACGTCCTGGCCTTCTTCGTCGCGAAAATACTCCGCCACCGTCAGCCCGCTCAGGCCGACGCGCAAACGCGCCCCCGGCGGCTCGGTCATCTGGCCATAGATCAGGGCGCACTTGGACTTGGTGTAGTCGCGGGGGTCCACGACGCCGGACTCCTGCATTTCCAGCCACAGGTCATTGCCCTCGCGGGTGCGCTCGCCCACGCCGGCAAACACGGACACGCCGCCGTGCGCCATGGCGATGTTGTTGATCAGCTCCATGATGATCACTGTCTTGCCGACGCCGGCGCCGCCGAACAGGCCGATCTTGCCGCCTCGCAGATAGGGTTCCAGCAAGTCGATGACCTTGATGCCCGATTCGAACATTTGCAGCTCGGTGGCCTGCTCTTCAAAGGTGGGCGCCGGACGGTGAATCGGATAGAACTTCGTGGCCGGCACCGGGCCCATCCTGTCGACCGGCTGGCCGATGACGTTGAGCACGCGTCCGAGGACTTCCTTGCCGACGGGCATCATCACCGGCTGGCCCTGGCTGACGGCTTTCATGCCTCGCACCAGGCCTTCGGTGGGCTGGAGGGCGATGGCGCGAACGCGTCCTTCGCCGATATGCTGAGCGACCTCGGCGATGATGTCGATCGGGTCGGGAACGTTGAATCCGTCGCTCGTAATGCGCACCGCGGTGCGGATCTCGGGCATTTCGGTCTCGGCGAATTGCAGGTCCACGGCCGGACCGGCGACCTGAATCACCTTGCCAATCTGATGGGTCATGATTTGCATGCTGTTTTACTCCAATGCGTTGGCGCCGCTGACCACTTCGATGATCTCCTTGGTAATGCCCGCCTGGCGCGCCCGGTTCAGGTGCAACGTCAACTGGTCGATCACCTTGCCGGCGTTGGTTGTGGCCGACTCCATGGCCACCATGCGGGCCGCCTGTTCAGCCGCGGCCGATTCCAGCACCGCCCCATAGACCATGATGCGCACGTAGTTCGGCAGCATGTTGCCGAGCAATTGCGCGGGCGGCTGCTCGAAGATATAGTTGGTGGTCTGCTTTCCCTCGGGAACCGGCGCCGGGAGGATGCGGGTGACGGTCAATCGCTGCGAGATCACACTCCGGAACTCGTTGTAGATGAGGTAAACGGCATCGACTTGCCCCGCCGTATAGCGCCCGATGGCCTTGTCGGCGATTTTCTGCGCCTGCGTGTAGGATGGCTTGTCAAAGACGCCGATGTGCTCTCCGGACAGCGTGGCCCGGCGGCGGAAAAAATCCCGCCCCTTGCGTCCCACAGCCTCGATGTCCACGCTGGCGTCCTGCTTTTTCTCGAGCAGGTTCATGCCGCCGCGGATGAGGTTCGAGTTGAACGGTCCGGCTAATCCGCGATCGCTGGTCAGCAGGATGAGCTGGATGCGCTGTTCCGGGCGAACCTGCAACAACGGATGGCTCAGCGCCTCGACCTCTCCGCTCGACGCCGCCACCACGTTGGCGAGCAACTTGCGGTAGCCGGAAGTGAACGGTCTGGATGCGATCACACGGTCCTGTGCGCGGCGCAGCTTGGAAGCGGCCACCATGCGCATCGCCTTGGTGATCTGCTGCGTGTTGCGCACCGAACGGATGCGCCGGCGGAGGTCAATGAGGCTGGGCATGGATCAGGCCTCGTGGTCGGCGGCGAACTTCTGTTTGAACTCTTTCAGCGCCACCTCGATCTGGCCCTTGAGCATGTCATCCATCGCTCCTTTTTCCCGCAGCGTCACCAGAAGCTGCGGATGGGCGTTTTCGCAGAACTTGAAAAGCTCGTCTTCGAACTTGCGGCACACCGGCAACGCCAGGTCATCCAGATGGGCGTTGGTGCCGGCATAGATGATGAGCATCTGCTTTTCCCAGGGCAGCGGGTCGAACTGGCCCTGCTTCAGGATCTCCACCAGGCGCGCGCCGCGGTTCAACTGATGCTGCGAGGCTTTGTCGAGCTCGCTGCCGAACTGGGCAAAGGCGGCCAGCGCGCGATACTGAGCCAGCTCCAGGCGCAGCGTGCCGGCCACCTGCCGCATCGCCTTCACTTGAGCGTTGCCGCCCACGCGGCTCACCGACAGACCGACGTTGATCGCCGGCCGGACGTTGCTGTTGAATAAGTCCGATTCGAGGTAAATCTGGCCGTCGGTGATCGAGATCACGTTGGTCGGGATGTAGGCGGAAACGTCGCCTGCCTGCGTTTCAATGAATGGCAGCGCGGTGAGGGAACCGCCCGTCTTCAGCTTCGCCGCCCGCTCCAGCAACCGGCTGTGCAGGTAGAACACGTCGCCCGGAAACGCTTCGCGGCCCGGAGGCCGGCGCAGCAGCAGTGAGATTTCCCGGTAGGCCGCGGCGTGCTTGGACAGATCGTCGTAGAAACACACTGCGTGCAGGTCCTTGTCCCGGAAATACTCGCCCATCGCGCAGCCTGCGTAGGGCGCCAGATATTGCATGGGTGCGGGATCGGACGCCGTGGCGGCCACGACGATGGTGTACTCCATGGCGCCGAATTCTTCCAGCGTCTTCACCACCTGGGCCACGGTCGAGCGCTTCTGGCCGATGGCGACGTAGATGCAAATGACGTCACCGCCCTTCTGATTCATGATCGTGTCCAGCGCCAGGGCGGTCTTGCCGGTCTGCCGGTCTCCGATGATGAGCTCGCGCTGGCCGCGGCCGATGGGCACCATGCTGTCGATGGCTTTGATGCCTGTTTGAAGCGGTTCTTTTACCGGCAGCCGGTCGACGACGCCGGGCGCCTGGCGCTCGATCGGATTGTGGCGTGCGGCGTCGATGGGACCTTTACCGTCGATCGGCTCGCCGAGCACGTTCACGACGCGCCCGATGAGTCCCTCGCCGACCGGCACGGACATGATGCGGCCCGTGCGCCGCACTTCGTCCCCTTCCTTGATCTTCTCAAAATCGCCGAACAACACGACGCCTACCTGGTCCTCTTCCAGGTTCATGGCGAGGCCGCTGACGTTGTGCGGAAGGTCCACCAGCTCGCCGTACATCACGTTGTCCAGCCCGTGAACGCGGGCGATGCCATCGCCCACCGAAATGACCGATCCGGTCTCGGCCACGCTGACAACCTTGTCAAAATTCTCGATTTCTTCGCGGAGCAGCCGCGTGATCTCATCCGCTCGAATTTGAGCCATAGTTCTCTAACCCTTTCCAACCGCTCCCTCACGGTCGCGGCTCGGAAGCCCTTGCTGAGCCGCGCGGTACGGAAGCCCTTGCCGAGCCGCGCGGTACGGAAGCCCTTGCTGAGCCGTGCGCGTCAGCAAGCGGTCCCGAACGGCCGCCAACGTTATTCGGTGACAGGCCCCTTAGATGCCGCCAGCGAGTTTGCGCCGCAGCGCGTCCAGTTGGCCGCGTACCGAGCCGTCATACAGCGTCGAGCGCGAGCCAGGACGCCGCCTAGCAAGCCGGCATCCACGCTGTACTGGCAGCGGACGGACTTTCCGGCGATCCGGGCCAGTTGGGCCTCGACAGCGGCCTTCGAGCCCGGGCTCAGATCCACTGCGCTGGAAACTTCCGCCTTCATGATTCCGGTCCGCTCGTCCAGCAGCCGTTCGATAGCGCCGCGAATCAGCGGAAACAACGATCCCCGGCGTTTGCGCACCACAATAAAGACAAAATTCCGTACCAGGCGGTCCATGGCGAGCATGTCACACAGCCGTCCCATGACGGCATTCTTTTTCTTCAACGGCACGGCGGGCGATTGCAGCACGTTGCGAAAATCGGGTGAGGAGGCGACCAGCGCCTCGAGCGAACGCAACTGGCTGATGACCGCTTGCGGCTCGATGCGCTCCTTCGAAGCCAACACAACATCGAGCAGGGCGTTGGCGTACCGGGATGCAAGGGCGAGGGACATGTTCTGTTAGCGCGTGGCCGGCCGCGTCGAGGCCAGGTCGGACACAAACTGCCGGATCAAACCTTCCTGTGCCACGCCGCTGAGCCGCTCGCGAATCTGCACCTCAGCCAGTTGCACAGCCAGCGCCGCTGAGTGGGCTTTCAGCTCCCGCCGCGCCAGCTTGACGATGGAAGCAATTTCGCTTTCGGCGGACGCTTGCGTCCTGGCCGCCAGCCGCGCCGTTTCCGCCCGGATGCGCTGGATCTCCGCGCTCATCTCCTCCCGCGACTCCGCCCGGAGCCTTTCAATCTCGGCGCCCAGGTTCGCCAGACGGCGCTCGATCCCGGCGACGCGTGCATCCGCTTGCTGGCTGACCGCGGCTGCGTCAGCGAGGCCGGACCGAATGGCAGCGGTTCGTGATGAAAAAAACGGCCCTGCGTGCCTCGAGATGAGATAGCCCAAGCCGCCCGCCAGCAGCGCAAAGTTGGCCCATTTCCACCAGATGCTCGGCTCGCTGTGCGGGCCGCCTTCCTCGGCGGCGAGCGCAGGCGCAAGGGCCAGCGCGCCGAGGATCACCAGGCGCTTCACAGAGGCCTCCGCTCGAGCACGGTGTCGGCGATCTTGACGGCGAGAAAACGGCTTTCCGCATCCAGCGCCCGCCTGGCGTCGCCGGCTTCGGCGGCGATTTGCACTCTGGCAGCGGCCACCATCTGCTTGGTCCGGGCGGCCGTCTCGGCGAGTTGCGCGTCCTGCTCCTTCTTCCACTGCTTGCGCATCTCTTCCTGCTCCCGGTACAGCTCGAAGCGCACGGCGCGGAGCTTCTCTTCGTACTCCCGTGTTTTCTGCCCGGCTTTCTCGATGGTTTCCGCGGCCTTGCGGCGTAGCCCGGTAGTCGCTTCATCCCGCTCGCGGAGCACTTTTTCCAGCGGTCTGAACAATACCGATTTCAGATAGAAGTGGAGAATGATGATGAGCAGGAATGTCGGAAGCGCGTTCAGCAGAATCCCACCGAGCGCATTTAGAGTTTCTTCCATTGCTTCGGGATAAGACTCAGTGCGAGGCTTTTGGGCCTGTCCTAAACAGAGAGGATAGCATGGCGGTATTCACGGGTCAATTGTTCGGGACCGCTTGCTGACGCGCGCGGCTCAGCAAGGGCTCAATTGCCGACGGGTGTGGAAGTCCCTTCCGTGGAAGGGGCAGGGTTGGGCTGTTTTTGCGGCTCGATGACGGTGAACTTCTCAGGAGTGAACTCGACTGTGCGAACCTGCCCGCGCGGCCCGACCTGGCCAATCGCCGTCCCGTTGAACTGGATATCGACTCCGCCGGCGTTGCCCAGCAGAATGCGGGCGCGTTCGTTGGCCGATGCGACTCTGGATTCACCGCGAGCCAGCAGGCGCTCGGCCACCACTTTTCCATCCGCGGTGATGCGGACCCAGGTCTCTTCCTTGGCCACCACCGTCAGGAAAATGCGCCCTGGCGAGAACGGCTCCGGTAGGGAAGGCAGAGGTGGCTGTATTGCCGCCGGCGGGGCAACGGTCCTCCGCGCGCTCACCGGCGATGGCGTCTGTGCCTGCGCAGGCTCACCTGCCTGGCTCCCGCTGGCGGAAGTGGAACTGAGCTGCGAACGCTGCCAAAGCCAGAAAATCGCTCCGCAGGCGATGATCACCGCTACCAGCATGATCAGCGAGGCCGTCAACTTCCGAGCGGTGAGCGCGGACGCGGTTCCCTCCGGCAGCGGGTCGACGGAAAACTCCTTGCCGCTCCAATCCGGCAGTCCGGTCTGCTGCCCCTGGCTCGCGCTGAAAATCTCCACTGGCGCCAACTGCCGTTCGAGCGCCGCGTCCAGCTCCGGCGTGTGGACACCAAGCCTCTCGGCGTACTGGATGGCGAACGCGCGAACAAAAAACCGGCCCGGGAGCGGATCGAAATCGTCCTGTTCCAGCGCTTCCAGAAACTGTTGTTTGATCCGCGTTTCGAAGGCGATCCGCGCCAGATCGAGACCCTGGCGCTCTCGCTCGCGGCGGAGCATTTCGCCAACGGAAGCCATAAAGGAAGGCCTGTTCCTAGCAGATATAATACTACATTCGGTGCAAATTCATCCTGGAGATTACTTTTCGGTTGTCGTCGTCAATTACAACCGCGGGGATCTCCTCCACGCCTGCCTGTCTTCTTTGATGGGCCAGCGGGGGGCCAGGCTGGAAATCGTGGTGGTTGACAATGGCTCCTCGGATGGCTCGGCGGAGATGGTTGCCCGGGAGTTTCAAAACGGCCGTCGCCCCTTTCCTGTACACCTGGTGCGGAACCGGGCCAACCTGGGCTTCTGTGCCGCCAACAATCAGGGAATTGCCGCCGCCAGGGGAGAATTCGTCGCGCTGCTCAACAACGACGCGGAGGCGGAGCCCGACTGGCTTCTGGAAATGGGGCGCGCCATCCACGCCCGTCCGGATGTCGGCATGGTAGCCTCTAAGATTCTGGTTTGGGAAGACCCGAGCCGCATTGACAAGGCTGGCCATCTTATATACTTGGATGGTCAGAATCGCGGACGCGGCTCGGGCCAGACCGACTCAGGCCAGTACGATCGACTGGAGGAAGTCCTGTGGCCGGATGGTTGCGCCGCGCTGTACCGTCGCGAGATGCTGCTCGAGACAGGAGGGTTCGACGAGGATTTCTTTGCCTATGGTGATGACGCGGAATTGGGCTTGCGCGCCCGGATCGCGGGTTGGCGTTGTCTGTACGCGCCGGCTGCGGTGGTGCGCCACCATCGCGGGGCTACGCTGGGTGTTCGCTCCACCAGGCGATTGGAGCTGATCGAGCGCAACCGTGTCTTGCTTGCGGCCAAGCTGTTTCCCTGGAGCCTGTTATGGCTGAACGGCGCCTTCTACCTGGCGAGGCTGATGGCGGGAGCATGGGCGGCCCTGTCCGGCCGTGGCGAAATCTCTCACTTCCCGGGATGGAAGAACAAGCTCCGGGTGGCGATGGCCCTGATCAAGGGGGACTGGGAGGCGCTGTGGATGCTGCCGCGGATTCTGCGCAAGCGCAGGCAAGTGGCTGGCATTCGCAAGCTCACCCCCGCCCAACTGCGCCGTCTGCTGTGGGAGAATCGCATCTCACTGAAAGCCCTCAGCCAGCAGGCGATCTAGCGCCCGGACCGCGCAACCCGCGCCAGTGCTGCCCGGCTTGCGGCGGCGGCCGGATGCGAACCCTGGTGAAAGGCACCGACCGCTTGTACCAGACCACGCAAGAAGCCTTTCTGGTAGTCGAGTGCACCGACTGCTCGCTCTTGCGACTGTATCCCTGGCCCGGTCCCGACGAACTGGGCCGCTATTATCCCGACGACTATTGGTATGTTCCACACCAGAACGCAGTAGGCCGCCTGGAAGAGCTTTACCGGCGATTCGTTCTCTCCGACCATGTGAGATTCGTTTGGCGCGCGCTTCAGGATTCGGGCGAACAAGGTCCTGTTCTGGATGTGGGTTGTGGATGCGGTTTGCTGCTGCGCATGCTGGCCGAGCGTGGTGCGCGGGTGATCGGCCTGGATTTCGCGTTCTCGGCCGCCAAAGTGGCCTGGAGCACGAATATTGTTCCTGCCGTCTGTGGCAGCCTCGCACAGACGCCGATTGCACCCTCCAGTTGCGCCGCGGTTACCATGTTTCACGTGCTCGAGCACCTCTACGATCCCGCCGCCTATATCAAGGAAGCTGCGAAACTGCTGAAGCCGGCGGGCCGCTTGATCGCCCAGGTCCCTAATGCCGCCTGCTGGCAGTTTCTGCTGTTCGGTGAGAATTGGAACGGGATCGACATTCCGAGACATCTGATCGACTTCCGGGCCCGGGACCTTCGTCTGTTGCTTGAAGATTGTGGCTTCGAGATCCTCAGAATCAAGTACTTTTCCTGGCGGGACAATGCCGCCGGGCTGGCGACCACGCTGCTGCCCGGCCTGGATCCAATGGCCCGCCGCCTGCGCGGCCGGCGGGAATCGCCACGCCTGGCTTTGCTGAAAGATCTCGTTTACCTGGGTCTTGTCGTGGCCTCGGTTCCGCCCACTCTGCTCGAAGCCGCCTGCCGTCAGGGCTCCACGGTGATGGTGGAGGCGCGAAAGAAGCCGTGAAGGGGGGAGCCATTCGCGGCCGGTTGCCGCGGTTCCTGGAGCGCTATCTCTGGCATTTCGAAGCGGTGACCGACGACCGGGTAAGGCTCTTTGCGGCCTCGCTGCCGCCGGGCGCTCTCGTGCTCGATGCCGGCGCCGGGGAAGGGCAATATCGCGAGCACTTCCGCCAGCGCCGTTATGTGGGCCTGGACCTGGCTGTTGGAGATGCAAGCTGGGACTACGGACGGCTGGACGTCGTCGGCGATCTGGCCGCACTGCCGTTCCCGGAAAACGCCTTCGATGCCGCTCTCAGCATCGTGACCCTCGAGCACGTGCGTGACCCCGCCCGCGTGCTCGGTGAATTGGCTCGAGTGCTGAAGCCGCAAGGGAGCTTGCTGCTGGTGGCGCCCCAGGATTGGGAAGTTCACCAGCCGCCTCATGACTATTACCGCTACACCCGCTATGGAGTGCGCTACCTGCTCGATTCGGCCGGCTTCGAGCCTGGCGACGTGCAGCCGGCAGGCGGCTATTTCCGCCTGATGGGACGCCGCATGCTCAACGGGCTGCAATTCTTCCATGGCATCTGGATCGTGCCGGCAGCTCTGGTGCTGGGCCCGGCGGGGCTGGTGTTCCCGCTGCTCGACGGGCTGGACCAGCGTCGCGATTTCACTCTGGGATACTTATGCACTGCCAGAAAGCGATGATTCTTTTCTCCTGCTGTCTGCTGGCCGGGTGGGCCGAGGATTTCAACGGCGCCCGCTCGCTCGAATGGACTCGCAAAGCGGTGGCGCTGGGACCGCGCCCGCCCGGCTCGGCGGCGATCCAAAAGTTGCAAGCGATCATCCGCACCCAACTCAAGAGCAGCGGCTGGCAGCTCAGCGAGGACTCCTTCACGGCCTCAACGCCGGCAGGGCCCGTGCCGATGCGCAACCTGATCGGAAAACTTGCGGGCACGTCCGGCCGCGCCGTCGTATTCAGCGGCCACTATGACACCAAGGCGATGCCCGGCATTACATTCGTCGGCGCCAATGACGGTGGCGCCTCGGCCGGCTGGCTGCTCGAAATGGCGCGCGTGCTGCCGAAGCTGCCTCGCAAGGACGATGTGTACCTGGTTTTTTTCGACGGCGAAGAAGCCTTCGGCGAATGGTCCGCGGGCAACGGCATCTACGGAAGCCGTCATCTGGCCGAGCAGTGGAACCGCGACGGCGTCCTCGCCCGCATCCGCGCGCTGTTCAATGTCGACATGATCGGCGACCGCGACCTGCGCGTGGTGGACGAAGCCGGTTCTTCGGCCGAGTTGCGGCGGATGGTGCAGGCGGCCGCTCGCGACTTCGGCTACAGCCGGTATTTTCCGCCGTACGGCGGGGCGATCGAAGATGATCACATGCCCTTCGTGCGGCTGGGGGTGCCGGCCATGGACCTGATTGATTTCGATTACGGTCCAAACAACTCGTGGTGGCATACCGAGAAAGACACGATGGACAAGCTGAGCGCCAGGAGTCTGCAAATTGTCGGCGAAGTGCTGCTCGAGGTATTCCGGAGACTCGAACAGTAGTCACGCCGCCGGCGTGATGCCAAGCACGATGTCGAACTTCGCGGACAGCTCGCCGATGCGAGAGCCTGGCAACGGGACGAAAGGAACCAGGACGGAGTTTTTCGTTCTTTCGCCAGCCGAGCCGGTGACGAAGCGCCCGAATCCCTGGAAGTTCACATCCCGCTTAGCGGCGTTCCCGGTCTTGGAGCGCAGATAGGCGCCGTTGCTGTCGCACTGCCAGATCTCGACGGTGGCGTTGGAAACCGGCCCTCCGCTGGAATCGAGGATGCGGCCGCTCAGCCAGGTCACGTCGCCCACCGCTGGTGTAATGGCGTCATTGATCACCAGCAGATCGTTGTCCGTATCGAGCGGCAGCTTGTCGGGGTAAGAAGGCCCCTCTGTCTGGCCCGGAGTCAGAAACAGCTCTTCGCGAATGCGCCTCGCACCAGGGGAGCTTTCGCTGAGCCGGTTGTCAGAAGTAGGCTGTTTCTCTCCCTTCCACTTCCATCGGATCTTCCAGGCAGTGACCGGCGAGACGCTGAACAGACATGTGCGGCGCGGGCGGCTCGAAAGAGCGGCCCTGCTCATGAAGACATCCCCCCGCAACCGGATTACCGATGTTGCGATCGAGGCAGGCTTCGCCGGAACCGCGGAATTCTCCCGCGCTTTCAGGAACCACTTTGACAGGGCGCCCAGCTCATGGGACCGCCGCAGCCCGCTCGAAAAAAGCAAGATTTGCAAAGCGCCGGAGATGCTTTCCCTTTACCCCTCTAAGGAACACGCGCAAAACGGACCGCGCCCGCGGCAGGAACACTCCGGTGTTCCTCAACGGCTTGGCGCCGCGGGGCGCGGCCTTTGCGCTTTAGAGGAACTGGAAAGCTGGAAGGCCGCCGCCAATGTGCGGGTCCGGGTCAGCCGGTTCAGCGCGTTCCGCTATGTCTACATTCGCATCTTCGAGCCCTACGGCAATACCCGGCTGGTTGACGCCTATCACGCGCTCACCGCATGGCTGGCGGACAGGCAGACCGACATCCGGGACCGGCGATCGACACCGCGAGCCAAGAGGGCATTCCCGGACACATCACCTCGCTCGGCCACGAGCCGCAGCATTACACGATTTTTTACGTGGAGGTGGATGACGTCCAGGCCTGTCTGGACAAGGCGTCTTCATTGGGCGGAAAGACACTGGTTCCGCCTGTCAAGATCCCGACCGGAACCTTCGCGTGGTTTTCGGATCTCGATGGCAATACGATTGGCCTGCTGAAGCGGAACGGGTAATTCTATGAGAGCGAGCTGAGCCATTGCGGCCAGGTTGTGCATATTGCCAAGCTACCTGTGGGCATATTCGCTCAGCGGCGCTTCGGAAGCCCCGACGATTCTGCTCCATGACACCTTTGTCGTGAATCGCGCCGCGTACGATTTGCGCCTGCCATACTCACGCAGCACGCTCTTTCATACCGGTTCGCCACGACGAGGAGATATAGTCCAGGCCCGACTCCCGGCAAGCATCGGCCTCGGCATCAAGCGGGTGCTTGGTTTACCGGGCGAGACGATTGAGGTGCGCGAGAACCTCGTCATTGTCAATGGGAGGCCTCTGCCGGTGAATCCGCTCGACAGCGCCGAGTTTTCCTGGGTGCCGATGGCGCACCGCAGGGGATCTACCGTCGTGATGGAGGATAGTCATTGGGTGGCCTACACGCCCGGAAAGAGCGAGTATCGCCACCTCCCGCCGGTCCGGCTTGGTCCCGGGCAGTACTTCTTGATGGGCGACAATCGTGATAATAGCCTCGATTCCCGCGCGTTTGGTCCCGTATCCAGAGGACAGATTCTCGGCAAGGCGATTGCTGTGTTCCCTACCGGTCAGCGCGTTGCAATGAGCAATTGAAGAAGCGGGAGGAGTTCGTCGCCCGAACCGCAATTCGGCTACCCGCGCAGTAACCACTCACCTACCTCGGCTTCAAAGCTACTTTGCAACTCGTTGACGGGCAAATTGGAGGCGACCGCGGAGGCCAACCACAGCCACTTGACGTGGCTGGTTCGAATCCGCACTGGGGTGTCAGCAGTGCTCGAACTGGCAAGTTCAAGAATGAGAAAATGGGAAGTGGCGCCTGCTTGACACGCCAGGCGCGCCGGAATAACATTGTTATCACTATGCGGGCAGTACACGTAAGCATTCGACAGATAGGCAACTCCCAGGGAGTTGTCATCCCCAAACCGGTACTTGCGCAACTGGGTCTGGACAGCAAGGCGGGAGCGGAAATGACGATCGAGGATGGTGCGCTTGTGTTGCGCAGGCCCGCAAGTCCGGCGCGCACCGGTTGGGCCGAGGCCGCCAGGAGAATCGCCGAGGCTGGTGACGACGAACTCGTGATGGGCGAATTTGGCAATGCGGAGGATTCGGAGTTGGTCTGGTGAAGCGTGGAGAGATTTGGCATCTTGATCCTACTGTCGGGAGTGAAATCAGGAAGACGCGCCCGTGTGTGGTGGTGTCCCCGGCCGAAATGCACGATCATCTGCGTACAGTACTCGTCGCACCCATGACTACGGCGGGTCGCGAGGCACCGTTTCGGATCGGCGTCACTCATGGTGGCCGGAAGGGTTTGATCCTGCTCGATCAGGTTCGCGCAGTGGATAAGACGCGGCTGGCGAAGAAACTGGGAATGGTCTCGGCAAAGACGCTCACCTCCACATTGAGGACGCTGCAGGAGGTATTCGCGGAGTGAAATTCCCCCATAGGGGTGCGGCTCCCCACCCTGGACACGTTTCGAACTCTGACGATTGCCCCATCGGCGGAATTGAGGCTGCTGCTCGACGAGGTACGGGACCTGGCGCCTATCCTGCAAATGCGGATGGCGCACCAGCCCTTACTCCGGGTCGGCTCGCTGCCGCTCTGGTAAAATAGCGGCGTGATGAAGTATCGGGTCTACTTGGAACAAGACGAGGACGGCGTGTTGGTGGTCACTTGTCCGGCGCTGCCAGGCTGTGTTTCCCAGGGCCGAACGCGCGCGGAAGCGACCGAAAACATCCGTGAGGCGATCGAAGGTTATCTCACGAGCCTGAAGAAGCATGGCGACCCAGTGCCTCCGAGCATTCTCGAAGAGGTCATTGAGGTTGTCGGCGGATGAAGTTGCCGGTGGTTTCTGGCGGCAGGCGGTCAAGGCATTCCGAAAGGTTGGCTACGAATTCGATGAACAGCACGGCAGCCACATGATTCTCCGGTACGCCGGCCCACCGCACAGACGCTTGTCGGTTCCCAACCATAAGGAACTCGCCAAGGGAACCCTTCGGGCGCTGATTCGAGAGGCCGGGCTTACGGTGGAGGAGTTCGCGCAACTTCTTTGACGATTCGCCGGTATGGGGCATCGTTCGTACGAGGGAGTTCGAATCCCGCATGGGGTGGTTGAATCGAGTTGCGTGCCCAGCCGAGATCCTTCTCGAACGACGCGAGAACGAGCATCTTCGAGCCGACCACCACCAACTGGGAGCGGGACGGTAAACACTTCCCCGTTCGCGGTCTGGCCCGGATCGTCTGTCGATTCGGTGAAGAACCTGGAACTGTTCCCTTGGCCGGATCGTAACTACATTGATGAGCAAATCCGCAACGAGCCCTGCTTGGATCAACGCGTCTGTTCTCACCGGTGCGGGATTTTTCATCTTCGCGTTGGTCTTGTCAGCGGTATTCGACCCAAAGATCCGGGTGCTGCATGTGCTCCAGGCGTTGATTTACATTACATTGCAGTGATTGTGCTGACGCGCAAGAACAGCGCGTGGGGATTCGGCGCGGGCTGCATCATCGCCGCTTTTTGGAATTACATCAACCTCTTCGTTTCGACGTTTGTCACAAGGCTGGGCTGGAACAACTCTCGACTCTGCTTCGAACGGGTCAACTCCACAGACCCGATCTGTTGATCGCGGTGATCGCCGCCGGCGGCCATTTCCTGCTCATCATCGCCTGCCTCGCCGGATTCCTCCGCACGGCGTCCGGGAGCTCGGCGATGGGGCCAATTTATAGCTGGCGGCGCTCTGGCCGTGGGCTACTTCGTCGTGATCGTCATCACCACCGGCCCGCAATACATTGGCCTGTTGAAACGAGTATTCCGGTTGTAGACTGTTTTTTGGATCGCTGCACCGAGCGGAGAGCGTCGTGCCCACGCGAAGAGTTCGAGTCCACTCTGGGGCCTCATGGGCGCTCGAACCCGCAAGTTGAAGAAGCAGAATAGGAAAACTAGAATACAGCGAACTGGGGTGGCTCCTCAGGTAGGACTCGAACCTACAACCCTTCGGCTAACAGCCCGCTCCCGCACGCCCCTGTGACGACCGCACTCCCATAAGAAAGCAGTTCCCACAAGGGAGCGATGGTGAGCTCACCATAACCTCTCTGAGCAGCGCGTAGTTCTGGAGGTGACGTGAGTCACGATCACCCCGGAGATCAATCCGACGCCGGGGACCAGAAGCTGAAGAATCTGCTTTTCCATACAGTGCCTCAAGGATGCGAAGTTCGGCAGACCAGTCCGCCAGCGCCAGGCAAAACCCTTGAACGTCGGGATTCCCGGCCGGCAGTTCACTTCCATTCCACGGTCGCAATCTCCCGGCGGCAACGTTCGATTCAGGTGGTCACTTGCAATCGCTCCGCTGCAACCTCGGAGAACTTCCGGCCATCCGATGAGTTGCCTCCCTTGCCACTGAACTCCTCGAAGAGCCGGACGCTCACGTCGCAGCACCTCGGATCCAGTTCCATGAGGTGCGCCTGCCGCCCGGGCGAGGCCTACGTCACCGACCTGCCTCTCCGGACGTTGATGCGTTGCCGCCCTTGGCCTCCCGCGGGAACGATACAATCTTTGGGTTATGGCCCGAAGAAGAAACTTCCTCCAATCCTTTGCGGCGATGCCCGCTCTGCTGATGGCCCAAGGCGGCAATCGCATCCCCAACGCGGCGCTTTCCGAGCAGCAATCCAAGCTCACCAACGAGCCCTTCGGCGACCTGCGCATCTACTACGAAGGGTCCACGGATCAGGTGAAGTCGATGACAGCCGGCAGCCTGAAGCTGAAGCCCGGCATGAGCCCTCATCCGCCGCACAGCCACCCGGAAGAAGAATTTCTGCTCATCACCGAAGGGACCGGCGAGATCTTTGTCGACGGCAAGACCGCGAAAGCGGGCCCTGGTCTGATGATGTACTGCGCCGCCAACAAGCTTCACGGCATCAAGAACACGGGCACGGCGCCATTGCTGTTCTTCTTTTACAAGTGGAAGGTGTCCTGATCGAAGCTGGCGGCTTCTCAGCCAGGCGTCACTGCGTGGCGCCGCTGCCGCGCCGGGCGGTCGCGGACCTCCACCAACCGCGGCGTCGAGTCGCCGCAGCCGCAGACGGCTGTCTCCAGCCGGGCTGACATCTCGGTTCCCATTCGCAGCAGCGTGTAATCGCTGCAATCGAGGCAGGTCAGCAACGCCTCGCCATCAGGCGAAGCTGTTTCGAAGATCGCATTGTCGGACCGGATGTGCAGGCCGTCGTGGGCGTCGCACTCTGCCGCCAGCAACTCCCGCGAGAAGCCGCGGAATTGTTCGAACAGGGGAACCTGGAAGGCTCGCCAAAGCAGATCACGGTCGGCCGCATTGAGGCAGCCATGCCGCAGCCCGGTGAAAGCGATCACCGCGGTACACAGCGAATCCAGACGCACTTTTTCGTTCAGAACCTCGCGCGCCAGCCATACCAGCCGGCTCACGGGCCCGGCTAGCGCCGCGGGGCGGTATTCTTCGAGGTCCTCCAGCGTGAGGTAATTGAACGAGCACACGTCCTCGGCCTCCTCGACCGGGTCCCCCAGCAGCGCGATCCGGCCCATCCGCTCGAGCGGGCGCTCCAGTCTCGGAGGCCGCACTGCGCCCCCTTGCCAGTTGTAGAATTCGGCCGGATTGCGGAGGAAGATCTCCAGGACAACAGGAGGGATCTTCTCGAGAAGCGAAGGCAGGTGCCGTTCATCACGCGGGGCGCATGCGGGCAGCCCGACTCTCCGGCGGCGGTAGTAGCCGCACTCGGCGGCCTGCTTGAGCAGCCGGTCCAACCGCTCCAGGCGCAGGTTCTTCGGTTGGGCGGGCGTCCCGTTTCGCCAGCGTATGGTGCAGCGCATCTCATATGTATGAGTGAGCCGCACGCGCCAAATTTCTCGGCCTGTTTTACCGGCTTAATAGTTGCTCCAGGTTTTCTCCGAGGATGCGGCTGGCATCCTGGACCGAGACCCCGATCTGGTGGAGAGCGGTTGTCTGCTGCTCGAAAATCCCGCTCTGCCAGCCGCGCGGAAAAAAGGAGGAGTCCGTCCCGAACAGCAGCCGTCCCGGGCCGGCCACGTCGAGAGCCCGGCGAAACACTTGCGCAAGGGTCCATTCTCCCTCCAGGTAGCGCGTCCAGCTATTGCTGCTGGACGTGTCCAGGTAGACATTCGGGCATAGATCCGCCAGCATGAGCGCTTCGCGGAAGAAGCCCGCGCCAAAGTGCGGAACGATGAAGCGCACATTGGGATAGCGAAGCGCAACGGAGTGCAGATCGATGGGATTGGAAAAGCGCATGTCAAAAGGAGAAGGGAGGTCCAGCTTCTTCCGTACGCCGACTGTCAGCACTCCGCAATGCACGAAGATGACCGGGGACGGTGTCTGGGCGACCGCTTCGAGGAAAGCCCGCACTAGAGGATTCTCGAGGGAGTAGCGGTGCATCACCGGGAAGAGGCACGGCACCCGCAGTGGCCCGGAGTTGAGGGCCGCGCACGCGCGTTCGCCGGCGCCTTCCACGGCAGGATTCACCATGAAAAAGCCGTGGAAGCGTCCGGGACACGCAGCCACGGCGGCGCTGACGGAGGATTCATCGCCAGGCAGGCTTGCGATCAGCGCCGCCCGCGCCACGCCCCGGGCATCTAATTCCGCTGCCCACCGGTTCGCCAGCCTGGCGGGATCTTCCGGAGGCATCTCCCAGCCGAGCGCGTCGCCCATCGCTTCCAGAGTCAGTCCGGGCTTCTGTTGCGCAAGCAAGCGGAAAAAGCCATGAGAGAAGAAGTGGACATGGGCATCGGAAACGGCCAGGTCTCCCCACCGGGTCTGCATCTCAGCTTACCTGGGGCGGCTCGGTGGAAAGCGCGCTGGCAAACCGCGTAAGGCCCGCGGCCAGCGCCAACTGCGTCAAACCGGCCACGTTGCTCACACCAAGCTTTTTCATCATCGTCTTGCGATAGCTGCGCACTGTTTGCAGACCGAGATCCAGCAGCACGGCGATTTCCTTGCTCGTCTTGCCTTCCGCCACCAGACGCAGCACCTGTAACTCCCGCGGCGAAAGACCCTCCAGCGCCTGCGGCGCTCTCCTTTCCTCGAGCTCCCCCCGCTTGACGCGGTTCAGCAGGCGGTTGGAAACCCGCGGGCTCAGGTAGGATCCGCCGCTCACGACAATGCGCAAGGCATCGAGCAGATCATTGTCGGAGGCCGTTTTGAGTACGAAGGCATGCGCACCCGAGCGGATGGCGCTGACCACTGAGTTCTCGTCATCGTACATCGACAGCACGATGATCTTGGTGCCCGGCCGGTGCCGAACGATCTCCGTGGTTGCCTCAATGCCATTCAGCTTGGGCATTCCGATGTCCACCAGAACAATGTCGGGCTTCAGATTCTTGGCAAGCAGGATCACCTCCGCTCCGTCCTCTGCTTCGCCAATGACTTGGAATTCCTCATGCGCTTTGAGGATGGCCTTGATTCCATCGCGCATGATCTTGTGGTCGTCGGCGAGCAGAATCGTATGCGGCATGGTCGCCTTCACTTGCCTTTCTCTGAACAAGCGGCCTCATCGACGCGGCCTGTCGTCCCTCCGGGATGGCGGTACAGCGCCTCGAGTACCGTTCCCTGGCCAGGGACGCTTTCGAGCGTACATTCCAGACCCGCGCGGGCAGCGCGGTGGAACATCCAGGGAAGACCGAGCCCCTTCTGCTGAGCCAGCGTTTCTTCCACGTTAAAGCCGACGCCGTTATCGCGCACCTCGAGACGGACGCCATCCTGCACGGGTTGCAGCACGGCTTCAATCAGGGTGGCCTGCGAATGCCTCACCGCGTTTTGGAGGGCCTGCTCGGCCACCTGGTACACCGCGCCGGCGACGGCGGGCGGCAGTTGCACTCGGGTGTCCATCAGGCAGCGAATGGTCGCCGGCGAAGAATCCCGCAGGCGTCCGACGAGCACGTCGAGTGAGTACCGCAGGCCCGAGCGTTGCACCAGATTCGTATCCAGCTCATAGCTGAGCCGGCGGACCTGATCGATCGCTTGTTCCAGGAGCTGTTGCACCTCGGCGGTCCGGGCGGCGATCTCCGGATTCCCGGTGGCGTAATCCTGCCGCACCAGATCGAGCTGCATTCCTACCACGGTGAGCACCTGGCCGACCTCCTCGTGCAGGACGCGGGCCACGCGATACAGCTCGTCCTGGTTGCGGCTGAGCGCGTCAATCAGCCTGGCGGCCAGCCCGTCCCCCGATGAGACATTTCCAGCCATTTTTGTTTAAGCCATCATGCAACACATTCGTTCTGAAAGGCAAGGGGTCGCAGCGGATGGCTGGCCCCAGCCTTAGCGGGGCGTGTGACAAGGTGGCCTGGCGGCTGAAGCCGGACTGCTCCGCTAACTTAACTAGGCACATCTTGGCCTAACCATTTTCCAAGTGCGTGCTGCCTATGCCCGCTAGACAAACCGGCGCGGTTTACTGGGCAGGATTGGGAAGTGGCGCGTGCCGTTTGGGAGGAGGAGAGGACCATCCCTGAGGCAGCAAGCAACGTTCGCGTGCTTGCTCAAATGCTTCAGACGTATCAGCTGTCCCAAAGGAGCCAACGAAGGAGAACCACAATGCAGGAGAAACTTGCTATGTCTTCCGTAGAGTTGTTGAAAAGGGCTCTCTTTTCAAAGGACGAGCGGCTTTTGGACGAACTGCGTCACCGCTCGAAAGAGGTTCTCAGAGATCTGGATGCCTCCTCCGCTGCAGATGTGGACGTAGATCTTGAACAGGTAGATCCGGAGTGGCTGGCCCAGGTGTATGGCGCCATCGCCGATGCGGAACAGATCTCGGCAGAAGATGAGTCCTCCGTGCAGGCACTGCTTCAGGCAAGCGTCAAGGAGGAATCCTCGATCGGATATGCCTTTCGAGACGCGTTAATGCCGGCGCTGCCGGAGCGCTTGAGAGATTTCCCTGCTTGGTTTGGCTTCCTCGATAGAGTCGAGGAGGAAGAGCAGCGGGAACTGCTAGCGACTCCCGCCGCGCAAGCAGGCATGCCCTATTCGGAGGAACTGAGCATTTACGGGATAACCCCCCTCACGATCTTTTATGCCACGGAGGGGATGTCCATGGTCGTGGACCGCCTGATGGATTACAAGGCTGTTAACGAGGGTGCCCCAATTCTCCTTTCGCTTAACCCACAGGGTTTCTCTGACAAGTATCAGGTCCTCGAGCCTCGTATGGTTGTCAGAGAGATTGAGCAGGTGGCAGAGTGCCCGAAAAAAACCGCCCAAGCCTTGCTCCCATGGTTGATCGAAGCGGCTCAGTATCGCCCTTTCCTTTTTCGGAATCTGGAGGCACGGCCAGAGTGTGAGGCGGTCCTACTCAGACGGACCCAGCAAAACTACTCCAATGTGTACCAATGCTGGGGCCTGTCGCGGGGCGTATCCGT
Organism: Acidobacteriota bacterium; assembly: GCA_016201205.1. Taxonomy (GTDB): domain Bacteria; phylum Acidobacteriota; class Terriglobia; order Bryobacterales; family Bryobacteraceae; genus CADEFT01. The sequence continues at coordinate 38,909 of JACQDF010000176.1, forward strand.
TCAGGTTCCCGTGGCTGCGGTGCACAGGCTGAGTGGTCGGCGATTAGGCCCTTCATGTAACATCCCAAGCATGGCTCTGGCCGCCGGCGCCAAGCTCGGCCCCTATGAGATTCTTGCCCCACTGGGGGCGGGGGGCATGGGAGAGGTGTATCGGGCGCGAGACCCGCGGCTGGGCCGGGAAGTGGCCGTTAAGGTCCTGCCGGAGCATCTCTCCCAGACTGCGCTGGCGCCGTTTAAGCGGGAGGCCCGGGTGGTAGCAGCCTTGTCGCATCCCAACATTATGGCGCTCTACGATGTCGGCGCGGAGCAAGGCGTTTCCTATGCGGTGACGGAGTTGCTGGAAGGGGAAACGCTGCGCAGCCGACTGGCGGGCTCGGCGATAAGCTGGCCTAAGGCAGTGGAAATCGGGGTGGCGCTGGCGGAGGGCTTGGCGGCGGCCCACTCCAAGCGAATCATCCATCGGGACCTGAAACCGGAAAACATCTTCCTGACCTCCGACGGGCGGGTGAAGATCCTGGACTTCGGTTTGGCGCGAGTCGTCGCCGTGACGCCGGAGGCCGAAACCGCCACCGAACCCGGCGCGGTCATGGGCACTGTCGGGTATATGTCGCCCGAGCAGGTGCGGGGTGAGCAAGTCGGGCCGCCCAGCGACATCTTTTCCCTCGGCTGCGTCCTCTATGAGATGATCGCCGGGCGGCGTGCCTTCAGCCGGCCCACGGCGTCGGAGACGCTATCGCCCATCCTGCGAGACGAGCCGCCGGAACTGGGAATCCAGATCCCGCCGGAGCTCGACCGGGTCATTCGCCATTCCCTCGAGAAAAACCCCGGCGAGCGCTTTCAGTCGGCCCGCGATCTGGCCTTCGCCCTCAAGGCGATCTTAAGTGGCTCGCCCCTGCCCTCCGGGTCCCGTGCCATCGATTCCATTGCCGTCTTGCCCTTTGATCCCTGGCGCTCTCCGAGCTGAATCGGCATGCCGGGTTTGCGGCGTCGGCTGCTGCACGCCATCCTCAGAACCACGCCGCCGGTCGGGCGCATCGACCTTCTCTGCAAGGACCCAAAGGGAAGTCTCGTACTGGCTCGGTTGCGGCCAAAGGGCGCTGTACAATGTGGCGAGCAGTGCCAAGGCGGCCCGGTTCGGGCTTCCAGCAGCGCACAGCGCCCCGGCAAACACGCCGGCGGCAGCCTAACGAACTAAGATTAAGGATTCCTGTCGCGCGTAAGCCGCGACCGGTCGGTGTGGATTCGAGGTATGGTGTGGCACCGCTTGCGGTTGAGCGCCCAAGCCGTTGGGTACCTGCCGGGCCGCACCTCAGACGGCGGTGATAACCTGATCGCGGTAAACTGAGGTCGTGCCCACCCTGCTGAGGGTCCGCGGTTATCGGTTCTTTTTCTTCAGCTTGGAGGGTCGCGAGCCACCACACATGCACGTGGCTCATGGGGGGAGGTACGCGAAGTTTTGGCTATTGGGCAATTGGGCAACGAATTGGGTCCTGTCTCTCCCTACCCGTCGGGCAGACGCATGAAATGCTCAGGCTGTAATAGGCTGGCGACCAGGATGTCTTCGTCGATGGCTTCCCAGTGAATGCCGATGCCTCCGCCGATCAGCTCCCACTCTGCCCTTTGTTTCGGACTGGCGGCAAGAAGTCTCGGAAACCAGGCGAGCGGTACCGAGACTACCCGCCCATCAGCGAGAACGATTGTCAGTGCATGAGCCTGTGGACCTGGCGAACAATCGTGGGTTCGCGGTCACGAGCTCACTGAGATTCGAAAGATCATGATTGAGAATGGAAAGCAGTGAAGTGACGGCGGTCGACGTCTCGTGCAAAGCCGATGCTTGCCCAATTCATTGCCAATACATTGCCAATTATTGCCAATTCATTGCCTTGACACCCTTCCGGACATGCAATAGAATTTACTCCACCCGAGTGCACAGTAGCGGCTGAGGGAAGGACCTTCGGGAGGACTCTTATGCCAGAAGATGCGCCCAACGCGACTGTCTCACAGTCCGCCAAAGGGCTGGATCAAATCGTCCACATGCCCTCGTCCCGGCGAGCGCTCCTGGGCGTGGGTGCGATGAGCGCCGCGTCCTACGAGCGCGTCTTGGGCTCCAATGACCGCGTGCAAATGGGCTTCATCGGCTGTGGAATTATCGCCCGGTGGCACCTGGCGGATTTCAAGGCTCTGGCGGACGTCGACATCGCCGCCACCTGCGACGCCTACCTGCCCAGGGCCGAGCAGTGCGTCGCTGATTTCAACCCGCGGGCCAAAGCCTGCCAGGATTTTCGCAGGGTGCTTGAGAACAAGGACATCCAGGCGGTGTGTATCTCGACCCCCTCCCACTGGCACGCGCTGATGACGATCATGGCCTGCGCCGCGGGCAAGGATGTATACGTCGAAAAGCCGATGACGGTGTGCGTGAAGGAAGGGCGTTGGATGATCGAGGCCGCCCGCCGTTACAAGCGCGTGGTGCAGGTGGGCACGCAGCAGCGCTCGGGAGCGCACTATCAGAAGGCGGCAACGGAGCTTCTGCGCGGCTACCTCGGGAAGATCGTCAGCATCCGCTCGGGTTCGGTGCGAAACTGCATGCCTGGCTTCGGAAAGCCGCCCGATTCGGCGCCGCCGCCCGGTCTGGACTGGGACCTGTTTGTCGGTCCTGCGCCCAAGCGTCCCTATAACGTGAACCGGGGACTGTACAATTTCCGCTGGTTCTGGGATTACGACGGTGGACAGCAAACCAATATGGGCGCCCACGAAATGGACATTGTCCTGTGGGCGTTGCAGGTCAAAGGTCCAACGGCTGTGTGCTCGTTCGGCGGGCGCTATGCCCTTCAGGACAACTGCGAAGTCCCCGACACGCAGGACTCTCTGTTCGAATTTCCGGGGGGCTGTACCGCTGTGTTCAGCTATCGAGAGGCGAGCTCGGGCGGCGGGCGTATTCCGGTTCTGTGGTTCTACGGATCCAAAGGGGGCATGGAACTCTCTCGTGCTGGATATCGCGTGTACGGCGATGCCAGAATGCCAAAGAGTGGTCATATTCCGGCAGCCGACAAGCAGCCTGCGATACCGCCGGATGGCCCGCGGCAGCTTGCGAGAGGTGAGAAACGGGAGCCCTGGATCGAGCCGCTGGAGATGGGTCCCTCCTCCACACGCTACGGGGGGATGGATATTCACGCACGCAACTTTGTCGACTGCATCAAGTCACGGCAGCGGCCGAACGCGGACGTCGAGGGTGGCCACTATGCGACGGCCGCCTGCCACCTCGCCAACATATCGTTGCGTCTCGGAGGCCGCAAGCTGCGCTGGGATGCCGAAAAGGAGGACTTCCCGGACGATCGGGAAGCCTCAGCCATGCTCGTCCGGCCTTACCGCCCGCCCTGGGACAAGGAATTGCGCAGTTTCAAATTGGGGGATCGCTCTTCGGCAGCATAGGTTCTGAGGAACTCGCGCACAACGGACCGCGCCCGCGGCAGATGGGATGTGGAGGAAGCCATGAAGAGGAGAGAATTCGTTCTGGGCGGGGCGGCGACGCTGGCGGCGGCCCCGATTGGCAGGCGGATCCGGATCGCATTCCTGGGCGGCGGCCATGGGCACGGCAGCGCCAAGGTGGCTCTCGCAAGCAAATCGCCCGATTGGGAACTGGTGGGAATCTGCGAGCCGGATGCCACCGTGATGGCCAGGTATGAGCGGATGGGCGTGCCCGCGCTGACCCGCTCGCAGGTCCTGGAGGATCCTTCGATCGAAGTAGTCGGGATCGAAGGGTGGGTTTGGGACTTAGCCGCATCTGCAAAGGCAGCGCTTGAAGCCGGCAAGCACATTCACCTGGACAAGCCGCCGGCGGCAAGCATGGCGGATTTCCGCGCCATTCTCGATTTGGCCGCGCGCCGTAAGCGGTTGGTTCAAGTCGGGTACATGTGGCGGTACAACCCGGCAGTCAACCTTGCGCTGGAAGCTGGGCGGGCTGGCTGGCTGGGCGAGATTTTCCAGGTGCGCGGCTTGATCAACACCACCATCGATGCCAACGAGCGCAAGAAACTGGCGCGGTTCAAGGGTGGTCAGATGTTCGAGCTGGGCGGCCACGTGATTGACCCGATCGTGCGGCTGATGGGCCGCCCGGAGCGGGTCACGCCCTACCGCCGCCATGACTATCGTGGGATTGATGACGGCCTGGCGGACAACACCATGGCAGTGTTCGAGTGGCGCGGGGCGATCGGAACCGTCACCACCGCCTCGATGCACCACCAGAATCGACAGAGGGGCGGGAACAGCGGCGCACTTCCCTATCGGGCGCTCGAGTTTTATGGCACACAGGGGGCGGCCGTGGTGCGGCCCATCGAACCGCCTTCTCTCAGTATCGACCTGGCATCCGCCGCCGGGCCATACAAAGCCGGCCCACAGACGCAATCCTTCTCGTACAGCCGTTATGTCGACGACTTCGTCGAATTGGCAGCCGCCGTCCGCGGTGAGCGCAAGCTGCGGGTCAGCCCCGAGGAAGACCTGCTGGTGGAGGAAAGCTTGCTCCGCGCGAGCGGAATGGAAGGCTGAGTTTCCGTGAACGCTTCAGGAGTTTGGTTTCCGCAAAGGGGGATCATATGATGTTGAATCAGAGGCCGATATCGTGGGCCGTCTCCAATTTCTTCCCTTGGCTTGGCGTTGTTTGCCTGGGATCGTGGCTGATCCTGAGCGCGTCTCCGGCCTGGGCGCAATTAACCTCAGCAGGCACCGTATCGGGTCAGGTGACGGACCAACAGGGCGCAGCGGTTGGGGACGCGGCCGTCCTGCTCACGGACACCTCGACCGACAGCACGAGAAAAACAACGACCAACGACGTAGGGCGATATATCTTCCTCAACGTAGCCCCCGGTGCGTACGACCTTGTGGTGAGCAAGAGTGGTTTCAAGGAAGCCAGATTATCGGGTCAAAAGTCGCTGGTCGGTACGGTGCTGACGCTGAATGTGACATTGGAAGTCGGGGCGGTGACAACCCGGGTGGAGGTTTCCTCGACGCCGGCTGCCGAGCTGCAAACCACAACCGCATCCGTGGGGACGACGATCACGGGCGGGGCGCTGCTGGCGCTGCCGAACATCGGCCGCGATGCCAATGCCTTTGTCAGGCTCCAGCCGGCGGTGGCGCCGGGCGGCGAGGTAGCTGGAAAGGCGAACGACCAGAACGTGTTCATGGTCGATGGCGGAAATATTTCGAGTGATCAGGATGGCAACTATCGGAACTACACAGTTTCGAGCGGCTCGATGCGGACAGGCTCAGGCGGCGATCCCTCGGGGGTGGTTCCGACTCCTGTCGAAAGCGTCGAAGAGTTCAAAGTCAACATCAACAATCAGACCGCCGATTTCAATGCCGCCGCCGGCGGCCAGGTGCAGATGGCCACAAGACGCGGGACCAGCAAGTTCCACGGTTCGGCGTATGAATACTACTTCGATACGAACTTCAGCGCGAACACGTGGGCGAACAACCGGAGGGGTACTCCGAGGGTGAAGACTCATGAGAGCCGGTTTGGCGCGGCGCTGGGCGGACCACTGACGCCGAACTGGCGGGGAGCCAAGACCTTCTTCTTTTTCAATTACGAAGGCCGGCGTTTTCCGCAAGTGGTCACCTACGAGAGGGCAGCGCCGACAAAGCTGATGCGTGCTGGAGTGATTCAAGTTCCGGACGCCGGGGGAAGCTGGAGACCCTATAACCTGAATCCGCGGCCGGTCACGGTGGATGGCGTCCCGTATCAGCCGGCCCTATGCGGAACCAGTTCCTGCGATCCGCGCAGCCTCGGTCTGAATCCGATCGTCTCCCAGATCTGGGAAAAGTACATGCCTCTGCCCAACAATCCGGATGGAGGGGACAGGTTCAATACGCAGGGTTACCGCTCGCAGCTTCAGTTGCCGGTAAAGTCCAACTTCGCGGTGGGCCGGATCGACCGGGACCTTCACCCGAATCATCGACTCATGCTGAGCTATCGCTATTACCATTTCTTCCAGTCCACCACCAGTCAGGTGGACATCGGGGGATTCTTTCCGGGTAATACTCTGGGACAGCCGAAATCTCTGACGGACAGGCCGCAGACCCCCTCCTTTTACGTGGCCTGGCTCACCAGCGTGCTCACGCCGCGTCTGATCAATGATCTCCGGCTAAGCTATACACGCAATTCGTGGGAGTGGGGCTCGGCCGGGGCTCCCGCGCAGCTCGCCGGTCTGGGCGCCGCGGTCGACTTTGGGCTGCTCCCATACGAGACCGCCCGCGGCAACGCATTGTCACGGTATTGGAACGGCCAGGACAAGGTTGTTCGCGACGACTTAAGCCTGATTCACGGCAACCACCTGTTCCAGTTTGGCGGCGCCTATACCCGCTGGTTCCTTCAACACCAGCGCAACGACAACGGCCTCAACATGATCAGCACACCGACCTATGTGCTGGGCGCCGGAGAGGGCATTGCGACGCCAACCACTTACATTCCCGCGGCCGTTCCCTCCAGGGAGTACGGCAGGTGGTACTCGCTGTACTCGCAGGCACTGGGGTTCGTCCCCGAATCGCACGTTTTCTATCCGCGTAAGGGCGGCCTTCTGCAACCGTTTGGGACCTCGATCAAGTCGGCGAACGTGGTCGCCAATTACAACGCATATTTCAGCGATACCTGGAAAATGAGGCCGGCCTTTACGCTCACTTACGGGCTGGGGTACGAGGTCCAGATGCCGCCTTATGAGCTAAACGGGAACCAACCAATGCCGGTGGACCGGGATGGGAACTCTTTCTCCTCGAGTGACTATCTGACCCTGCGGGAAAAGGCAGCTCTTGCGGGAACGGCGTACCAGCCGCTTCTCGGCTTCTCAACGATTCGTAACGTCGGAGGCGGCAGGAAATACCCGTTCGATCCTGTCTATTACGGATTCAGCCCTCGCCTTGCGACGGCCTGGAATCCGTCGTTCGATCGGGGGATTCTGGGAAAGTTGTTCGGTTCCGGCAAGACAGTGATCCGCGGAGGGTACGGCAGGATCTTCGGGAGGATCAACGGGATCAACGTTGTCCAGGTTCCGCTGCAAGGCACGGGAATCGGGCAGGCCGTGGCCTGTATCGGCGCTCACAGGAATGGACAATGTCTCGGATCAGCGGGGGTCGATCCCACCAGTGCATTCCGCATCGGGACCGATGGCCTGAGCGCGCCGCTTCCAGGTGTCGACCGGGTTTTGGAACAGCCGTACTTTCCGGGAGTGGGCGGCAATGCGCCGTTGGGCGAGACATGGATCCTGGACAAGGAAATCGCGCCCCCTCGCACCGATCAGTTTACCTTCTCGTTTCAACGCCAGCTTTCCTCGAACGCAAGAATCGAGGTCGGCTACATCGGAATGATCAGCAGGAACGAGATGTGGCGGGCCGAGTTAAACGCGACGCCCTACATGACGACGCTGAATGGGCAGAGCTTCGCGACGGCGTTCGCCAGTCTTTACCAGGCAATGAGCTCGGGTCAGGCGGTTCAGCCGCAGCCATTTTTCGAGGCGGCCATGGGAGGCGCGCGTTCCGCTTATTGCAGTGGGTTTGCCCATTGCACTGCCGCGATAGCAAGTAAGCAGAGAAGTGACATCCTGAACACGAATGTCCGCCGATTGTGGTCAGCTCTCGATAGCGCACCGGGGTGGACCTTGGGGCGGACGTTGACGAGTTCGAATCCGACCCAGACGGCGAGAGTTCCGAGCAACGTCAGCGGCGCTTCGTCGAATTACAACGGAGTGTTCACCTCGCTGAGGATACAAGACTGGCATGGGCTGATGCTCACTTCGAATCTGACCTTCAGCCGTTCCCTGGGCAACGGCGGGACAACACAAAACGGAATCACGAGTATGGATACCTTCCATCGCGATACCGATTACCAGCCGTTAACGCAGGATATCGAATGGGTCTACAACATGACGGCGCTCTATGATGTGCCGGTGTACCGCAGTCAGGCCGGGGTCATAGGGCGGCTGTTGGGCGGTTGGTCCGTCGCTCCGCTGTTCACGGCACAGAGCGGGAGTCCGTTGTGCGTGGGCACCGGCGCGGAATCGTTCGGTAGTTGGATGGGCGGATGTGCGGTGGGCCTGCGGAGCTACACGGGCGGCAACACCGCCCATCGGAACGTTGTTGCTTCAGGTTCGGCGGGCAGTTCCGGCAACGCGTCCAGCAGCGGTTCCGGGATGAACATGTTCAGCGATCCGCAAGCCGTTTACGACAGTTTCCGGCCGATGGTCTTGGGGCTCGACGGGCGTTTCGGCGGCCCTCTCCGGGGTTTTCCGGGATGGAACCTGGACTTGGCTGTAAGGAAGTCCATCGCTTTTCGGGAGAATATGGGAGCAACGCTGAGCTTCGAGTTTATGAACGTTCTGAACCACTTCCAACCGGCGAATCCGGGTCTGAATGTCTTCAACGCGGCTGGTTGGGGTGTGGTCACCGGTCAAGCGATCGATCCGCGGAGAATTGAATTCGGATTGAGAATCTTCTTTTAGTTGCTGTCTGTTGTAGCGGCCCCAACGAGAATTCTGTACTTGTTGGGGATCAAGCAGCGACCTTGGATCAGGTGACGCGGCTGGCGGCGCGGGCGGCCTGGAGGCGGCTTGCGCTAAGCTCCCAAAGTGTCGGCCTACGCGTTACAGTGGAGACATGACGGATCTGATCTCGCGCATCACGACCAACCCGGAACAGTGTGGAGGACGGCCGTGCATCCGAGGCATGCGTGTCCGCGTGGCGGATGTGCTGGACTTGTTTGCCGCTGGCTTGACCGCCGAACAGATTCTGCAAGAACTTCCTTACCTCGAGCCAGAGGACTTGCAAGCTTGACTTCAGTATGCTGCTCGCGAGATTAACCACCCGGTCCTCGTGTCTCGATGACGATCTGGATTGATGCGCAATTGTCGCCAGCATTAGCAGCCTGCCCTGGGCGAAGCCCTTGCCTGGTTAGGCGGCGGGAAAGGGCCGGCGCATGCCGGGACCGGCTGTCCCAACGGCGTTAGGAAATGCTAATCGCCCACCGCGGGCGCCTGTACCGGCGCCGGCTTGCGTTTGAAGAACAGCCGCGCCTGCTCGACCAGCGAATAGCCCACCGGCACCACCACCAGCGTCAGCAGCAGGCACAACAACTGGCCGCCGATGATGGTGATGGCAATCGCCGAACGCTGGCTGGCCCCCGAGCCGATGCCGATCGCCGTGGGCGCCAGCCCCGCGATGATTGAGAACGTCGTCATCAGGATGGGGCGCAGCCGAACACGGTTGGCCTCCAGGATGGCCTCCCGCAACGGCCTGCCCTCGGCCAGCAGGCGGTTCATGTAGTCGATCTGCAAGATGCCGTTCTTCTTCACGATGCCCAGCAGCAGCAGAACACCGAGCGCGCTGAACAGATTCAGCGAACGGCCGGTGGCGATCAGCGAAAGCAGGGCAAAGGGAATCGAAAGCGGGAGCGTGGTGAGGATGACGAAGGGGTGCAGGAGGCTCTCAAACTGCGCCGCCAGCACCATGTACATAAAAATGGAAGCCAAGCCGATCGCGAGCACCATGTTGCGCGTGGTCTCTTCCAGCACAGCGACCTGGCCGGAAAGCTTGACATCGTAGCCCGGAGGCAAGCCGACCCGGTCCACCGCGGCTCGAGTTCGCTCGGCCGCTTCCCCCAGCGAATATCCCTGGCCGACATTGGCGTAGATGCCGACCGAGTACTGGCGTGAATAGCGGTCCAGACGGCTCGGGCCGAGGCCGCGTTCGAGTTTGGCGATCGAGTCCAGCCGGATGAGCCCCTGCTTGGCGGATGGAATCAGCAAACGGCTGAGCACCGCCGGGTTGTCGCGCTGGCCGGGCAGCAGCCGCATCGTCACCATGTATTGTTCGGACTCTTCTTTGAAGGTGGAGATCTGGTCCTCGCCGGACATGAGCAGGCGGACGGCGCTGGCGATGTCGGCCACGCGCACGCCGAGATCGGAAGCAAGCTGGCGGTCAATATCCACTTGCAGCTCAGGATTGTTCAAGCTGAGATTGACGCGCAAATCGACCACCGACGGCTCTTTGATCAGTTCCCGATTCACCTGCCGGGCCAGCTCGACCAGCCGGCTCAGATCCGGTCCCAGCAGCATCGCCCGGATCGGAGAATAGGTTTCGCGGCCGCCGAGGATGTTCGGAAAACTGACTCTCGGCCGGGCTTGCGCAAAAGGCCGCATGGCTTCCCGGACCTTCTGGCCCATCTCGCCGATGTCTGCACGCTCGTTCTGCGGGTGCAGCAGCACCGTCATCATGCTCATCGTGACGCGATCGACAAAGTCGGAGCTGGTGGGGACCACCGCTTTCACGCCAGGGATCTGCTCGAGGCGCCTGGCCATCTGGAGCGCCGTCCTCTCAGTCAGCTCGAGCGAAGACCCTTCTGGAAGCTCGGCCCAAATCGACAGCTCGCTTTGATCTTCCTGCGGCATCCAGTCGCGGCCGATGTGCTTGTTCAGGTAGAAGGTGGAGCAAAAGGTAGCGATCGAGATCACCATCACCGCCCAGCGATGGTTCAACGCCACCCCAAGCACGGCCAGGTAGGCGCGCTCAAACCACGTCGTGCGGTGCACGATCTTGAGCGGCTTGCTGCCTTTGGGAAACTTGGGCTTCAGCAAGCGGGCGCTCAGGGCGGGCGTCAGCGTGAACGCCACCAGCATCGACATCAGGATGGCGACGGTCATCGTCCAGCCGAACTGATTCAGGAATTTCTTGGCGTAGCCTTGCATGAAGGCGACCGGCACGAAGACGATCACCAGCGAAAGCGTCGTAGCCATCACCGCCAGCGAGATTTCCTTGGTGGCGTGGACCGCCGCCTCAATGGGCGGCGTGTTCTTTTCGTCGATGTAGCGGTAGATGTTTTCAAGAACAATGATGGCGTCGTCAATGACAATGCCGACTGCGAGCGTGAGCCCCAACAGCGTCATCGAGTTCAGCGTGAAGCCCATCAGCTTGAGCAAGGTGAACGTGGCGATCACCGAAGTGGGGATCGCGAGCGCGCTGATGAACACCGTGCGCCAGTCGCGAATAAAGAGGAACACGACCATGGACGCCAGCAAACTGCCAAGGATGAGGTGCTCCTGAAGAGCCCCGACCGAGTTCCGAATGTAGGTGGCTTGTTCTTTCACCACGTCGATGTTGACGCCGCTCGGCAGCGTCTTCTTGACCACGTTGAGCTTGGCAAGGATGTCGTCAACCACCTTGACGGTGTTGGCGCCAATCTGGCGCCGCACTTGCACCATCACCGCGGACTGGTTCTTGTAGTAGCCGAAGCTGCGCCGTTCGGCCATGCCGTCTTCGGCGTTGCCGACGTCGCGGATGCGGATGGGCGCGCCTCCGACATTCTTAACAATGATGTTGTTGAATTCACTGACATGCTCGACGCGCCCCAGAGTGCGCACGCCAAGCTCGCTGGGGCCGCGGACGATACGGCCGCCGGGCGTCTCCACGTTCTCGGTGCGGATCGCCCGCTCGATTTCCTGGGCGCTCAGGTTGTAGGCGTTGAGCTTGTCGATATCGAGAAAGATATTGATCTGGCGCTGCCGCCCGCCAAAGACATCCACTCCGCCGACGCCATCCACGGCCTCGATGGCTCGCCGGATCTGCTTGTCGGCGATTTCGGTCAGTTCGCGTTGCGAGCGCTTGCCGCTGATCGCCATCGTAATCACCGGATCACTGTCCGGATCGGACTTGGTGATGGACGGAGGCAGAACGTTGGGCGGCAGCTTGCGCATGGCCGCGCTCACCTTCTCCCGGACGTCCTCGGCCGCCTCGCCGATGTCTCGCTCGAGCACAAAGGTGACCGTCATCCGCGCCGACCCCTCGAAGATAAACGCGCGGATCTCGTCGATGCCGCTGATGGCCGAGATCGATTCCTCCAGCGGGACCACGACCTGCGAAGCAACTTCCTCGGGGCTGGCGCCCGGCAGCCGCACCATCACGTTGACGCTGGCCGGATCGGTGCGAGGAAACAGATCCAGTCCCAGGTCCCGATAGCTGAACACCCCCAGGGTGACCAGGAAGAAGATCAGCATGAAGGCGAACACCGGCCTTCGAACACAGAGTTCAGAAATTTTCAAGAAACACTCCCGCTTGCCGCTGGCTGGCCGTCCAGGGGCCGCCCCTCAACAAGGCAAAGATGATGGGGCGGCCTTACAAGGTTACCATTGAAGCTTGACGTTATGAGTAAGGCAGCATTCCTTTTTCCGGGGCAGGGGTCGCAGTTCGCCGGCATGGGCAGGAGCCTGGCCGAAGCATATCCCGTTGCCAGACAGACGTTTGCGGAAGCAGACCAAGCGCTAGGGTGGGCTTTGTCGAAGCTCTGCTGGGAGGGCCCGGAAGACGAGCTGAAGCGAACGGAAAACACCCAGCCTGCCATGCTCACCGTATCGGTGGCCGCTTGGCGAGTGTTGCATGAAAAGGGCCTCCAGCCCGATTACGTCGCCGGGCACAGCTTGGGGGAATACTCGGCGCTGGTGGCGGCTGGTGCACTCGATTTCAGAGATGCCGTGAAACTGGTGCGCAAGCGAGGGCGCTACATGCAGGAGGCGACGCCGGAAGGAGTGGGAGCGATGGCGGCCATCCTGCGCCTGCCGGATGGCAAGCTGGACGCCATTCTTGCGGAGGCTGCACAGGGCGAAGTGGTCGCTGCCGCGAATCTGAACTCTCCGGACCAGGTTGTCATCGCGGGCCATGCCACTGCCGTCGCCCGAGCCTCCGAGCTGGCCAAGGCGGCAGGCGCCAGGCGTGTGGTGCCGCTGGCAGTGAGTGCTCCGTTTCATTGCCCTCTCATGAAGCCCGCGCAAGAGCGGCTGGCTGTGGATTTGCTGGCCACGGAATTCCACGACCTGGCAGTACCGCTGGTGAACAACTGGCAGGCGCGTGAAATCCGAACCGCGGAAGGGGCCCGGCGGGGGCTGATCGGGCAGGTGCCGGATCCGGTGCGCTGGCTGGAGACAGTGCGCTTTCTGGCGGCGCAGGGGGTGACGCGCTGTATCGAAGTCGGCGCCGGAGCAGTGCTGAGCGGGCTGGTGCGGATCATTGCACCGGCCATCGAGTGCGGAAGGTTTGGCGAACCGGCGGATTGGGAGAAACTGGCCGTCCCTTCGCCAGGGCAGCCGGCTTGCCACCCTCAGGGATGAGATGTATAGTTTGACCAAATCGGGCAGTTCTACTGGAGCCCGGCTGAGGTGGGTGCATGAAATCGATTCTTCTGGCCTCGACGTTGGTTGCTGCTATGGCTGCGCCAGCGGCCGCGCAAAGCATCTTCGCCACTGTCGTCGGCACGGTAACCGACAAGAGCTCGGCGGTGATTTCCGGAGCGCGGGTGACGATCGTCAACGTGAACACCAACGAGAAACGCGAGTTCACCAGCAACAGCGCCGGCAACTACGAAATCAGCAATCTCTTTCCCGGCACGTACACGATGGAGGTCCAGATGGCCGGGTTCACGCGATCCCGCAAAGAAGGGATCGCGCTGGCCTCGAACGAAAACGCACGCATTGACGTGGCGCTCGAAGTCTTGACGCAGGTCACTGAAGTCACCGTGACGGCCGACTCCGGAGCGCGTCTGGAGACGGAATCCTCGATGCTGAGCGACGTGCGCAGCTTCCGCCACGCAGCATCTACCGCTACCTCGTGCTGACGCCCGGCGTTTGAGCGTCGGGCCGATGGTGTTCGAGGACCGCACGTCGGACATGGTGACGCCATCGACGGCGTAGTGGACCTGCCGGTTGCGGCTCACGGAGACCGACATCGTACGGCGGCAACCGCATCCATGGCGCCGTGTACGACTACTACTCGACTGGCGTGTTTCGCGCGCGCGATTATTTCACTCACGCCCGCAGCGGCACCCCCAGCCACGGCTTTGGCGGCCACGTGGGCGGACCCGTCTACCTGCCCAAGCTCTATGATGGCCGCGACAAGACCTTCTGGTTCACTTCTTACGAAACGACGTTCGCCCCGCAGGCGGTGAGCAACCTGACGCCTTCGGTGCCGCTGACAGCGTGGAAGCGAGGCGACTTCTCCGGCGAGCGAACCGTCATTCGGGATCCGTTTGCCGACGGCACGCCGTTTGCCGGGAATCTGATTCCCTCGAGCCGTATCAACAGCGTCTCGCGAGTCTACATCCCGCTGTGGCCGGACCCGAACTTCGGCGAGCCCGGCGTGTTCGCCAACCAGAACTATCGCGAGCAGAAGCTTCGCCCGTTCGACAAGCCGCACAACGTTCAGGTGAGGGTGGACCACCGCATCTCGACACAGAACACCGTCTTCGGCCGCTATCTCCACCAGCGCCAGCAGAACTATGATTTCGAGAGCGGCCTCCCAGGCGTCTTCGGGCTGCGGCAGCAGTTGCGTGTCGTCAAACACGCCCTGGTTTCCGACACGCACATTTTCTCACCGACGCTGATCAACGAGTTCCGCTTCGGCGTCTCCTACAACACCAACCCGCGTTGGGCCAAAGACGTCAAGGGTCCCGAGTTTCTCGCTCGAACGGGCTTACAGAACACCAGCCGTGACGGTAAGATCCCCGACTCGTTCGTCGTGCCCATCGTGAGCTTCGCCCAGGGGCCGGGCATCCAGACGATCGAGGTGACCCAGCAGCGGTTCTTCAACGAGGATCTCACCCTCCAGTGGCAGGACACGGTCAGCAAGATCTACGGCAAGCACAGCCTGCGGCTGGGCTTCGAGGTCAACCAGAGGCAATTCAACGACCAGAACCAGCCGACGAACCTTTACGGCAGCTTCCAGTTCACCAATCGCTACACCGGCTTCAACTTCGCCGACTTCGTGCTGGGAGTGCCCACTTCGATGAGCCGCGGCGCCTTCGCCCTGAAGCGCGAAGACCGCTCCATCGCCTACGACTGGTTCATTCACGACCAGTACAAAGTCACCCCTCGCCTCACGTTGAACCTCGGGCTTCGCTATGAGCTGCATCCGTCATGGACGACCAGCGGGAACCGCATCTCGGCGTTCGACAAAACCAGCGGCCGCATCGTTGTGCCCGACAGTGCGCTGCCGCTGGTGAGCGACCTGTTCCCCACCGACCTGGTGGCTGTCGTCGGCCATTCGAAAACCGCCTTCAACGAGCGGCTGTTCAACACGGACAAGAACAACCTGGCGCCCCGCATCGGCTTCGCCTGGCGGCCGTTTGGCGCCAAGACCTTCGTCGTTCGCGCCGCCTACGGAATCTTCTTCGAGGTCATTCCCCGGCAGCAATCGCTCTTCGGCACGCCATTCATCGTCAATGAGCCGGGCCACACGAACCCCACCGATCTGCGCGACCCGCTGTTCGTCCAGTGGCCGCTGGCGTTCCCGCGCATCACGCGCGGGGCCGGCGTCAGCATCCCGTCGTCGTGGGAGATCGGCTTCCGCACGCCGTACGCGCAAAACTGGAACTTCACTCTCGAGAAGGAAATCGCCGACATGAAGGTGCGCGCTTCGTACGTCGGCACGGGCGGCCGTCAGATGCCGCACCCGTTCAACATCAATCAGCCCGCGCCCGGCCCGGGGTTCTATGTCGACAAACCGCGGCCGTTCCCCGCGCTGTCCGGGATCACCGAACAGCGCAACGGCGCCAGCCATACTTACCATGCGCTGAACTTCGAAGTCGAGCGCCGGTTCGCCCGCGGCCTGCTGTTTGAAACTTCGTTTACGTTTGCCAAGGATCTCGGGGACGAAGATGTGACTCCGGAGAACACCTTCGACCGGAGTCGCGAGCGCGCACACACCATCGTGACGCCGTTTCGCCGCTGGGTCGGGTTCATGGTTTACGAGCTGCCCTTCGGCCCGGGAAAGCCGTGGTTGAACCGGAACAGCGGTCTGGCGAAGCGTCTGGCCGGCGGCTGGGAAATCAGCGCCTCGGCGACCTTGCAGGATGGCCAGATGGAAACGCCGCTCTGGCAAATGCCCGACATCCACGGGATCGCCTTCACCTCGACACGCACACCGCCCAACGTCGCCTATCGCCCGGACTGCGTCGCCAATCCGAATCTTCCCGACGATCGCCGGTCGATTACGGCCTGGTACGACGTCAGTGCCTTCCGGCTGCCGGCTACGCCGGGCGTCTTCGGAAGCTGCGGGCGCAGCGTGATCGAAGGGCCGGGAGTGCGTGTGCTGCACGCGGGTGTGTTCAAGCGCATCAGCTTTACCGAACGCTTCAGCGCGCGCCTCGGGCTGCAAGCCGTCAACGCCTTCAACCATCCCAACTGGGGCAACCTTGGCGGCGGGGCGCTGCGGCTGGACAACACGAGCGCGCGCGCCCGCATCACCGATGCCGGCGGCGCCACCTCCGGCTCAGCCGGAGACGCCCCCGGAGCGAGGGGGTTGCGGCTGGACTTGCGAATCGAATTCTGAGCCGCGCCGGTGGGTCGAAGGAGAAGGTTCGTGAGGAGGCATGCTAAGCCGCCGTCGTAATCTCGACTTCGCCCGCCAGGCTGGACGGTTCGGGAATGGGGTCTCCACACTGGCGCAGCGTGTCCAAGTGGCCTTGAATCGCCTCGCGGATGTTGTGCTTCGTTTCGTCCAATGTGCGGCCAGTGGTCATGCAACCCGGCAGATCCGGAACATAGGCAGCCCAGTTCGCTTGGGCGAGCTCAAAAATGACAGCATACTTCACGCTCATCCCTTGTCCTCCAATCCCGCAGACCTGAGGATCGCCTTCCGCGTTTCAATCGGAATCTCATCGCCGAAACTGCCTGGCACAGTCACGACGTGCGGCTTCGTGCTTCCATCCATCGGATTCGATCAATCGGATCAGATCCCGGACCTTCACTCTCGCTAGTCGATTAAGGTAACCGGCATATAACGGATACCTGAACGTAGAGTAGGTCGAAGGCGTCAGAATTCGTCAATACTGCGGTGTGTTTCGCGGCTAATCACGGGCACGGAAGCGGTGTCAGCCGCCGGCCGCTTCCTGCACCATGCTGGTGCGCTTTTCGACGTCCCCGATCCAACCAGCGTCCATCGCGTCGAAGCCCTCTTGCTCCCATTGCCACTTGCCTTTGGCGTCCACGATCCAAAGGCGCGGCACGCTCAGGAAACGCACCACTTGATTTACGTAGACATTCCCCAGCAAAACGGGAAACGTGTACGAGTGCTCGGCCAGAAACTCCAGCAGCGAGTGCGAGTCTTCATCGACGTTCAGAGTGAGCACCGCGACGTCTTTGCGGTCTTTGAAGCGGTCGTAGAGTTGCTGCATGAACGGCAACTGGAGCATGCACGGCGCGCTCCAGGTGGCCCAGACGTTCAGCACCAGCGTCTTGCCGGCCAGCTTTTCCAGATTCCACACTTTCCCCTCCAGATTCGCCAGGCGAAACGGGGGCAGCTCGCGGTCCGGTCGTTCCCAACGGCTCATTCAGTTGAGTCTAAACCTTTTCGGGCACTACGTATGGGGCCCGGTAATTTCGGGTGAGGAGCGCATCGGCTTCGGCGTCGTTCCTGAACCGTTCCCTGGCCGCATCCCACTGCAAGCGGCGCCCAACGCGGTAGCTGATGTTGGCCAGATGGCAATAGTCCGAAGCAATCACATTCAACGCAACTTCCGCGTGCAGATCCTCGCGGCGGCGGCTCTTGACAGCCTTGAGGAAATTCTCCATGTGGGCCATCGTTCCGTCGGATCGCTCTGATTTACCTTCCCTGGCCAGTTCCCGTTTTTCTCCTTTGTAGAGCCAGTATCCACTCCCGTCCACGGCGAGATAGCCATCGCTGCCGTAGAAAATGTTTCCGACTACGTTGCCTCCCCGGTGGCCGAGCGGGCCCTCTTCCGGGCTCACCAGGCCGCGCACTTCAAACACCAGCTCGGCATCGCCGTAACTGAACGAAGCCAGTTGCGTGTTGGGCGTTTCCTGGTCGTCGTCATAGACGAACTTGCCGCCGGTCGCCACCACGGACTTCGGGAAAACCGTCTTGCCGAGACCCCACAGCGCGACGTCCATTTCATGCACGCCCTGGTTTCCGATGTCGCCGTTGCCGGTGTCCCAGAACCAGTGCCAGTTGTACTTGAAGCGGTTCTCATTGAACGGGCGCATGGGGGCCGGGCCCAGGAAAAGGCTCCAGTCGATGCCCGCCGGCGTGGGCTGGTCCGGCTTGCGCCCGATCGACGGCCGCCGCTTATAACAGAGTCCTTTGGCCATGTAGATCTTGCCGATGGCGCCATCTTCGAGCAGCTTCATCGCCTCGATCTTATGCGCCGTGCTGCGGCTCTGCGTGCCCGCTTGCACCATACGGTTGTACTTGCGAGCCGCCGCGATCATCTGCCTGCCTTCATACACGTTGTGGCAGACAGGCTTCTCGATGTACACGTCCTTGCCGGCCTTGCAGGCCCAGATGGTTGACAGCGCGTGCCAGTGATTCGGCGTGGCGATGGAAACGGCGTTCACGTCCTTGTCTTCAAACAACTGCCGCATGTCGGTGTAGACCTTCGGCTTGTGTCCTCTGACACGCTCGACGAGCGCGACCGCGCGCTCCTGAGCGGCCTGGTTGACATCGCAGACGGCGGCCACGTGGCAGTCCTCGATCTTTGTGTACTGGTTCAGATGCGAGGTGCCGCGCCCGCCGATGCCGATGACGGCGATGTTGATGCGATCATTGGCTCCCAGAATGCGGGAAGTTTGCGTCGAGAGGGCAGCGGCGCTGATCGTCTGAAGAGCGGCTCTGCGGCTGGGTTCCAGGCTCATGGGGGGTCTCCTTGTCCTTTGTGATTATATCCAATGCGGTGCGATATGATCGGCCCGCATCCGCAACGTTCACCGGAGCTGGGGCACATCGCCTACTTGAAGCGCAAGCATGGCCCGGATGCCGCCAAGTGGGCCATCGTACCGGGGACTTGCCCGAGGCGTCACCACCACCGCGCGCTGCTCGCCCCCCTCGACACCCAGACTACAAAACCCGAAGTGATACGTGCTGGCTTGGCCGACTGGTGTCATCCGGCGCCGCCCAACGGTCTCATAGCCCGATCATCGGGGCCGCGTTGTTCGGCGTCACCATTTATGCAGAAATCGGCTACCTCTTGAATGGATATCTTGCCGCACCTTCACTGCACGCCCAGTTCACGGTGGACCCTGCGAAGGACGCACCACCGTGTCTGGCCAACGTCGCATCGTCCAATGAATAGTCCTTGGGAATGTGCTTCCGTAACTGTTCGGCCGCTTCATCATACGACATTTCTTTGCGATTCCTAAAGTCGTAGCCGTACTGAAACGCTTCGACCTGGCATAGCAGCGCAATTACGCTTGAGGAGTCTGGTTCCCAATGGACATAGGCGAACTCCAATCGTCCCGACCCGGGCACTCTTTCATTCTTGATTTCCGTTGCCCGTGCATCCTTCGCTACAAGCTTGATCAACTCACCATAGTTGCCCCCTTCCTTCCGATACAGCACGAGCTCGCGCTCGTGATTAGGTGATGGATACCTTCTTAAGTGACCACGCAATAATAACTGCACGAGTCGGGGCGTCACTCAAGCAATATGCTGCACCATTCTCGCTTTGAGGTCGCGGGATCGCCTATCGCCAGAAGCCCGTAAGAATCGTTGGTCGATGCTCCTGTAGCGGCTGGA
>JACQDF010000193.1 GCA_016201205.1 Acidobacteriota bacterium
AGCTTCCGAATCGGCGTGTTGTACAGCCTTGTGACAGGCATACCAATCCGAGCGGTTGAACCCTGACAAACTAAAGCAGGGGCGTCAATCCCCGTATCCCGTCGGATGCCGGCGATGCCACTCCCACGCGCTGCCGATGATCTCCTCCAGGCTCGGGTGCTTCGGCGCCCATCCCAGCTCTTTGCGGATCTTTTCCGAGGACGCCACCAGGACCGCCGAATCGCCGGGTCTGCGCGGGCATTCGGCGGCAGGAATCGGACGCCCCGTCACCTTGCGTGCGGTTTCAATCACCTCGCGCACCGAGAAGCCGCGCCCGTTGCCGAGGTTGTAGATCAGCTTGGGATGCCCGGCCAGCGCATCGAGCGCCAGAACGTGCGCGCTTGCCAGGTCCGAGACGTGGATGTAATCGCGTACGCAGGCGCCATCCGGTGTGGGGTAATCCGTGCCGAAGATCGAGATCTGTTCGCGCTGCCCCAGGGCCACGCGGAGGGTGAGCGGAATCAGGTGCGATTCCGGACGGTGATCTTCGCCGCGGTCCGGGCTCACCGCTCCGGCGGCGTTGAAGTAACGCAGGCTGGCGTAGCGGAGACCATTCAGCCGGTGCAGCCAGTCGAGCATGCGCTCGACCAGCAGCTTCGATTCGCCATAGGCGTTGGTGGGCGCCAGCGGATGCGTCTCATCGATCGGCGTGTACTCGGGATTGCCATACAGCGCGGCCGTCGAGGAGAAAAGAAAGCGCCCGACGTTGTGGCGGATCAGCGCCTCGAGCAGATGGATCGAGTTGCCGGTGTTGTTGCGGAAATACACCGCTGGCGTCTGCATGGATTCACCGGCTTCGATGAGCGCGGCGAAATGCATGACAGCGTCAAAGCGGTGCGAAAGGAACAGCCGGTCGAGCGTGTCCGCGTCGCCAAGATCGCCGATCACCAGCTCCGCGTCCGCGGGGATGGCGGCCCGATGGCCGCGGCTGAGGTTATCGAAGAGGACCGTGCGGTGGCCGGCTTCGAGCAGTTGCCCGGTGACCGCGCTCCCGATGTATCCGGCGCCGCCGACAACGAGAATCTTCATGAAACAATCAGACGGCGCTCGGCTCCGGATGCACCCAGGGCTTGCGATAGGCGCGCCGCAGCAGGCGGTTCGCCTCCGCGTCATTCACCACCACTTGCTTGACGGGATCCCAGGTGAGCGACCGGCCGAGCTGCAAGGAAAGATTCGCCAGAATGCAGCTCGCTGTCGAGATGTAACCCTGCTCGATGTCGGCGACTGGCTTGCCGCGCGAGGCGACCGCCGACAGCAGATCCAGCATGTGGTGGCGGACGGCCGGCGCCACATGGCGTTCCAATGCTTCCTCGGTTCTGTCTTCCGGATAACGCGTCAACTCATAGGTGACGTCGCGGTGCACGGGTTCTTCCCACTTCCCCATGTGAGTGAAGTCGTAGCTGAAGACGCCGGCCTTTAGCGTGCCTTTGTCGCCGTAAAAAGTGGCGCCCCAGGCGTATTTGGGGTCAGGCGCGTGGCCGTAGGTGCGATGCTGCCACACCACGTCCAGGCCGTCGAAGGAGAACGTCGCCGTCTGCGTGTCCGTGATGTTGGCCTTGCTGTTCTTCTGCACGTAAATGCCGCCGGAAGACGAGACGCGCTGAGGCCAGCCGAGATCGAGCGTCCAGCGCACCATGTCGAGCATGTGGATGCACATGTCGCCGACGATGCCGTTGCCGTATTCCATGAAAGCGCGCCAGCGGCGTGGATGCACCAGCTCATTGTAGGGACGCATGGGCGCGGGGCCGGTCCACATTTCGTAATCGAGGTAATCGGGCGGAGCGGCGTCCGGCGGATTGGTGTTGGCCCGCATGTGGTAGTAGCAGCAGATCTCGACATGAGCGATCTTGCCAAGTTTGCCTTCTTTGATAAAGCGGTCGCGTGCTTCCCTCAGGTGCGGCGTGCTGCGCCGTTGTGTGCCCACCTGCACCACGCGTTTGTACTTGCGCGCCGCGGCCAGCATGGCCTGGCCTTCGACGACGTCCGTGCTGATCGGCTTTTGCACGTAGACATCGACGCCGGCTTTCACTGCTTCGATCATGATGAGCGAGTGCCAGTGATCGGGCGGGGCGATCAGCACGATGTCGAGATCCTTCTGCCGGAGCATCTCGCGATAATCGGCGTAGGTGCGCGGCGTTTTTTTCGACGCCTGGCGCGTGGCCACGATGTCGGCGGCCTGCGCCAGCATGCGCTTGTCCACGTCGCACAGCGAGACCACTTCGACGGGCGCGACCTGGATCAGACGAAGCAGGTCGATCTTGCCGTACCAGCCGCAGCCGATCAGGCCGACGCGCTTGGGAGGCTGGGATTGGAACATCGCCAGCGCAGCAGGGCTGGCGCCAAGGAATTGACGGCGGTCCATAAGAATCTTCCTTTGGACAGTATATGCGTTTCCTGACGGACGCCGCGTCAGCGGCAAACCATGCCTGGCCGGTAAACCTGGTGTTGCAGCCCGCCGCTGCTGCCGCCTTGACTCGTTCCGCCGCCGGGAAGATAGATCAGGCCATTCAGAAAAACGGCTCCGGTGACGCCATGCACCGGAACCGGCATCGAGGGAAGGCTGGTCCAGGCGTTGGTGACGGGATTGTAGACATCGTGCTCCGGGTGCAGGCCATTGGGCGCGCCTGCATTCCCCTCGCCACCGAAGACATGGAGGCAGCCGTAGGCTTCCAGACCATTGATGCCGCCGCGAGGTTTCGGCATCGGCGAGCGCGTGGACCACGAATTCGCCGCCGGATCGTACACCTCGACAACATTGGTCTGCGGGCTTTGAAAACCGGCTTCGAATCGCCCGCCAACAACGTAGATCCTGCCGCCGATGGCCGCTGCTGCCAGGTGGTTGCGGGCGGTGGGCAGATCGGGCAAGGTGCGCCACGAGTCGGCTTGCGGATCGTAGACGGCAAAGTCGGCGCCGCGCGGCGGCCTGCCTCCGGCGACGTAGATCTTTGAGTCCGCCACGGCCGCCACGCCCGCGCCTCTCGCGGTGGGCATGCGCGAGCGTTCCCGCCACTCTCTCGCGCCGGGGTCGTACTCGAAAACACGATCGCTGAAATTGCCCGCGCCGGCGTCGGTGGTCTGGCCGCCGATCATGTACAGCTTGCCGTTCACGGTCGCCGCCATGTTGTGGTTGAGGGCGATGGGCATCGGGGTTGTCATTTCCCAACGGTCATCCACCGGATCGTAGAGCTGCACGGTGGCTTGCGTCTGGCGATTCGATGGATAGCCTCCGAGGACGAAGATCTTTCCGCCGGCTTCGCCGACCGCCATCTCCGAATTCGCATCCAGCAACTGTGCGCGTGTGCCCCACTCGCCAAGCCCCGGCGGGTTGCAGGCGACGGTCACACGGTTCGAGGCCGCGCCGTCCGCGGTGACGACAATATCCAGCTCGCCCCGGCGATCCGCGAGATCCGAAGGAAGCGGCCCGACGTTCACCTGGTCGAGACCGGCATAGGTCCCTTGGGCGGCGGCGCCCGCAACCGGAACCGGCTTTCCACCGAGGGCAGCCGCGATTTCGGAGCGCCAGCCGCGAATCCCCGTTGCGAACAGCAGCAGGTAGACCTGGCCGCCGCTGAGCGAGAACGGTCGGGGCAGGAAGCCTTCTCCGGAGGCGCGCTGGAACAGCTCGGCTATCGTCCTGGACCCATCCGCGCCTTCGATCAGAACCAGCCCGGAAGGCGCCCCTGACCCCAAAGCGTTGGCCGTAAAGATTCCCGGCGCAACCGGCGCAATGCGGACATTCACGGTCGCCAGCTCCCTCTCCTGCCCGCGAAGCATCACGGTGGCGTTGCCCTCGGCGACACCGCCTGGCACGAGGAACTTAATCTGCCCGTTGGCGATGCTGAACAGAGGAGCAGGGGCATCTTTGCCCTGGCTGTCGCGAATCGTGATCGAGTAACCCAGCAGGGCGCCGGGCAGCGCCGAGCCGGTGGCCTCCGCCGGAACCGCCGTGATCGCGGCGCTGATGCCAATGGCGATCATGTCCGGCGCCAGCGCGCCGCGCTCGAAGCTGGCCGCCGACACCACGCTCAAGGTCTGCGCGTGAAGGCAGCCCAAACCGGCCAGCACGAGAGCAAATCGCCACAGCTTCACGGAACGGTGCAAGCCTCCGTCATCGTGTGCGCTCGTGAGCCATCCGCGCCCGCGCCAATAAGCAGCTCGTCGAACGTCTGAAGCGGCGCCGCATTCCCCCGCCGGCCAACAACGGGAACCGCGGCCCACTTATCGGCAGCACTCAGGCGGAAGCGCGGATCGGCGCTCTGCGGTTGCAGGACATTGGGCAGTATTTCCATGTGTCCGGCAGGGACGCAGAGTTCCGGATGATCGAACGGCGCCCGCTCGAATCGCACGCGGTCATCACTGAGCGACTTCATGAAGGCGACCAGCGCAGCCCGGTCCCCTGAGCTGAGATTCAGACGCCGGATGCCCCGGCCCAGGTTGCCATCGTCGATGTAGTCGCCGCCGCGGTTGTAGAACTCGACCACCTGTTCGAGCGTCGCCTGCCCGCCGTTGTGAAAGAAAGGTCCGGTGAACTCGACATTGCGCAGAGTGGGCGTCTTGAAAGCGCCGCGGATGCCCAGACTCGCGCCGGCGTTTTGTACCGCCGCCACGGAGAAGGGCTTTCCGAAATCGTCGCGGGCATCGAGGCCGCTGTCGGCGGCGATGGGCCGGACGCCGGTCCGGAAGAAACCTGTATCGGCCACCGTGCCGTTGCGCGCCGGTTGGACCGCGCCTCTTTGCAGAACGCTGGTGAAGCTGGCGCCACTGAATTCCGGTCCTACGTGGCAGAACGTGCAGCGGCCTGAGCCCTGGAATACCCGCAGCCCGGCTTGTTCCAAGACCGTCAATGCACCGCCGTCCCCCTCCGAGAACCGGTCGAAGCGCGAGTCATCGGAAACGAGCGTCGCTTCATAGGCCTGGATCGCAAGGCCGAAGAACAGCGCAAAGTTGAATTCCGCCTGCGTGAAATCTCTGGAGCCTGAGGCCGGGGCCGCGGCCACAAGCTCGGAAGACCTCCAGTATTGGGGCTGAAACGCCGCTTGCACGAACCCCAGATAAGTATGCTCGGGCAGCAAACCGCGGCCCTCCCGGCCGGCGAACGGTCCCAGTACGCTGTCGTCCGGCGCCACTTTTTGCAGCGCCAGCGGGCGCAACGCCAGGATTCTCTTGCCGAGTTTCGGCCAGGTGCGACCATCGTAGGACATCTCGACGCTGCTCATCGGAGGGCCGACAGCCTGGGACGCGAGACTCGAATTCTCGAGCCGAACGCGCTCCGCCGTCAGTTGCCCGTTGCTCTCCGCGAGCACATTGGGCCGTGGGTCGGAGTCGCCAAACGGCGTCAGGCCAGTGAAGATGTTGCTGGCGCGCCCGTCCCAGAAATTGCGGAAGTAGAAGACGGCATTGATCGCCGTGGGGGTGTTGCGCCCGGTAACCTGGCGCACATTGATCCCGCCGACGCTGAAGGCGGGCGCATCACCGGCGTCGAAGCCGTCATCGGAGATGCCATCCGCGCCGAGATCGGAAAACATGCGACGGAACACACCAGCCGACCCGGCGGCCTGCACGGTGTCGCGCAGCAGTGTCGAGCGGTTGTCCTCCACGTTGGAGAGCATGTGGAAGGGGAAGTCTTTGGGAGTCAGCGTGTAGTTGGGACGAAAGGAATCGAGCGGATTGAACAACTGGTTCTGAACGCGATGGTCGGCGCCGGCATGGAAATGACAGGTGGCGCAGGCGACTCGGCCATCGCTGCCGACCTGCATGTCCCAGAACAAAGCTTTTCCCAGCGCGATCAATGCGTCCTGGTCGCGGACATATCTTTCGAGGTTGGGCGCTTTCGGTACGCTGACGTTCTTGAGCGATCCCAGGTTCTGGCACCAGGCGGCGGGACCGCCGATGGCAATCATCAGGACAACGAGTGTGCGGCCTCGAGCATCCATTTGAACCCCCACTTATCGTAGATCAGAAAACCGATTTGAACCCCCACTTATCGTAGATCAGAAAACCGAGGACAGGCTACCCTGTCCCCGATAAGTCTGGTTGTGATATGAAGTTATCGTATGCCGGTTCGCATTCCGACGAGACGGGCTTTTCTCCACACCGCCGGGCTGGCGTCCACTGCCTTCGCCCAGACACGGCGTCCAAATGTCATTGTGCTGCTCACCGACGATCAGGGTTACGGGGACTTGTCGTGCCACGGCAATCCGGTGCTGAAGACTCCGGCGCTCGACAAACTGCACGGCGAGAGCGTGCGCTTCACGGATTTCCACGCCGCCCCGATGTGCACGCCCACGAGAGGGCAACTGCTGAGCGGGCAGGACGCTTGCCGGAACGGCGCGACATCGGTGACCGCGGGCCGGGCGGTGCTGCGCAGGAATCTGCCAACGATGGGGGATGCCTTCGCCGGCAGCGGCTACGCCACCGGCGTCTTCGGCAAGTGGCACGTCGGCGACAACTTCCCCTACCGCCCGATGGAGCGCGGCTTCCAGGAAGCGAAGTATTTCCACGGCTGGGGGCTCAGCTCTGCGCCTGAGTTCGACAATGATTATTTCAACGGGCGCTACCAGGACAAGGGAATGGTGAAGCAGTTCTCCGGTTACTGCACCGACTTCTGGTTCGACGAGGCGATGAAGTGGATGCGCGGGCGGCACGAAAAGGGCGAGCCGTTCTTCTGCTACCTGCCAACCAACACGCCGCATGGGCCGGCCTGGGTGGCGGATAAATACGCCGCACCCTATCAGAAGCCTGGGTTGCCGGCGAATTTCTTCGGCATGATCGCGAACCTCGACGAAAACGTCGCCAGGCTCGAAGTGTTCCTCCGCCAGACCGGGCTTCGGGAGAACACCATCCTGATTTACATGACGGACAACGGCGGCACCGCCGGCGTCCCGGTCTACAACGCAGGCATGCGCGCGCGCAAAACGCAGATCTACGACGGCGGGCATCGCGTGCCGTGCTTCGTGCGCTGGCCCGCGGGCGGGCTGCGAGCAGCCGGGGACATCCGCGTTCCGGCCCAGATGCAGGATATGCTGCCCACGCTCATCGACCTCTGCGGCCTGAAGAAACCGGCTCGAGCGGACTTCGATGGAACCAGCCTCGCCGGACTGCTGAAGGGCGGGCAGAACACGCTCACCGATCGCATGCTGGTGGTGCAGTACGGGCAGCTTCTCAAGAAGTGGGATTCTTGCGTCATCTGGGGCAAGTGGCGGCTGATCCGCGGCGAAGAGTTGTACGATTTCTACGCCGACGCAGGCGAGCAAACCGACCTGGCGAAGCAGAATCCCGCGGTGGTGAAAAGGATGCGCGATCACTACGAATCGTGGTGGGGGCGAGTCGAGCCCGGGCTGCTCGAGTTCCAGCCCATCAGCCTGGGGGCGTCGCAGGTGAACACCGCGTATCTGTCGAGCTCGGACTGGGAGGAGATTTACTGCGACAACGTGAATGCGGTCCTAAGCGCCCAGGGCGGCCCTCGAGGCGGGCCGTGGAGCGTTCTGATCGAGCGGGATGGCGACTATGAGATCTCGCTGGCGCGTTGGCCATTTACGCGATCGCTCCCGTTGAACGCACCCTGCCCGGCAAAAAACTTGACGGCGGGCGAGTTGCCCGAAGGCAAAGCGCTGCCGATCGCCGCCGCTCGGCTGGCCATCGCCGGTCAGGAGCAATCGGCGAAGACGAAGCCGGGCGACAAGGCCGCGGTCTTTCGCGTAACGCTAAAGGGCGGAACGAAGACGACGCTGCACGGCTGGTTTCAGGATGCGCAGGGCGAGGATGTGTGCGGGGCCTACTATGCCTCGGTGCGGAGAGTCTAGCTGCTAAGCCGTGGCGGGGGCCGCTTCTCCAGCCGGCGTACTCTCCCGCAACCGCATCGGTTGCTTTTCCCAATACGTCAGCGAGCGCCAGGCCCATTCCAGCGGTCCGTAGCGGAAGCGGCCGAGCCAGATGGGACTCACGATCAACTGAAAAAGCCAGACGGCGAAGACGACGTAGAGTAATTGGATGCGCTCGAGCTTGCCGAACAGGCCAAAGCCGTAACCGTTGAACAGGATCGTGCAGACCACCGACTGCGTGAGGTAGTTGGTCAACGCCATCTGTCCGGCGGCGGCCAGGCGGCGCGTGAGGAACCGAAACAGTCCCGCCTTGTAGAGCAGCATGAGAACGGAAATATGGCCGAGCGCTACCAGCAGCCGGCCGAACTCGAGGCCGGAGTAGATGTAGCGGAACATGGCGATGGGGTCCCAGCCGGATTGCATCCACATCCATCCGGTGAATGCATTGAGCGGCAGGCCGAGTCCGTAGCCGAACAGCATCAGTCTGGCGTAGAATGCGCTGCCGCGCTGCGCGGAAAGCACACCCAGCTTCAACAGAGCAATGCCGATCAGGAATGCGCCCGCGACGTCGAATCCGATGTAACGGTAGAAGAACACGGTGTGCATGGTCACGACCTGGCCGGCCCTGAGCTTGAGATTGGCCAGATACCCTGCACGATGATCCTGAATCTCCTTGTCCACCGTTTTCTGATCAGGTTTGTTTTCTTTGAGGAAGCCTTCCCAGCCGCGGATGGATTCCTCCTCGTCAGCGGTCAATTCCTTCCCCGCCTTGCGTCCGGCTTGTGCCTGCTCGGCCTTGGACTTGAGCTCGGTGAATTCACTGGAGACGCCGGCAGTCATCAGGCTTAACACGAGAAAGATCGAACAGCCGAACACCAGCAGGCCCCGGGCGGACATGCTGCGAAAAGGCAGCAGGGTGAGTCCGACGACGCCGTAGAAGAAGAGGATGTCGCCGGACCAGACAAGATAGGCGTGGATCAACCCGATCACGACCAGCCACAATGTGCGGCGGTAGTAAATGTCGGCGGCAAACAGGCCTGCGCCGCGTTCTTCGGCGCGCGCCAGCAGCAGCAAAGAGCCTGCTCCGAAGAGCATGGAGAAAATCGCGCGCATCTTGCCTTCGAACAGGACCTGATTGACGAACCAAAAGGCCAGGTTTGGTCCTTCCGCGCCGCCGGCGACGGAAGGATTCAGGTAGGCGGCCATGGGCAAACCGAAAGCCATGATGTTCATCAGCAGGATTCCCAGGACGGCCGCGCCGCGGAGCATGTCCAGGGCGGAAATGCGCTCTTGAGGAGAGACCGGAGAGATGTAGTCGTTCATCGCGCCACCAGTGGAATGCGAATGACTGTAGCATATTGGCGGGGGTTTCTTGCACGCACCCGGAGCTATGCTACACAGGGAACGATGACCAAAGTGGATCTCCATTACAAACTGGTGCGCCCGCTGGGCGAGGACGAACTGGATGCGATCGCCCGGGTGCACGGCGTCTATGGCATCCAGCGCGTCCTGCTCAATCCTGGGTCCCTCACCGGGATCGACGTCGAGTTTGACGCGTCGCGGCTGACCGAGTGCGAGGTGGAAGCGGCGTTGGTGCGTTGCGGCATCCCGATCGAGCGGGCACATTAGGGCCGTTCGGGACCGCTTGCTGACGCGCGCGGCTCAGAAAGCGCTTCCGAGCCGCGACCGTTAGGGAGCGGTTGGCAACACTTATTTAATGACAGGCACATTAGCCGAGCAGCCGGCGAACGTAGTTCAGGCTCGGCTCGAGCAAGTCCCAGCTTCCGGGCCAGAAGGAAAGGTCGACGCACCACCAGTTCACGCCGGGCACGGCTTTCAGCTTCTCAGCCAGCGCTGGAAAATCGATGACGCCCATGCCGAACGGGCAGTGGCGGCTGGTTTCTTCACCGTACAGAGTGCCGTCTGTATCCACGATGTGGATGTGGCCGATGCGGCCGCTGAGAAGATCCAGGAACTGGCCGACCCCGCCGGCCAGTGTTTCCGGGTCGCCCTGTTGACGCGCTCCGACAACGCCGCACAGGTAAGCGTGGCAGGTGTCGAACAGGACCTGGAAGTTGGGGTGCCCTACCTGCTCGAAGATGTCGACCACTTCGGAGGGCTTGTTAAAGGCGAAACCCGGCTCGAACTCCCATACCATCCGGACTCGAGCCTCTGCGGCCGCTTCGGCGGCGTCGCGCCACAAAGAAGCCAGCCGGTCGGCCGTATCCGCGTATTCGGATTCAGGAATCGAGCCGGGCGCGGCGCCGGTGTCCACGCGCAGCGTGGGGCTGCCGAGGTCGGCGCACACCTCGACATGACGGCGGAGCAGATCCAGGTATTTCTTGCGGTTGCCCTCGACGGTGGGATTCATCATGGTGAGATCCGGCACGTAACCGGAAATGCCCAGCCCCAGGTCGTCGAGAAGCCGCTGGACGTGCTTTCGGGAAGAGGCGGTGGCGTATCGCTCCAGTGTGAGGTGGGGCGGGAAGCCGCAGATCTCGACGCCGTCGTAGCCGGCCTCGGCCAGGCGGCTGCAAACGTCGTCCAAGGGAACAGGCTGGCTGGAGTAGGGACCGTACAGGAAGGCCCAACTGCCGAAAGAGACGCGCATTCAGATGGCTCTGAGACTCCATTGTCCCTTTTTCGCAAGCTCCCGCAAGCCTCGATCCGGTATGCTGGAACCATAGGAGGTCTTTGTGCTTCAAACCAGCTTACGTTTTTCGCTTTGTCTTTGGGTGGGACTGGGGCTCGTCTATGCCCAATCCACAGCCGGCCTGGCGGCCATCTCCGGCGTCGTCCGCGACGCCTCCGGCGCCGTGGTTCCGGCCGCCAAAGTGACCATCGGCAACGACAGCAAGGGAATCCGCCGCATGGTGGAATCGAACGATGCCGGTGTGTTCACGGCGCACGCGCTGGCGCCTTCGCCGGGCTACGCAGTCAGCGTGACCAAAGACGGTTTTACCCCGTTCGAGCGCCGCGATATGCAACTCCAGGTCGGTCAGAACCTCAACCTCGACGTGACGCTGCAAGTGGCGTCGGCGGCGACGCAGGTGCAGGTCGTCGAGTCGGCGCCTCTGGTCGAGAGCACCAGGACCGGGGTCGCCCAGGTGGTGAACGAAAAGCAGATCTCGAACCTGCCGATCAACGGCAGGCGAGTGGACTCGTTTGTGCTGCTGACACCGGCCGTCGTGTCTGACGGCACTTTTGGCCTCGTGAGCTTCCGCGGCATCGCCGGCGGCAACGCGTTCCTCACCGACGGCAACGACACCACCAACCAGTTCTACAACGAGAATGCCGGCCGCACGCGGATCACCACGCAGATCTCGCAGGACGCCGTCCAGGAATTCGAAGTGCTGTCCAACGGCTACTCCGCCGAGTACGGGCGGGCCTCGGGCGGGGTCATCAACACCTTGACGCGCAGTGGAACCAACGCGATGCACGGCACCGGCTACTGGTTCTTCCGCAACCGCTCGCTGAACGCCCGCGATCCCTACGCCAACCTGAACCCGCCGGAAGTCCGGCATCAGTTGGGCGCGTCCATCGGCGGGCCGGTCAAGAAAGACAAGCTGTTCTACTTCTTTAACGTGGAAACCACACGGCGCAAGTTCCCATTGGTGGCCTCGCTGACGCGGCCGCCGCTGTTTGACGCCAACGGCAGGTTCGTCGGAACGTGCAATGCGACGCCGGCGCAATGCGATGGGGCGCTTCGTCTTCTCGACCGCCAGTTTCAGGTGCTCGACCGGCGCGCCGACAGCGAGTTGGGCTTCGGAAAGCTGGACTGGCGTCCCACCGACAGGCACACGATCAGCGCCAGCTTCAATTACCTGCGCTGGATCTCGCCCAACGGCATCCAGACGCAGGCGGTGCTGAACAACGGCAATGGCGTCGGCAACAACGCCAATTCGACGGTGCGCACGCGGTACGCACGGCTGGCCTGGACCTCGGTTCCCACGGTCACGATGGTCAACGAACTGCGCTATGGGTGGTTCAAGGACCGGCTGTTCGACGATGTGGCCGAGAGCCTGATCCCACCTCAAACCGGGCGCATTCAGCTTACGGTGGAGAGCCAGGGGAACCTGGGGGTGGCGGATACCTACCCGCGGCTGAACCCGAGCGAGAATCGGCATCAGCTCGCGGATAACTTCACCTGGACCTTCGGCAAGCATACCGCGAAGTTCGGTTTTGACTACGTGAACACACGCGACTACAACAATATTCTTCGCAATCGCAATGGCACCTACACCTATCCGACATTCACGGCGTTCGCGATGGATTTTTCCGGCAATACGACCGGCGCCAAGCGGTGGCAGACGTATTCACAGCGTTTTGGCAACCCGGTGGCCGATGCGACCATCCAGGACATCAACTGGTACGTGCAGGACCAGTTCCGCATATCGCGCAAACTGACGCTGAACTATGGGCTGCGATATGAATTTGCGCACCTGTCGCAGCCGATTCTGGTGAATCCCGATTATCCGCAGACCGGCGTCGTGCGGTCGCCGAAGACGAATTTCGCGCCTCGCATCGGGATCGCGTATTCCTTCAATGAAAAGACGGTGTTGCGCGCCGGCTACGGGATCTTTCATGCGCGCATTCAGGCCGGTTTGCTGAACACGTTCTACCTGGAGAATGGCATCTATCAGAAGCAGATCAGCCTGAACGGATCGGTAGCCGCGGACCAGGCGATCGGGCCGGTGTTCCCCCGCACGCTTCCAGGCATTGACCGAAATCCCCCGGCGGGCACGGTGGACGTGACCTTCGCCGGGCCGGATTTCAGGAATCCGTACACCGAGCAGGGCGATATCGGCATCGAGCGTGAGCTGACGCGTAACCTCGGTCTGACCGTGTCCTACATCTGGTCGCGCGGGCTGCACCTGACGACGGTGCGCGATCTGAACATCGGACCGCTCGGCGCTCCCGTTACCTATCGCATTCAGGATGCCAGCAACGTGGATGTGGGCACTTACACGACGCCGGCCTATCGCCTGGCCAGCCGAACCGACACCCGCTGGCGCCGCGTCAACCAGGTCGAGCACGGCGCCAATTCGTACTACAACGCGATGGTGGCTCAGATGCGCAAGCGCTTCTCGAGCGCGTGGGAAGGCTCGGTCGCCTACACCTGGTCGCACGCCATCGACTTCAACCAGGGCGGCGGGAACAACAACATCTTTTTCTCGGGCGGTCCTGGCGGTTTGTTCAATGGAGACTATCGAGGAGACAAGTCTTCGTCGGCGCTCGATCAGAGGCACCGGTTTGTCGGGACAGCGATTGTGACGCCGCGGTTTTCGAGGAGCAGCTCCGGGGCGGCCAAATACCTGTTGAACAACTGGCAGCTTGCCAACATCGTGGTGCTGGCGTCCGCGCAGCCTCAGACGCCGACGGTTTTCGTTTCGGGCTCTCCGTTCACGGGAGCGGCCTTTACCAGCACCCTCAACGGCTTGGGCGCATCGTCCCGCGTGC
Source organism: Acidobacteriota bacterium (assembly GCA_016201205.1). Classification (GTDB taxonomy): domain Bacteria; phylum Acidobacteriota; class Terriglobia; order Bryobacterales; family Bryobacteraceae; genus CADEFT01. Next base: position 13,320 of record JACQDF010000193.1, read on the forward strand.
CGTTCCTGCCGGCAGCGAGCCTGGACATCGATCAGGTCTACCGCTGGGACGCGCGGCTGACAAAGATTTTGCCGTTCACTGACCGCTTCCAGCTTCACCTCTCGTTTGAGGCGTTCAACGTGTTCAATCACGTCTCCAACACAAGTGTGAACGGGCAGGCGTTCTCGGCGACTGCCGGCGTCTTGCGGCCAACGCCCCGGCTGGGCGAGGGCTCGGCGTCGCAGGGCTTTCCCGACGGCACCAATGCGCGCCGGGCACAGGTCAGCGCGCGGTTCGTATTTTGATGCCCGGCGCCGCGGCCGTAGTGCGCGATTGAAAACGGATGAGCGCTCCCTTCCGACTTGACCATCGCGTGGCCCTGGTGACCGGCGGCGCCAGCGGCATCGGAGAAGCCACCTGCCGCGTGTTTGCCGCGGCAGGGGCTGTGGTTCTTATCTGCGATTTGAATCCGGAAGCTGCCGGCAAGCTCTCCGCCGAATTGCCTGGTTCGCGAGCAATCGAGTGCGACATAACCAGCCAGGACTCCGTTAGCCGGATGTTCGCTTCCATCGACAAGCTCGACATCCTGGTGAACAATGCGGGCATCGGGCTGGTGGGCGGCGTGGAAGAAACCTCCCTCGAGGACTTTCAGCGGCTCTTCCGAGTCAACGTCGAAGGTATGTTTCTGGTGACGAAATCCGCTGTTCCGCTGCTGATCGCTTCGCGTGGGTCCATGGTGAACATCAGTTCGGTGGCCGGACTGATCGGCGTGAAACGGCGCTTCGCGTATTGCGCCACCAAGGGCGCTGTCGTCGCCATGACTCGTCAGCTTGCGGTCGACTACCCGACTCATTTCCGCGTGAATTGCATCGCTCCCGGGACGGTGGAAACGCCGTTCGTCGAGGGGTACCTGGACAAATACCACAGGCATGAAAAAGAGGAAATGCGTGCGCAGTTGCATGCGCGGCAGCCAATCGGGCGGATGGGGCGGCCGGAAGAGATCGCGCATCTTGCGCTTTATCTTTGCTCCGAGCAGGCGGCTTTTGTCAACGGCTCGATCTTTCCCATTGACGGCGGATGGACTGCCGCTTGACGAATCCCGGTTGTTTTGAAGAGAATACGGAAGTATGTCTGTTGGAGGGCACATCTTCTGCCCTGACCATCCGATAGTAAACACAGGGGAGTCATGTTCCGCGACGCACTGATCCGTATCCTTGTCCTTCTGATTCTGGTCAGCCTTTCCTCCTCAAAGGCTTTGTCCGCCGTCAGCACCCAAAAGAAGAAAGCCGCGGCAACACCCGGCGCCAAGGCCCCCGCGAGGACGATCCAGCCGTCCAGGGCCACGGTCAGGCCTGCTTCCTACAGCAGGACCAAGGGTGTGGTGCGGACGGGACCATGGCGCCAACCGACGTTCGCCGATTCGACAGACGGTGACTGGACAGACGGAGAAGACCAGCAGGTGCGCCGGGCAGCCGTCGAGGCGCTGGGGCCGTATAACGGAACGGTGGTAGTCGCGGATCCCCACACTGGGCGGGTGCTCACGCTGGTAAACCAGAAGCTGGCTTTGGGGAGTGGATTCCAGCCCTGCTCGACGATCAAGGTGGTGGCGGCCCTGGCTGCTCTGAGCGAAGGCATCATCGAGCGGAACACGATGATCCGGCTGGCGAGACGCAGCTCGATGAATCTGACCGAAGCGCTGGCGGTTTCCAACAACCCGTTCTTTGCCGCCCTGGGCGACAAGCTGGGCTTTGATCGCGTAACGTATTACTCGCGGCTGTTCGGATTGGGGGAGCGTGCGGGATTGGGCATCGAAGCAGAACAGCCGGGCATCTTGCCCGCGGCCCCGCCCCCCGGCGGCGTGGGCTGGATGACGAGTTATGGCTCCAGTATCACGCTGACGCCGCTCGAGCTGGCGGCATTGCTGTCCTCGATTGCCAATGGTGGAACGCTCTACTACCTGCAACATCCCCGGAACCAGGAAGAGGTGGCCAACTTCCTCCCGCGCGTCAAGCGCCACATCGACATCCGCCAGTGGATTCCGGAGGTGAAGCCGGGCATGATGGGCGCCGTCGAATACGGCACCGCGCGCCGGGCAGGCCTCAACAACAGCGAACCGATTCTGGGCAAGACCGGCACGTGTACGGACGAGCGGTCGCCGACGCATCTGGGCTGGTTCGGCTCCTTCAACGACGTGGGCCGCAACAAACTGGTGGTGGTGGTGCTGCTGACGGGCGGGCGGCCGGCCAACGGCGGCGTGGCGTCAGCGGTGGCGGGGTCCGTGTACCGCAATCTTTCGCAGCAGAACTACTTCGCGCAATCGCGCACGATCTCTCCGTCAGCGCTGGTGTCAACACAGGCTTGCTGCGCCCGGTAGTCGAAGTTCGTCACCAGACCGCTTGCTAACGTGCGCGGCTCAGTAACCGCTGTCGAATCAACGCGCAGTTTCCGAGCCACGACCGTCAGGGAGTGGTTGTGACGAACTTCGGGTAGTCCTGGGGACCGCGTCTCAGGATTGCTGGAACACTTTCTGGGCGGCGGCGAAAAGCAGCTCATCGAGGCCTTCACCGGTGACCGCGGAGATTTTGACGAACGGCATCTTGCGGCGCCTGGCGGCTCGCTTCAGCCGTGCAACGCGATCCGGGTCCTGCGCGATGTCCATCTTCGCCGCCACCACCAGCATCGGCTTGTGCAGCAGATCCTGGCGGAAGCTGCCCAGCTCTTTAAGAATCACCCGGAGATCCTCAACGGGATCGCGCCCGCTTGCTTCGGAGACGTCCACCAGGTGCACGAGGACTTTGGTGCGCTCGATGTGGCGGAGGAATCGGACACCGAGGCCGGCGCCCTTGTGTGCGCCTTCGATCAGGCCGGGGATATCGGTGACGACGAACGTGCGGTTGTCGGAAAGGCGCACCACGCCCAGATGCGGTTCGAGCGTCGTGAAGGGGTAATCGGCAATCTTGGGACGCGCCGCGGAGATGCGCGAGATCAGAGTGGACTTGCCGGCGTTGGGAAAGCCGACCAGACCTACGTCCGCCAGCAGCTTCAACTCGAGGCGCAGACGGAGTTCCTGACCGGGCCGGCCATCTTCATGCTCAGTGGGCGCCTGATGCACCGGCGTGGCGAAATGCTGATTGCCACGCCCGCCACGCCCGCCGCGAGCGATCAGGAAGCGCTCACCGGGCCCGGTGAAGTCGTGGATCAATTCACCAGTCGCCTCGTCATGAACGGCGGTGCCCACCGGCACGGGCACTTCCAGTGTCGCCCCATCCCGGCCCGTCCTGTTGCTGCCTTCGCCGTGGCGGCCTCGATCAGCCTTGTGCTCGGGATTGTAACGGAAGTGGAGGAGCGTGTTGTAGTGCGGGCTGGCTACGAAGATGACATCGCCTCCGCGGCCGCCGTCGCCGCCGCTGGGACCGCCGCGTGGAACATACTTCTCACGCCGGAACGCGACACAGCCGTTGCCGCCGTCGCCGGCCTTGACGTAGACGCGCGCCTCGTCAATAAACATCGGGACAGGCTGCCGTGTCCCCGGTTTGCTACTGCGCCGGCGCCGGCTCTTCCGCCCGAACGCTGATGAACTTGCCCATACGCCCGCGATTGCGGAATTCGACAATGCCCGGCACCCTGGCGTACAAAGTGTCGTCCTTGCCTCGCCCGACGTTCTCGCCCGGCTTGAACAACGTTCCTCGCTGCCGGACGATGATCGATCCTCCGGTCACCAATTGACCGCCGAAGACCTTGACGCCGAGCCGTTGCGCATTCGAATCACGGCCGTTTTTGGAACTGCCTAAACCTTTCTTGTGTGCCATTGCCGGTTCCTCGAATCAGACCAGGATTTCGTGGATCGCCACCGCGGTCAGGTCTTGCCGGTGGCCCATGGTCCGCTTATATTGCTTTTTGCGTTTGAACTTGAAGACCAGAATCTTGTCGCCGCGAAGCTGCTTCTGGATGGTGCCGCGCACCCGGGCTGATGCCGCTGCCTCCCCCGACAAGAGCTGGCTGGTACCGGTGCTCACCGCCAGAACGCGGTCAAACTCGATTGCCGCGCCGGCTTCCCCGTCCAGCTTTTCGACTTGGATGACATCGCCGGGAGACACGCGATACTGCTTCCCGCCTGTTTCAATCACTGCATACATAGGAACTCTCAGTTTCTTTGCGTTATGAATTTGGGAGGCCCGAAGAGAGGGGACGCACCGCGAGATGCGCCATCATCAGCCACAAACCGCTAGTTTACACCATCGAGGGTGGTGGCCGCCACAGGCAGATCAAGCGGCCTGCGGCCTTTGAAAGAACATCAGCAGCCCCTTCCACTTGCGGAGCAGCAGCTCGGCCAGGTTGAGCGCCACCGCCAGCCCGAGCAGTCCAGGCCACAGCCGCATCGTCGCCGGCACGGCGCGCCCGCCGGCTTGAAAGACTTCCTGTGGCCGCGGCTGGAAGCGGCCACCGGTAAAAGCGGACACCTGCTTAAGCAGCAATTCGTCCGATCCGAAGTCATTGAGCTCGTCTTCGGGCCGATACAGGCCGACTTCGGGAAACGCCGCCGATTCGGCCAAAGGGCGCACGCGGAAAAGGCCGCGCCGGTTGCCGATCGGGACGCGCCCGGAAAAAGCGCCCGGGGCCGTTTTGCGCAGCTCGACCGTGCGCTGGAAGCCATCGGGGCCGAAGGCAAAGATCGCCGGCGGCGGCGCAGGCTCGATGGCCCGTGCGCCAAGCCGGTACTCGGCTACCAGATCCCCGTTGGCGCTGTCGTATTCGAGCTTTGCTTCCCCGCGCTGTGTATGCGGCAGCAGGTCTCGCAGCAGGTTCGCCCAGAACCGGTCGTAGTGCTTCCACCCGATCCAGTCGGCGGCCCACCGAGCCTTGGCGTCGGAAGCGAATACGGCGGCGCGGCCAAGCCCGTACTGCCAGCGCGCCAGCAGCGGGTCCCGCTTGTCGATTCTGAGAATGGTCTCCGCCGTCGGTTTGGCGATAAATTTCACGTAGCCTTTCAGGGGCGGCGCCGTGCTCATGTCGACGCCCTCCAGAATCTCCGTATTCTTGGCCACCTCGGGGCCGACCGGCTTTTCCACTGCCGTCGAGCCGGTGTGTTCCATGACGTCCCGCAGCAAGATCTGCTCCAGGCCCGAAGGATCGTTCAGGAAGTAGGCTTTTCCCTTGGCGAAGCTGGCGATTCTCTCCAGATACGCCCGATTGACATCCTGGCCCAGACCGACCGTCGAGATGGTGACACGCGTCTGGGCGGCTTCCTTGGCGAGGTTCATGCTGTCGCCTTCCTCGGAAATCCCATCCGTCAACAGCACAATGTGCTTGAAGGTGGCTTTGACGGGAATCGACCGCCGGTAGGCTTCACTCAACGCCGGCGCGATCTGCGTGCCGCCGTCCGGTGTGATGCCGGCCACCAGACGCTTGATGGCGCCGCGCTCCTCGGCGCGCCGGATGGGCACGGCCCACTGGAAGGAGTTGTCGAAGATCAGCACGCCCACGATGTCGACGGGGCGCAGATTCTCGATGACGCCGATGGCAGCCTGCCGCGCCAGCTCCATCTTGCGTCCTTCCATCGAGGAGGATTTGTCGACGATCAGCACCACCATGGTGCCCTCGGGCGAGCGCGGGGGCGCCAGCCTGGCCGGCAACGCCCGCTCGAGCGGATCTTCCTCCTTCTTGCCTTCGATGTAGATGTTCTGCTCGCCGGCGATCACCAGCACCCCACCGCCCTCCTTCACATAGCTCTCGACGTCCGCTTTGCGCAGCCCGCGAATCGCCTCGAGGTTGTGGTTGTTGAACACGACAAGCTGGTACTCGGACAGGCTCGCGGTTTCCAGATTCGCCACCCGGTCCACCTGGAAGCGGGCCGCTTCGAAGACCGCCGCCAGGTGCTTCTCCACCGCCGGCGGATCCTCGGAGACATACAGAACGCGGGGCCGCCGCACCATCAGCGCCCGCTCGAAACGCACTTCGCCCAGATCGGTCGTCTTGATGACACCCGAAATATCGATGGCGCCAGGCGCACTGATGCTGGAAAACACCCGCAGCGAATTCTCTCCGGCTTCGAGCGCCACCGGATTCGACCCCAGCAGGCGGCCTTCGGCGTGGATCTCGACCACGCCGGAGGTTTTGAGTGGCGAGCTGACCACCGCTTCGATGGGGAACCGCTCGCCGGTGAAAGCCAGGTCCGGCAGATTCAGCGACTCGATCCGCAGGTTGGGCTTGGCGCGCCCCTTCAGGGCGTAGCTATCGACGGGGAGGCCCAGGTGTTGCGCCTGCCAGGCGGCACGCGTAATGCTTCCCCGGTTCTCCCTGCCGTCGGAGACCAGCACGATGCGGCCGACGAGTCCCGCCGGCAGCGAGGAGGAGGCTTCGCGAATCGCCGCCTCGAGGTCCGTGGCCCGCCCCAGTTCGCCCGAAGCCGGCTTTAACTGCCATCCTCTCACTCGTTCCCCGGGCTCAGCCGGGCGTGTCGAGCGGGCAAAAGGAATCACGCGCACCCAGTGCCGGCCGCGCGCCTTTTCGATCGCATTAGCCAGCTCGGACGCCCGGGCGAGATCCTCCTGCGGCACGCTGGCGGAGGTGTCCACCAGAACGGCAACCGCCATCTTTGTTTCCATCACCTCGACGCTCGGCTCGGATAGCGCAAGCAGGATGGCGGCAAATGCCAGCGTCTTCAAAAGGAGGCCGGGGCGCGAGCGGGCACGCCGCCACTCGACGAGGCCGAAGGCCGCGACCAGCGGGAACAGCAGCAGGACCCAGGCGCGGTCGAAGCTCACGATGCTTTCCTCCGCTGCTCCTCCCTGCGCGCAAACGGGATGCGCAGCACGAGGCCTGTCCGTCCCATCCACAGAGGCACGCTGCGCGCGAACAGGGTCCACTCGAGAGCCAGCATCAGGGCGCCCAGAAGGGCCAGCCACTGCCAGATATCGCGGGCAGAGTCTTCCACGCCTCCGACGCCGGCCAAGCCGGTGCGCACGCTCTTGGGAGGAGTCCACCTGGCGGCGGCGATCTCCGGCAGATTCAGCGAATAGACCATTTGGCGATCCCCCAGAACCACCCTGACGATGCCGGGGGCGCCGCAGAAGAACCGCAGCGTCCTGTTGCGGATGGTGAACGGCAGATTCAATTTTTCGTCCGCCACCACACGCACCGAGGCCGGGTCATAATCCGCTTCCAGCGGCACGGTCACTGCGCCTATGCTGCCCGATTCCAGCTCGACACGAAGAAAGATCTCCGGCGCCATCCACTTCAGCACATTGGCGAACACGAGCGGAGTGGCCAGCTCGTATTGTAATGCCGAGCGCAAGGGGTGGAAGCCGAACACTGCCGTCTTGGTCTTTCCCGGCCGCGCCAGAATGGCCGGCCCGCCATCTACTTCGGCGATCGGAATGTCTCCCTCGGCGGAGGCAAACACTTGCGTGCTCTCGATGCGAGTGTCGTGTGTTCGCAATCCCGCTGCCAGAAACTGGTCGGAACGCCACCGCAAAGTCGCGTCCTTAAGATGCGCGCGGACGGCGGCCGGAGAGCCTGCTGCCGGCGGCTCGATGTAAATGGCATTCTTCGAAACGGGCTGGGGCGGGCGGAAGCGGTCCAGGATCACGATGCCAGCTTTAGGGTCAGGCTGGTAGTCTCCCGGCCGGCGGAAGACGGTTTCCACGTGCGGGTTGGCCGCCAGCAGCGGCCGCAGCAGATCCGGCTCCTGCGAGTAGACCAGCACACGCACTGCTTGCTCGGCGGGCAGCTCGAACGTGACGATGTCGTCGGCAGGCAGTGCGTCGCTGGTCCGCAAGCGCGCCTCGAGCCAGCCCGCCGCGCGCGTGCGAAACTCGAAACTCAGGCTGGTCTCGGTTCCCGGCGCCAGGGTGAGCCGCCGGGTGGCGACGGGGGCGCCGCCAAAGCTGACAGTCAGGGGGAGTGTTCGAGGCCGCGCGCCGTAGTTTCTCGCGGTCACGTACGCTTCCCACAACTCGGGGTCGGCGGCCGCGCGGCGCAGGGAGAGCTTGCGCAGCCCGCAGTTTTCCACCTCGGAGGGCACCGGCAGTACGCGCAGATTCGCGGGTAAGGCAGGCATCTCGGCCAGCGTCTCCGGCGCCAGCCGGCCGGCGCCCGCATAGACGATTTCGCCGGCGCGCCTGCCTTCCAGGCGAACGGCTTGGGCGGCGAAGTCAAGGCTCAGGCCGAGGTTGAGCGCCGCCGTGCCAGGCTGCATGTGGCGGATGGCGTTGTCGAGCGCCTGGCGGTTGGTCTCAAAGCCCGTGACCGGCGTGGCTAGGGCGTCGGAGCGGACCAGCATCACCCGGTCGGTGGAAGGCAGCGCGTGCACATAGCGCAACGCCGCCATCCGGGCTTCTTCGATCAGCGTGCGGCCCGAGGCTGCCCGAGCGCCCATCCATGCCGACGCATCCATCAGCAGCACGTGATCGCGTGAATGGCGATCCGGCGATCCGATGCGCAACTGGGCGATCGCCAGCAGCAGCAGCGTGATGGCCGCCAGTTGCAGGATCAGCGACCACGGCTGCTGGATCTTGCGCCGGTGCTTGCGCTGGGTGGGCTCTTCGGTTTGCCGCCAGAAGCGCAGCGTCGCCACCACCTGCCGCCGCCGCGAGCGGTCCAGCAGATACAGCGCCACCACGACTGACGAAAGAGCGCCAAACAATGCGAAGAATTCGGCGGCGGTGAGATTGAAGAAGAACATCTAGTACACCGCCTCCACCTGGCTGAGCGGGCCGAACATGGCCTCTTCGACCGGCGTTTTCGTGCACAGGCCGATATAGCGGCCGCCGTTCCGCAACGCCACGTTGCGGATGGCGCGGGCATAGGCGTCAAAGCGCTCCGTGTACAGCTCTCGTACGTCGTCTTCGAAGGATAATTCGAGCTTGTCGCCCGTTTCCGCGTCCACCAGCTCGAGCTCGCCGCTCCATGGCGGAACGCGGTCTTCCTCTGCCCAGACGTGGAGCAACAGCAGCTCGTGTCCCAGGTCCGACAGGTACTGCAACGGCTTCTCGCATCCATCCTCGCCGAAGAAGTCCGAGATGAGAATCAAGAGGCCGCGCTGCGGATACGCGCTGGCGAATTCGCGCGCCATGTCGAAAAAGTGCGTTCGCCCCCGCGCTTCCAGGCTGGTCAGGAACGCCGCCGCCGGAGCGAAGCGGTGCCTCCCTCCGCTGCACAGATGCGAATCCCGCAAGGTTTCCGAAAATGGCTGCAGGGCAATCGTTTCCAGGCGCACCAGGCCGACGTAGCTGAGCGCCCCGGCCAGGCGCCGGACATAGTTGAACTTGTCGCAGTCGCCGCCCGTACGCATCGAGTTGCTGGCATCCAGAAGGATGCGGACGGGCACGCGCGGCTCCACCTGGAACATCTTCAGGAAAAGCTTCTCGAGGCGCATGTAGGCGCGCCAGTTCACCGCGCGCAGATCGTCGCCGTGGTGGAAGTGGCGGTGGTCGAGAAACTCCAGACCGGCGCCGGCAAACCGCGAGGTGTTGTGGCCGCCGATCAGGCCGGGGAAAGATCTTACCCAATGGATGGTCAGCCGTTCGAGTCGTTCGAGGAACAACTGATCCAGCAACGGCTCCGCCATGGCGCTCCTATCTGCTCGTCAGGGCGGCGACGCTCTCAATGATCCGATCGAGCACCGTGTCCGGCGTCTGCCCGTCGGCATGCGCGTCAAAGTTCAGGATGATGCGGTGCCGAAGGACGCTGTGAGCCAAATAACGCACGTCGTCCGTGCTCAGGTGGAAGCGCCCGCGCAGCAGCGCCAGCACGCGGCCGCATTCCACCAGCGCCTGCGCGCCGCGGGGCGAGCTGCCGTAACGGATGTACTTGTTCGCCAGATCGTGCGCCTGCGGATGACCGGGCTGCGTCGCCATCACCAGATCGACGGCGAAATCCTGCACATGTTGCGCCACCAGCATGCTGCGGCACACGCCTCGCAGCTCGAGGATCGTCTTGCGGTCCATCACCTGCCCGACTTCGATCTGCTCGCTCTGAATGGTGCGGTCGAGAATCTGCGTCAGCTCTTCCCGCGAAGGGTAGCTGACCAGGATCTTCATCAGGAATCGATCGAGCTGGGCCTCGGGCAGCGGATAGGTGCCCTCCATCTCGATGGGGTTCTGCGTGGCCATCACCAGAAACGGCGCGTCCAGCTCATGAGTCGTGGTGCCGCTGGTCACGGTGCGCTCCTGCATGGCCTCCAGCAGCGCCGATTGCGTCTTCGGGGTGGCGCGGTTGATTTCATCCGCCAGCACCAGGTGGGCGAAGATCGGGCCAGGCTGGAAGCGCAGCGCCTTCAGGCCCCGGTCGTCGGTTTCCATGATCATGCTGCCCACGATGTCGGCGGGCATCAGGTCGGGGGTGAACTGAATGCGGGAATAGCGCAAATGCAGGGCGCGGGCCAGCGTGCGAAGCAGCGTCGTCTTGCCCAATCCGGGAACGCCTTCCAGCAGCACGTGGCCGCCGGCGAGCAGGCAGATCAACACGCCATCCACGGCGTCCTGCTGGCCCACAATGACTTTTCCGATTTCCTGACGAACGCGATCGAGATGGCTGGTCGCTTCCGCTACCTTCTGATCCGCCGAAACTGGCACAATCTCATTCTATTCGATGAGTGGGGACCAGGTGATGAGCCGCGTGCGCAAGCAGGCGGCCGGCCAGGCTAGGAAAAGGCTAGGAACGGGCGGCGGCGCGTTCGCCCATGTCGTTGGCCAGATGGGCCACGATGTCCGCCATCTCCTCGAGGGCCTGCTGGGCATAAAGAGCCTGCGAGAAGCGGCGGGCGATCGCATACCAGCCTTTCATGACGTGGTAGTCGATCATCAGCATGCGCTGCTCGACACTCAGCCCGCCAACCTGGAACTGGGCCGCGCTGCGCAGCAAAGTGGTCAGCAGGCGGTAATCTCGTCCCAGAGAAGTGTGCAGCGTATCCATGCCGTCGACGGCCACTTCACTCCTCAGATGCGCCACGATCGCGGGGAACTCGAGATGGTTGGCCCGGGCCACCTGCACCGTATAGTCTCTTGTGGTCTTGGTGCTGAGGATCAACAGGCAGGTGTAGCGAAACCAGTAGAGGAAAAGTACCAGCGAGAACCCGATAATGACAATGCTCGCGAACATTGGTGCCTTGTCGAAAATATCTTCAAGCAAAATTTAACATTCGGCAGGCGGCGAGGCAATAGTATTCGAGGTACTAGGGCTCTTTTGTGCGAGCAGGTTCAGGTGTTTCCCTGAAAAACCATGTGGGTTGGCCTGATACCTTGCGCCTCGCAGTACTCCAGATATAATCGGCCGTAGGTCTTGGTGATGTAGTCCTGTTCACAGAAACCGAGGGCAGCGGCGATGCGGTCGATCCAGGCGGAGTCGCCCTCCAGTTCGAGGTAATTGCCGATGGGAGTCTCATCGATCATGATGACGCCGCCGCCGTCGGTGTATTCGGTGCGGTATTTCTCGTAGCGGAAGGAAGGCTGGAAGCCAAGGCGTTCGAACAGGATCTGCGCGGTCTCAGGGTCATCGAGCGACACTTCGACCTCTTCCCGAACTTTGTGCCGTCCAGGGCGCCCGGAGTCTTTGTAGGTGAGCAAGGTCGCGCCTGCATATTGCCGCAGTCGCAACAGCGCGCCCTGGCGCCGGAGCGTGCTCTGGGGTGTGTCCAGAAGCATGTTGGCCTCAAGTGCGCGCTCTGTCTTCATCACGAAACCGAGCTCGCCGATGCGAGTGTGGATGGCGTGGAGGCTGGAGACAGGCAGCTTCACCTCGGTCTCGACATTGGACATGCGCGCCGTAGTGTAGCACCGCTGTTCGGTCCCGGGTCGGTGGGGCAGCGCGTATAATGGAGTGTGCGCGCCCGTAGCTCAGTCGGATAGAGCGGTTGGCTTCGAACCAACAGGTCGGGAGTTCGATCCTCTCCGGGCGCGCCAGCGCTGCCGATTGCATTCTTCGCCGCAGCCCGGAAGGCTGGCGCTACCATCCGGTCGCGGTGGTCTTGATCCAACCCTCGGTAGATCCTGTGCTCGGATAATGCTCTCGCCAACGGTCTGGGACTTCCGCGCGCGCGTCATCTTCTTCACGGTCGGTTTGGACGTCTTTTTCGTAGTCATATCGAACTCCTATGCCTTTTTCGGGTACCCGGCCACCAGCGCCGGGACCAAGAGCTTCATCGCGTTCCGCTCGGCCTTGCTGCCCACCGGATCTTCCGAACCCCGCCGGTCTCCGGAATGATCTCGCCCGCCTCCGGATTTGCTCCGAGGAACGCCACCAGTTCCGCCCGCTCCGCATCCGACATCAACGGCTTCGCGTGCTCTCTCCGGGCGCGCCAGCGCTGCCGGTTGCATTCTTCGCCGCAGCCCTGAAGGCTGGCGCTACGGCAACGCAAACGCTACATAACTGCCGCCCGACGGCGCGCCAGACTTACCGCCGCCCGCGCCGATCACAACGTATTGCTTGCCTTTCACTTCGTACGTCGCCGCTGTGGCGTTGCCCGCCGCCGGCAGCAGACTTTCCCACAGCAGCTTGCCCGTCATCTTGTCGTAGGCGCGGAATTTGCGGTCGTGATTCGTCGCCCCGATAAAAAACAGCCCGCCGGCGGTCACCACGCCTCCGCCATAGTTCTCCGTGCCTGTATTCTTCATGCCCTTGGCCGCCAGCTCGGGAAACTCGCCAAACGGAATCTTCCATGCGATCTCACCGGTGTCGAGGTTGATCGCGTTCAGAGTGCCCCAGGGAGGCTCGACGGCTGGATAACCGTCGGGGTCGAGAAACTTGTTGTAGCCATCCGTGGTGTACTTCAGATCCGCCGGCCCACCGCCCGATGAAGCCCGCGCTTCCACATCCTGGCCGCGCAGCACGAAGGCCGCGATCCCCCGGACGGCTGATTCGCCGGCATGGGCAAATCCCGCCATGCGGCCCGTGCCTTTGCGGATCACTTCCTGAAGCTGCTCCTCGGAGAGCTTGAGATTGTCGAGCGATGGGATCTGCGGCGGCGTTCCCTTCAGATCGTCGTGGTGGCAATTGGCGCAGTGGCGGATGTACAGACGCCGTCCGGTAGTGACGCCGCGAGCGGCGCCGGCGGGCACCAGCCGAAGGATCCACGGCATTTCATTCGAATTCACATAGAACAGCCCCGTCTCCGGATCAAATGCCGGGCCGCCCCATTCGCCGCCGCCGTCAAAGCCGGGAAACACGATCGTCCCCTCGAAGCTGGGCGGCATGAACTGCCCTCCGCTGCGCACTTTGCGGAAGCGCTCGAGTGCGACGCGGTGCGCTTCCGGCGTACGCTTTGTCATCATGTCTTCGGTGAACCGCTGCCTCGCAAAAGCCGGCGGCTTCAAAGGGAGCACTTGCGTCCTGGCGAGCAGCTCCCCGTCCACCGGGGAAGGCGGCGCTTCCACTGTCTGCAAAGCAAACAACGATTCGCCCGTTCCACGATCAAAGACAAACACGTGCCCTGACTTGCTGATTTGCGCGACAGCGTGCACCAATCGCCCGCCGCGCAGCAGGGTCACCAGGCTCGGCGCGGATGGGAAATCGCGGTCCCAGACGTCGTGCTTGACGGCCTGGAAATGCCACACCCGTTCTCCGGTGTCCGCCTTGAGACACAGCAGCGTGTTGGCGAAGAGATTGTCTCCGTGACGGTCCGCGCCATAGAAATCAAAGGCCGCCGATCCGGTGGGGGCATAGACAAGCCCGCGCTGGTGATCCACCGCCATCCCAGACCAGTTGTTCGCGCCGCCGGTGTGCTTCCAGGCTTGCTCCGGCCACGTCTCGTAGCCCAGCTCGCCGGGCCGCGGAATCGTGTGAAAGCTCCAGCGCAGTTTACCGGTGCGGACATCGTAGGCGCGGATGTCGCCGGGAGTGGAGGGATGCGCCTCCGGAACCAGGCTGCCCAGAATGAGGAGATCTTTGTAGACGGCGCCTGGCGTCGTCATGGTCAGGGAAACTTTCGCCGGATCACGCCCCAGGCCCTCCCGCAGATCCACGCGCCCCTTTTCCCCAAAGCCGTCATCGAGCCGGCCGGTGTTCGGATAAAGCGAGAACAGATAGTGGCTGAGGGCAAAAAAAAACGCGTGAGGTTTTCCCATCGGTCCAATACGTCACGCCGCGGTTGCGCCGCCCGGCGCGGGCCGTATCGATCGGTGGCTCGAACTTCCAGACTAAAGCGCCAGTGGCTGCGTCCAGGGCGAGCAGACGCATTTTCGGGGTGGTTGCATACAGCACGCCGCCGACGATGATCGGATTGCACTGCATCTCCGATCCGGCAAACGCGTCGCCGGTGTCGTGGGTCCAGGCGATTTTCAGCTTGTGCACATTGGACCGGTTGATCTGCTTCAGCGTCGAATAGTGGATGTTGTCAGCGCCGCCGCCGAAAACCTCCCAGGCGCGGTAGCCGGCGGGCACGGTTCTTTTCTGGCAAATGGCGGGAGCGCCACCGAGCAGGATCAGGAAAAGATACCCCGGGAACCGCCAGTGCATCGGACGGCGCCATTTCACCCAACCTGGTGGGTGGGGAACCTCACCCAGCAAGGGCCGGGCCTCTGTTTTCATGATCTTAGGCTCCGGCATCGCGCTTGCTTCTTGTTTCGGACAGGAGGCCTCCATGCTGCGTGGATTGCTTTCGATTCTGGCTGCCTCGGTCATCTCTGTCGTTTTGACCGCGCAAGACAAACCCAAGATCCAAAAGGTCCCCCCCAGTCGCACAGACCCGACTTCCGGTTCCGAGATGTTCAGGGCTTATTGTGCGCCATGTCATGGCCTGCAAGGCAAGGGAGATGGCCCGGCGGCGCCCGCCCTGAACAAGCGGCCAGCCAACCTGACGGAACTGGCTGCCCGCAATAAGGGAAAATTTCCGGCGTTGCGGGTCTATAATTCGATCCTCGGCGACACCCTTGTCGTCGCCCATGGTTCCAAGGACATGCCCGTGTGGGGCGACGTCTTTCGTTCCATAAGCCACGACGAAGGCGACATCAAGCTGCGGGTCAACAACCTCACCAAGTACATTGAGACTTTGCAGAAGGCGCCAACGAATTAACGGCATTGGCCGGCGTCGCGAGATTGACCACGCTCCACCCGCTACGGTACCATAAGAGTGCGGGGTGGAGCAGTCTGGTAGCTCGTTGGGCTCATAACCCAAAGGTCGAAGGTTCAAATCCTTCCCCCGCAATGAAGTCCTCCCTCGAACGCTTCCACAACGGTACACTGGGGACGTGAGCACTGCTCGATACGTCCATTGGCAAGACCAAGGCATGTGGCTCGGCTATTTTGAGGAATTCCCTGACTACCTGACGCAGGGCGAAACGCTCGAGGAACTCCAAGAAAATCTGCGGGACCTCTACAAAGACCTGACAAGCGGAGAGATCCCCGGTATTCGGCGGGTAGCTGAACTGGCCGTTGGATGAAACGGACGGACCTGATCCGCAAGCTGGAAGAAGCAGGCTGCGAGTTCGTTCGCCACGGCGGGAATCACGACTGGTATAGAGACCCAAAGACGGGTGTTTCTCAACCAGTGCCCCGGCACCGCGAGGTCAACGAGTTTCTGGCAAAGCACATCCTGAAGAGACTTGCGCATTGAGTGGGCACGAGGGTCCACCGACCTCAGCGTTTCCCGCCGGCACGCTGGGCGCAGGCGGCAGCCTTCCTGGCGATCCGGGCAGCCTCCTCCCTCTCCCATCCCCCGCTGATGCCTTGGCGCTCGAAGTCGCGATAGATGCGGTGCGCCCGGCCGAACGCTCCGCATGCCGCCGTGTACTGGTTCAGGGCCTCCTCCGCGCGGCCGAGGTACGTGTTGGCTTCCGCAATCGACGCTCGGTTGTCTGTATCGCCCGGGCTCGCCGCCGCCAGCGCTTCCCAAATCGCGAGCGACTCCTGTAAGGACCGCACGGCTTCCCTGGGACGCCGCGCTTGCTGGAGAATACCCCCGATTCTCATTTGCGCGAAGGCAAGCCGCTGTTTGGCGCGGACATCTTTGGGGTCGGCCGCCACCAGATCCCGGCGAATCGCCGCGGCGCGGCGGAAGCCCTCGAGCGCGCCTTCGAGATCTCCCTGCCCCCATAAGATGTCCCCGAGGAGGCTCAGATCGAAAGTCAGATCAAGCCTGGACATCGGGTGATTCGGCTGCCGCGCGACTCTCTTCTCGTCGAGAGTGAGCGCCTGACGGACGTGCGGGAGCGCCTGGGCGATCTCGCCGTTATTCAGAAAGAAATTTCCAAGTGTCTTGTGAGCCAAGGCGACGTTGCGCTGCGCTTCCGCGTTCTCGCGGTCCTTTTCGAGCAGCGTCTGAAAAATCTCGAGCGCTTTGGCGCGGTTCTTCACCGACCGCGGCGGGTCTTGGATATCGAGGGTATCCGCCATCCGAAAATACGCGGCGGCCAGACCGCCGCGCGCCGCCGGCTTGTCCGGCGCGCCGCGGACCAGAGCTTCAAATATCTCAATCGCCTTCTGCGCGTGCTCGAGGGCCTCAGACTGCCGGCGCAGGTTGGTACAGACGTGATTGATCCTGAGATGGATTTGGGCTAGCGAGTACCGGGCGTCGAAACGCACCGGATCGCGGGCCACCACCGCTTCCAACGCCGCGCGAGCCTTCGCGTAGCTGGCCAGCGCTCCCTCCTTGTCTCCCAAATTCGGCAGCCCGGGGTTGCCTTGTACATCTCCGATCCTGCCGTAGCCCGCCGCCAGATCCATCCGGAGATCGAGGTCGCCGTCGGCTTCCTTGGCCAGAGGGTCCAGGTAGCCCAGCGCTCTCGTGACCAGCAGACGCCTCACCTCGGTCGATCCCGCCAGGCTCGCGATGCCGTCGTGCAGCTCGTACATCACCGAGTTGGCGAGCTTCCGCACGTCGTTGAAGCGGCGCTGCGCCACCTCGTGCTCTATCCTGGCGATCCGCGCCTGCCAGAGAGCCGTCCCCAGGCCGGCCAGCACGAGCAGCACCGCCACAGCCGACGCTGAGACCGACAGACGATGCCGCGCCACGAACTTGCGCGCCACGTAGCCGAACGACCTGGGACGCGCCGCGACCGGCCGGCCGTCGAGATACCGGTCCATGTCCTGGGCCATCGCCTCGACCGAGGCGTAGCGCTCGCCCGGCTCCTTGCTCATCGCTTTCTGGACGATCGCGTCGAGATCCGGGCTCACGGCCGCGCCGGCGGCGGCGCTGGGCTTCTCCGGCTCTGTATCCGAGACGATGTGCAGCGCTTCCTCGTAGGTCTTGCCGGCCAGCCGATACGGCTGGCGGCGGGCCAGCAGCTCGTAGCACAGCACGCCGAGCGAGTAGACGTCGCTGGCCGTAGTCACTGCGGCCCCCCGCAACTGCTCCGGGCTCGCGTAGCCGGGCGTCATCGGATGGAGAATCGTCAGCGGGGCCGCCGTCTCCGGCGGGCCGGCCAGGATTTTGGCGATTCCGAAGTCCAGCAGTTTCGGCGCGCCGTCCTCGCCGACCAGAACGTTGCCCGGCTTCAGGTCGCGGTGAACCACCAGGCGCTGATGAGCGAAGTGCACCGCCGAGCACACCGTCCGGAACAGACGCATGCGCTCGCGAACGCTCAAGTCCCGCCGTTCGCAATAGTCGGTGATGGGAACGCCCTCGACGAGTTCCATGACGATGTAGTGCAGCCCGTCGCCGGAGACGCCGCCGTCGAGCAGGCGCGCGATGTTGGGATGCTCGAGTGCCGCCAGGATCTGGCGCTCGCTGCGGAACCGCCGCAGCATCTCCCCGCTCGAGGCTGCGCCGGCGATCAGCTTGATGGCCACCTGCTTGCGATACGCATCGTCGTCGCGCTCGGCGCGGTAGACAACGCCCATGCCACCCTCGCCGATCCGCTCCACCAGACGGTACGGCCCGGCGCGCTTGCCCGCGAGCGCCTCCTCGCCACCGGCCGTGGCAACCCACTCCAACGTCTTCAGAGGACTGTCGCGTTCCGCTTCGGCGAGCAGCAGATCAACTTCGGCCCGGATTTCCGGCTCCCCGTCACAGACGCACGCGACGTAGGCGGCGCGCTCCGCATGGGGCAGGTTGAGAGCCTCGGCCACAACCGGCTCGACCTTCCGCCACAGTTCGGGAGTCACGGCGCGCTCTCCCCGGCGCGGCTTTCGCCGCGCATGGCGCGGCTTTCGCCGCGCAGATTGCGGCTCAGCCACAGCCTGGCGACAGCCCAGTCCCTTTTCACCGTGGCCGTCGAGACCCCGAGCGCCTCGGCGACTTCGTGGACCGAAAGACCGCCGAAAAACCGCATCTCGACAACCCGCGCCTTCTGCTCGTCGAATTGCGCCAGAGCGTCCAGCGCCTCGTCGAGGGCAATCACATCCAGGTTGGGCGGCGCCGGCGCTTCCAGCGCTTCCTCCAGCGACGCCAGCTCGATCTCCCCACCACGCTTAGCCGCCCCGCGCTCGCGAGCGTGGTCCACCAGGATGTGGCGGATGATACGCGAGGCCACAGCGAAGAAATGCGCCCGGCCCTGCCATTCCGTGTCCGCCGTCTTTACCAGGCGAAGAAAAGCCTCATTCACCAAGGCCGTGCACTGAAGGGTTCGAGCGCCGCCCTCCAGCCGAAGATAGTAACTGGCCAGACGCCGCAATTCTTCGTAGACCAGCGGCATCAACTTGTCGAGAGCCTGCCGATCGCCTCGTCTCCAGCGGTCGAGCAGTTCTGTCACATCCCCGGCTCCGGACTGCATTCCGCGCCTCGGGATTATTCTACCAGCAGCCCGCCGGTACAGAATTCGACCCGCCGTTGATCCCCCCCGCCCCCGGATTCCGCTGTCTGGTACGAGGACAACCAACATGCTCCATCGACTGAAATCGTTCCTGATCACCGGGCTGGCGGCGGCGCTGCTGCTGAGCCTGGCGGCGGCCTGGCTGCCGCGCCCGGCGAAAGCATTGATCGGCGACACACCCACCGTTCACTTCGGCCCGGTGAACGTCGTGTTCGGCGTCAAGGTTCGCTTTTCCTATTTCAACCCGAGCGATAAGCCGGCCACCGTCAACGTGGCCATGATCGACACAGCCACCGGGCAGGCGCTGGCGTTCAGGAAAGATGTGACCGTGCCGCCCGGGGGCCGGCTGACGCTGGACTACACCGAGACACAGGCCACGCGCGAGGTCGTCACTGCTGGCGAGTGCCCGGCGGTTGACCCGTCGAACCCGTCGAGTCTCCCGCTGGCGTCCGTTCAGCTCCTGGTGGGGAACTATCGGTGCTGCACCTCGCTCCGCGGCGGTGAACCAGGTTGCGGGTGGAGCAGTCTGGTATGAAGAGTGACGGTTCCGGTTGTAACAATGGGGCCGGTCCAAGAAGCAAAAAGACAAGGAGAAATTGACATGCAAACGAAATTCCCCGTGCTGTTCGTATTGGTTGCCGCCGTGGCTTGGCCGCAGTTGGTGATCGACAATTTCACGACCGGGACCTATACCGCAGACATCTCGACAACCGGGGTCGTCCCGGGTTTGACAAGTTTGCCAGCCGGTTCCATGTTTGGCGCGTATCGCGGAACATCGTTTTGGATCACGAGTAATCCGTTCGCCATACCTGGCACCTTCCGGATCCAGGCGGCAAGTGGACGCGCGGTCGTGGCCACGGGTCCCACGTCGGGTCACCGGCTGGACCTCGTTTATGGGCTCGACGCCCGCCGTAACATCGCCCCTCTGAATCTCAACCTGAGCGCCTACGACCGGTTCCGCGTGAACCTGGCCCACAGCGACCTGCAGACCCACTTGCTCCTGCTCGTATTCACAGGCACTGCTTGGTCCTCGGCGACCCTTGACATAGCTCCGACCAGCGTTCCGATGAGCGTGGATATTCCATTCTCCAGCTTCGCCCCCGCGCCTGGCGCTCCAGCAGCCAGCTTTGGCGACATTGACTGGCTCTGGTTCATCTTTCTGCCCAACAACCAGTTCCTTTCCTGCGACTTTGTTCTCACCTCGCTCCAGGTCGCTTCCGGGCCTATAGCTTCAGGCCAGGGTAGTCCCGGTCTCCGCGAAAGAATGGTCGTGGCCGGCGACAAAACTCATGCCGCAATGCTTTTCCGGGCAGGGCATGGACCTGCCCCGCCAATGTCATCAAGAGCTTGCAAGCTGACGTGGCGCAGGGCTCGACCGGCTGCGTAGCGCCGAGCTCGCACAACGCGCCGGGCCTACCGGCAGCCGGAGGGTTCGCGCCATTGGGAACGCCATTCGACGGAGCCCCCACCCCAGCCACGAGCACAAGTTACGAGCACAAGTTTCACGGCTGGACTTAACAGCAGTTTATCAGTACAATAACAGCATTATAACGGCAACATATCGGCATCGGCCATGCGGCTGGAAGTAGCGTTGATGACAACGAAAAAGCGCGCCGGCTTCACTCCAACTTTCAACATCACGCCTGTCGTGGCCAGTGGTCTTATGCGGATCGAAGCCGTCAAGCAAG
>JACQDF010000054.1 GCA_016201205.1 Acidobacteriota bacterium
CGATCAGAAGCGCGAGAAGCGACTCGAAGCCAGGCTCCGCAAGCAAGCCGCACAGCGCGGCTACAAATTGGTGCCGGTGGAGGCCGCCGCGTAATCTATTGACAACACAGCGTCGCCGTAGAGGTTCCTTAGAAGGCGGGCCCCATCATACCCGGATGGCAAACAACGGCAAAGCGCGGCATGACGCGCCTGCGGTGGTTTGCGGTGGTTTGCGGGTTGTCGCCGGCGCCCTCACTTGCCATGCTCAAGTGAACTGGAGCGCCATCATGACCTTCAAGTGCAGACGTGTCCTCTCAGCCGCGTGTGCGGTGATCTTGTGCGGGGCAGCAGCAGCTCAACCAGGGCCGCCTGCGCCGGCCGTACTCCTCGAGATCGACCTTGAGAATTACGTCACCTACCGTTTCGACGTCCCTGATTACTCAAGACTTGCAAGGGACCCGACAATTACAACCCCGCTTACGGCAGCAAATTTCGGAACGGGTCTCCTTCTGGCTGATATCGTGGCCGTGCAAGGCAAGCCTGCAAAGGGCACAATGACCATTCAGCTACAGAGCGTAAACCTCACACCCAACCCCACCGCGGGGCAGGCAATTGCGGATACTCAGCGCCAGAATCTGGTGAGTTATACCTTTGAGATCCTGGAACCCGGCAGCACACCAATCGGCACCATCATCGCCTCTGGTGTGGGGATCGGCCCCGTTCCACCTGGGGCGCCCTTGGCAGGTACTTCAGCCAACGTTGCTATTACCGGGGGCACTGGGGCATTTCTAGGTGTGCGGGGCCAATTGGCAATGGTGCGGTCGATTGGCACACGGTCTGCATCGGTAACGGAGGACCCCGCTAATCGACGTGTGAACGGAGGCGGGACGGCTCGGTACATATTGCATCTCATTCCGATGTCGCGGCCGGAGATCGTGAGCACCGCCAGCGGACCGGCCGTCGCCCACTCCAGTGACTTCTCGCTGGTCACAGCAGCGAGGCCCGCCCGGCCGGGGGAAATCCTGTCGTTGGTGGCTAGCGGACTTGGCCCCACGCGGCCTGGTGTGGATCCGGGAAGGCCGTTCCCGACAAACCCGTTGGCAGTCGTCAACTCGCCAGTGGAAGTGACCGTGAACGGAAAGCCGGCCGAAGTGCTGGGCGCGGTTGGGTACCCCGACGCTGTGGACAACTATCAGGTGAACTTTCGGATTCCCGCCGAAACGGCGAGGGGATCGGCTACGATCCAGTTGAGCGCGGCATGGATCGCCGGCCCGGACGTGAGGATCGCGGTTCAGTAGCCTGAACGAAGTTGTGACAACGCCCGGGCGGCCTGCCGCTCATGCTGCCGCGGAAGCCGGTAGACTGGCTGAATGGAAAAGCTTCTGCGGGTGCTGAGTCTGGCGGCGTGGGTGTGCAACGCACAGAAGCAGGAGGTTCCTCCGAAATCGGAACCGGAGGAAAACCGCCGCGCGGAGCTGAACCTGCTTGGCAAGACGGATGCAACCGCGGGCGAGAGCCGCCGCAACGAGAACATCTACTTCAATCTGGTCGACAACAACTCACTAAAAGAGCTGAACATCCGGTTGGGGACGACGGCGACGATCGTCGAGCAGTTCCGGCCGGAGCGCGGTTATTTCAGCGCGGAGTTCGGCAACGCGCCGGGCGTGTATCTTCACACAACACCGCAACCAAGGCGCGGGCTGCACGGGCAGGTGTACGCTTCGCATTTGAACAGCGTGTTTTCGGCTCGCTCCTTCTTTCAGGTGGGCGATGTGCAGCCGGCGCGGGAGAACGACTACGGCTTCCGCTGGAGCGGGCCGCTGTGGAGGGGCGCCAATCTGGGTCTCGAGGGAAGCCAGCACAGGATTCGCGGCGTGGTGAACGGGAATGTTCTGGCGCCGCGGCCCGATGAGCGGACACCGCTGGCCACGGATCCGGCGGTGCGGGCGCTGGTTGCGAAGTGGCTGGCGGCGTATCCGGCGCAACTTCCCAATCGCACGGATATCAACGAACGCGCGCTCAACACGAACGGGCCGCAGCGAGTCGATCATCATAACGGGGCGGTGCGTCTCGATCAGGATATGGGCCGGTATGGGCGAATGCTGCTCCGCTACCAGTACACGTACCAGCATGTGGAGGCTTTTCAGCATGTGGCCGGGCAGAATCCGAACACCGATACGCGCGCACACTCGGCTCGGGCGACCTGGAATCGCGTGTGGACGGCGAACACGGTGACCGACCTGTCGGCGGGATTTGACCGCGTCGGATCGCTGCTGACCCCGGAGAAGAACGCAGTCGGACCGATGGTGTCGATCAACGGGCTGACGACGCTGGGGCCCGAATCGGGGATTCCGATCAACCGCGCTCACAACCAGTTCCGCTACGCTGCCCAGGCTCGCCTGGTGCGCGGCCGGCACGTCGTGACGCTGGGCGCGCAGGGCATGCGGCGGCAGTTCAACGGCACGGAGTCGGATACGCACCGCGGATTCTACAGCTTTACGGCGGATTTCGGCCGCGACGGCATCACCAATCTGCGGCTGGGGACGCCGACGCAGTTCATCCGCGCGATCGGGAACGTGCATCGCGGATTCCGCAATTGGGACGTAACCATGTACGCGGGCGATGAGTGGAAGCCGAGCCAGCGGCTGACGGTGTATGGAGGCTTGCGGTATCAGCCGGTGACAGAGCCGTTCGAGGTGAACCGGCTGAACGAGATTCCATACGGCTGCGACTGCAACAACCTCGCGCCTCGAGCAGGGTTCGCCTGGACGGGGCCGCGGCGGCTGGGCGTGCTGCGCGGGGGGTACGCGCTCGATTACGGCGAGATTTTTCCAGTGACGTTCTCGCAGATTCGATTCGCACCCCCGCGCAATCTCAAGATCGTGGTGCCGTCGCCCAATGTGCTGAATCCATTCAGCGGCCCGCAACTGTCTTCGTCGCGGCCGACAACCTATGTGCTGGACGACCGGCTGGCGACGCCCTATTCGCATCAATACAACTTCAGTTGGGAGCCGCCGCCGTGGCGTCAGTGGCGGCTGCAGTTGGGCTATGCCGGCAGCCGCTCTCACAAGCTGCTGCTGATGTGGTACCTGAACCGGGCGCATCCTGTGGAGGGGATTCCGCAGACATCGGCGACGGTGAATGAGCGGAGAGTGGATCCGCGGTTCGCCGAGATCCGCCGGGTGATCAACGGATCGCGCGGATACTTCGATGCGGCGCGGGTAAGCGCAGTCTCGCCACGATGGAAAGGGATGACGCTGAACGCGGCCTGGTGGTTCAGCAAGGCGATGGATCTGGGCAGTGCGTACACGAACACGGCGTTCGATGCGGATTCGCGAAAAGCGCGCAGCCAGAGCGAGTTTCTGGCCAGCGCCGACATGAAAGGGCTCAGCGATTTCGACCAGCCGCACGCGTTTCTGGTGCAGGCCGCCTACGCGTTGCCGGCCATGGATGGATTGGCGGTCAGATGGCGCCGCTGGCTCGAGGGATGGAGCGTGAGCGGGGTGGCGCTGGCCAAGAAGGGCACGCCGTTCACCGTGCTGGCGGGATCGGACGCTCCGGGGTTCGGAAACGTCGATGCAAACGGCGGGGACCGGCCCGATCTGATGGACGCGCACGTGCTGGGGCGGACCGTGGGACATCCGGACACCTCACGAGCGATGCTTCCGAGAAGCGCGTTCCGGACCATTCAACCGGCCGATGAGCGTGGGAACCTGGGAAGAAACACATTCCGAAGGGGTGGAATCCGCAACATGAATGCGGCGGTGACCAAGGAGTGGATGATTCACAGGGAGCAGCGGCTTCGATTGAGGGCGGAGACCATCAACCTGCTCAACACGGCGCAGTTCGCCGAGCCGGGATTCGAGCTGTCGTCGCCGAATTTCGGCCAGATCACGAATACGCTGAACGACGGACGGACAGTACGGTTCGGGTTGCAGTTCGAGTGGTGAGCAGCCCGAGCGCGCGGTCATCGGTGGCGCATCACCCAGTGATCTTTCTCGAAGCCGGCGACGGATTCGTTCCAAAGGCTGTATTTTGAGGCAAGCTGGCCGCCGTCGACAATCAGCGTTGTGCCTGTAACATAGGATGCGGCGTCAGAGGCGAGAAACGCGATCACCCGAGCGACCTCCTCCGGCTCGGCGCCGCGGCCCATCGGGATATGACGGAAGTACTCGCGGAGCGCCTCGGGCTGGGCGAAGTAAGGCCCTGTCATGCGCGTGCGGATCAGGCCGGGGCAAACGGCGTTGACGCGAATGCCGTATGGGCCAAGCTCGTTGGCGGCGGTGTGCAGAATCCCCAAGAGGCCCGCTTTGGATGCGTTGTAGCCGATGAGCGATGCCTCGCCGTCCCAGGAGTTGGTCGAGGCGGTGAGCACAATCGCGCCCGAGCAACGCGGCTTCATGCGCTTCGCCGACGCCTGCAATGTGTGGAACGCGCCAGTCAGATTCACAGCGAGGACGCTGTGCCACATCTCTTCCGGCATATCGACCAGGTCCGCCATGGGAGCGATGCCGGCGTTGATGGCGACCACATCCGGCGCGCCGATCTGCCGGAAGGCGTCCTCGACGGACTGCCGCCCGGTGACGTCGGCGATGATGCCCGTGCCGCCAATCTTGGCGGCCGCAGCCTGCGGGTTTTCTTGAGCCAGATCGAGAATGAAGACGCGAGCGCCGCTTTCGGCGAGCAGTTGGGCGGTGGCGAAACCGATCCCGTTGGCGCCGCCGGTGATGACGGCGGTCTTCGAGCGGAAGTCGAGGTGCATGATGCAGTGTATGGTAGCGTGAATCGGCAACGGCGCCGGCCACGTTGCCACGTTGCTGAGCCGCCAGCGTCAGCAAGCGTTCTATAATATTCTCAGGCGGCCATTGTTTGGCCGCTTATTTTGCATGGCAACAGAGCCGGCCCCGGTCACCCAGAACGCGGCAGCCGTACCCGCGCCCGCTCCCTGGGAAGATCCGCCGGTCGCCGAGGCGTATGGCCGGCTCGAAGAAATCGTCCGCGCCACCCGCCCTTCCGGCGATCTCTCTGCCCTTCGCAAGGCTTTCGAAAAAGCCGCTTTCTGGCACCGCAATCGAACACGCGCCACCGGCGAGCCGTATATCCTGCATCCCATCGCCGCCGCCGAGATCCTCGCCGGCGAGCAGATGGATCTGGTCTGCCTCATCAGCGCCTTGCTGCACGACGTCGTCGAGGACGAAGAAGTCCCCGTGGACGAGATCCGCCGTCTGTTTGGCGAAGAAATCTCCCGCGTCGTCGATGGCGTCACCAAGCTCGGCAAGCTCAAGATGGCCAGCCGCGAGGAGCGGCAGGCCGAAAGCGTCCGCAAAATGCTGCTGGCGATGACCAGCGACATCCGCGTCATCATCGTCAAGCTGGCCGACCGGATGCACAACCTTCAGACGCTCGAAGCTCTCCCCGCCGAGCGCCGGCAGCGGATCGCCCACGAGACACTCGAAATCTACGTCCCCATCGCCCACCGCCTCGGCATGGGCCGCATCCGCGCCCAGCTCGAAGACCTCTCGTTCAAGTACGGCGAGCCGGAAGGCTGCCAGGAGATCCTCCAGCAACTCGAGTCCCGCCGCCAGGCGAATCAGGATTACCTCCAGCTCATCAAGCACAATGTCGAGCAGAAGCTCTCCCGCGAGCGCATCCCCGTCCGTGTCGAAGGCCGCCTCAAACGCCCCTATTCCATCTGGCAGAAGATGAAGCGCCAGCACATCGCCATGGACCAGGTCTATGATCTGCTCGCCATCCGCATCATTACGGATTCGGTGAAAAACTGCTACGCCGCCCTCGGCGTCATCCACAACGAGTGGCACCCCATCATGGGCCGCATCAAGGACTTCATCGCCATCCCCCGCCCCAACCTTTATCAGTCCCTGCACACTTCCGTCATCGGGCCGGAAGGTCACAGCTTCGAAGTGCAGATCCGCACCGAGGAGATGCACCGGGTCGCCGAAGAAGGCATCGCCGCCCACTGGAAATACAAGGAAGGACGCAAAGGCCACGAAGACGAAGACCAGCGCATCGCCTGGCTGCGCCATCTGGTCGAGTGGCAGCAGGAGATGCGTGAACCGCAGGCCTTCATGTCCACGCTCAAAGTCGAGCTGTACTCCGAGGAGGTCTACTGCTTCACTCCCAAGGGGAAGGTGATTGTCCTGCCGCGCGACGCCTGCCCCATCGACTTCGCTTACGCCATCCACAGCGATGTCGGCGCTGCCTGCGTCGGCGCCAAAGTGAACGGCCGCATCGTCCCGCTCAAGTACCAGCTTCGCAACGGCGACGTCGTCGAGATCCTCACCCAACCCAGCCATCAGCCCAGTAAGGATTGGCTGGCGCTGGTCAAGACTTCACGCGCACGCAACAAGATCCGCCATGTGATCAACGCCACCGAGCGCGCTAAAGCCATCGAAATCGGCGAGAAATACCTCGAGAAAGAAGCGCGCCGGCTGGGCGTGCAGCTCAGCAGGATTTCCAAGGCGCAGCTCGAGCAGGTCGCCGGCGAATACGGCCACGCCAAGATCGAGGACCTGTACGCCGCCCTCGGCTTCGGGCGCTTCTCGGCCCGCCATGTGCTTCACAAAGTGGCGCCGGAGATCGTCCCGGAGACCGCCGAGACGCCGAAAGTCGCTGCGTCCGCGCCGGTGACGCTTCCTCCCGGCGCGCCCGGTTCCGATCTCATCGTCAAGGTGAAAGGCATCGACGATGTTCTCGTCTACCGCGCCAAGTGCTGCAACCCCATACGCGGCGAATCCATCGTCGGCTACGTCACCCGCGGCAAAGGCATCGCCGTTCACTCCACCAACTGCAAGAATGTGCAGAGCCTGCTCTACGAGCCCGAGCGCAAGATCGACGTCGAATGGGCGCGCGCCACCAGCGACAGCTTCCCCGTGAAAATGATGGTGTATACGGACGACCGCCCAGGTATGCTCCACGAAATCACCTCCGTCTTTTACAACGAAAGCTCGAATATCCGCTCGGTGGAGGCCCGCGGCGATCAGCACCGCAACGACGACAGCGCCATCATTGATCTCACGGTCGAGGTCCGTGACAAGAAGCAGCTCGAAAAGATCCTCTCCGCCATCCGCCGCATCTCCGGAGTGAGAGACGTGGAAAGAGTTCAGTAACCCGGCATGCCCTCCGACCCGGAACACATCGCCATCTCGAAATCCAAAGGCGTCAAAATCGACTGGAGAGACGGCCACCACAGCGAATACGCCTGCGCCTACCTGCGCGAGGAGTGCCCCTGCGCCACTTGCACCGGCGCCCATGGCACGCCTCCACAGAAGTCCGCGTTTCCCCTCTATAAGCCCGCCGCCAGGATGCTCGAAGTCGAACCGGTCGGCAATTACGCCATCCGCATTGTGTGGAACGACGGCCATAGTTCCGGCATCTACTCTTACGAGCATCTCCGCAAGATTTGCCCCTGCCCGGAGTGCAAAGCGGAGCGCGAAAGGAAAACAGCTTGAGAATCCTGCGGGCGTTCCTCAAGGGCTTGGCGCCGCGGGCCGCGGCCTTTGCGCTCTATACGGCATCCGTCGCCGCTCTCAGCGCTGGCCCGGTCAGCTTCGGTGTCCGCGGCGGCCTGCCCTTCGGCGACGCCTTTGAAGCAGTCAAAACCGGCCAGATCGAAACCGTGGGCAAGAACCGCTTCCTCCTCGGACCCACCGTCGAGCTCCGCCTTCCGGCGGGCGTCGGCTTCAATTTCGATATTCTCTACCGCCGCTTCGCGTTCGAGACTCGTTCGCCCTCAGGTACGCTTTCCGACAGCGGGGGGCAGTGGGAATTTCCACTTATGTTCCGCTACCGCTTCCCGGGCGTGATCGTCCGGCCCTTCGTCGCCGCCGGGCCGGTGTTCCACAAGATCACCGGAGTCACGGCGGTCAAAGACTCGACCAGCGGAATGGCCTTCGGCGCCGGCCTCGATATCAAGACGCTGGTGCACATCACGCCGGAAATCCGCTACAGTCATCGCTTCCAGGAAGCCTCCGCTGGCCCGCTGAACCGCATGCTGAAGGCGAATTCCAACCAATGGGATATCGTCGTCGGGATCACCTTCTGATATACCCCTCCACCATCCGCCTGGCGGCCGCCTTGTACGCCTCCTCGCTCATCGAGTGCACCCCGCAGGCGTCCACCCAGCGGTTATAGAAGTTGAACAGAGAGACAACCAGAATCGCATCATGGATCGCCTCGTCCGTCCAGCCGGATTCATGAAGCAGGCCGATGTCCGCCGGTCCAATCTCCCAGGACGCCCGGTTCACCTTCTCCGCAAACCGCAGCAACGCTTTCTCCGCATCCACCACCGGGGCGCTGTCCAGGTCACGCACCACCGCTTCCACCGTCGCTCTGTCTCCCAGCAATTCGACCGCAACTGCGGCGTGCGCCTCCGTTCAGAACGGGCACTGGTTCCGAGCCGACACCATGGCCGCGATCAGCTCGCGAAACCCGGCGCTGAGCGGCGAGCAACCGCGCATCACCTCCTGCGTAAACTGCTCGAGGTGCCGGGTGGCGTTCGGCTTGAACGCGAACAGATGCCAGATCTGCGGGTACTCCGCCGCCGCCCGCCGCGCCGCTGCAATCAACCGCGCGTAACTGCTGTCGGGCGGCTCGCCGTTCTCGACATCCGGAAGATGCATCGGCTTCATACTCGCCTCAATCCCAATCCCGGGCCTTCCGGCAGCACCAGCTTGCCCTGTCTCACGGTGACGCCCCGATAGGGATCATTGGCGATCAGCAGATTTCCATCCAGGTCCGCATAATCCACCAGCGGCGAAAGGTGCGCCGCTGCCGTAATGGTCACCGAGCTCGAGATCATGCACCCCAGCATCACCTTCAGCCCCAGCGAGCGTGCGATCTGGATCATCCTGTACGCCTCCAGCGCCCCGCCGCATTTGTCGAGCTTGATGTTTACGCCATCAAACGCGCCGGCCACTTTCGGAATGTCTTCAGCGTGCAGGCACGCTTCGTCCGCAAAGATGGGCATGTTCACTTTGCCTCGCATCCAGCGTGCTTCTTCGAGCATGTGCGCCGCCAGTGGCTGCTCGATCAGTTCGACGCCCTGGGTCTCGAGCCATTTGATCTTACGCACCGCCTCTTCTTTGCTCTTCCAGCCTTCGTTGGCGTCCACACGCAGCGGCTTTCTGGTGACGCTGCGCACCGCCTCGATCGTTGCTTCGTCGGAATCGAGGCCCACTTTGATCTTGAGCACCGGGAATGGTTCCGCCTCGCGCACCTTTTGCTTTGTGATTTCCGGCGTGTCGATGCCAATCGAGAACGTCGTCACCGGCGCATCGCGGGCATCGAGCCCGAACAGGCTGTGGAGAGGAACGCCCATCTTCTGCGCCGCCCAATCCATCACTGCAATGTCGATGGCTGCTTTCGCCGCCCACTCGCCCTGGATCCGGCGGAACACCTCGCCGAGGACCTTCTGGTAATGCCTCGGATCCGCTTGGACGAGATACTCCTTCACTGCTTCCACGGCGCGGCGCGCCGTCTCCGCACTTTCCTGGTAGCGCACGATCGGCGCGCCCTCGCCCGTTCCCGTGATCCCATCGCGCCTCAGGCGCACGTGCAGCGTGTCGCGGTATTCACTCGACGACATCACCGTCGTCCAGGTGTGCCGCAGCTTCAGCCGCACAATCTCCGTTTCCACGACCGCGGCCGGCGGCGGTATCCCCGCTGCTGCCGTCGACGCCAGCAGGTCTCTGCGTGTCACTTGAGCCTCCGGCAAGCCACCAGCAGCTTCGTCCAGTGTTCTTCCTCCAGCCGGCTGATCTGCACGATCGGTTTCAGATGCGCTGTCGCGTGAATAAATTCGCCGTTGCCGATGTACATGCCGGTGTGGGTGATCTTTTTCGCCGAAGCGCCGAAATACAGCAGGTCGCCGGGCTGGAGCTCTCGTTTCGAGACCTCGCGCACCCCTTCCCAGTCAGCCTGCGGCTGCGCGTCTCGGGGCAGGAGCTTGCCCATGCGCCGGCACAGCATCTGCGTATAGCCCGAGCAATCGTAGCCGAAGCTTGAAACGCCACCCCAGGTGTAGGGCAGACCCAGGAAGCGTCTGGCCAGAGCGATCGCCTCGGACACATCGAGCGCGCGCGGATCGAACGACACATCGCCCCGCTGAATCCACGCCGCGCGATCATCCGCAAGCCGCACCTGAATCCACCGGCGGTCCTCCGCTTCCGGCTCGGCCACCACTTCCAGCCGCGTTTCAAACGGCACAGTGACCAGCGGGGCATGCCTGGTGACGCTCGCTTCGCGGTACAGATGCGCCATCAGGCCTTCTACCGTGGCCACGCGTCCGGAATCGCCATACACTCCTCGACGAACGCCCGATGCCGGGGCCCAGCCCAGGTATCCATCGGCGGTTCGAATGCGCAGCCACTCGCCTCTCTCTTCCACGATGCTCACGCCGGCGGCGTAGATCGCCTGCGAGACGACGTCCGCGTCTTCGGCCGGCTTCGAGTATAGGTTCATCACCGGCCGGATTACGACCACATCCGTTGCAGCCATCCACAGCCAAGCCGCCAGAACCAGCATGGTGTCCTCTCAATATCGCACCAGCGAGAACACGTCGTACTGAGTGAGCTTGCTCCGGCCTTTCAGAAAGTCCAGCTCGATCACAAAGCCCAGGCCCGCCACCGTGCCGCCCAGCTTCTCGACCAGCTTCGCTACCGCCCGCGCCGTGCCTCCTGTCGCCAGCACATCGTCGATGATCAGCACATGCTGGCCTTCATGAATGGCATCGCGATGGATCTCGAGCCGGTCCGTGCCGTATTCGAGCTCGTACTCGATGGACTCGACTTCCGCCGGCAGCTTCTTCGGTTTCCGCACCGGCACAAAACCTGTTCCCAGGGCATAGGCGACCGCCGGTGCGAAAATGAAGCCGCGGGCTTCAATGCCCAACACCACATCCACGCGCTGCTCGCGGTATTGCGCCTCCAGGCAGTCGATCACCGCGCCGAATCCGTCTTTATCCTTCAGCAGAGTCGTCACATCGTAGAAGAGGATGCCCGGCTTGGGAAAATCCGGCACTTCGCGGATGAGCCGTTTCAAATCCATTCCTCGAGACTTACCTTTCTATGCCGAAAAGCCGGCACTCCTCCAGCGCTGCGTCCCGGGCTTCCACAGCGCGCACCTCAGCCCACATCGGTCCCTGCCAGAGCAGTCCTTCCAGCTCGCTCAATTGACGCTGGACGCCGATCGCGTAGACCTCCACCCGGCCGTCCTCCAGATTGCGGGCATATCCGCGCAAGCCAAGTTCAGAAGCGTGACGCTGGACGAAATAGCGATAGCCGACGCCCTGCACGCGGCCGCGCACCAGGTAGCGTCGGGCCAGCGTTTTCACGCCCATGCCGCATGCTAGCATAAGTCGCATGATTTCCAAGCTCAGCCGGGAGATGTCCCGCCGCTGGCTGCTGGAGCTCGTCTTGGCGTCCCAATCCGCCGAAGTTTTCGCCGCGCATCAGCACGCACAGCAGGCGCGAAGCTCTGGCAATCCGCCGCCGTGGAAAGCGCTCCGCGCGGATGAAGCCGGTGAGATCGAGGCGATTGCCGCTCAGATCATTCCATCCACCGCCGGACCCGGGTCCGATTCGACTCCAGGCGCCCGCGAGGCAGGAGTGATCTACTTCATCGATCAGGCGCTGTCAACCTTCGACCGTGACAAACGCGAAGCCTACCGCGACGGCCTTCGCATGGCGCAGGCGCGGCGGCTCGAACTGTTTCCTCACTCCGCCAGCATCGCCTCGCTGACCTCCGCTGAACAGCAGCGTCTGCTCGCGGCGATCGAAGACACGGAATTCTTCGAGCTGGTGCGCACCCACACCATCATGGGATTCCTGGGCAACCCTGAGTACGGTGGCAACCGCAATCAGGCCGGATGGACTCTCATCGGGTTTCAGCCATGAAAACCGCGCGCTTTCGCCCTTCTGACGTGGTCGATTTTGTCGTCGTCGGCTCGGGCGCCGCCGGCGGCGTAATGGCCAAGGAGCTGGCGACGTCCGGCTTTCGTGTGGTTGTTCTCGAGCAGGGTCCGTACCTGCGCGAAAAAGACTTCCCGCACGATGAGATCAAGGTCCTCCGCCAGGGCATGCTGATCAACGACTGGAAGAACCAGCCAAATACGTTTCGAGCATCCGAGTCCGAAACTGCCGTTCGCCAGCCCGCCGTCTCTTACGGCCAGCAAGTCGGAGGCGGCTCGGTGCACTATACGGCGAACTACTGGCGGTTTCACGAAATCGATTTTCAGGAGCGGAGCCGCTGGGGCCCGGTGCCGGGCGCCTCGCTCGAGGACTGGCCGATCCAGTATGCCGAACTCGAGCCTTACTACACCAAGGCCGAGCAGGAGCTTGGCGTCTCCGGCCTCGCCGGTTCCAACCCGTTCGATCCACCGCGCTCGACTCCGTATCCGCTGCCGCCGTTGCCGGTGAAACCTTCCGGTGCTCTGTTTGAACGCGCCGCCCGCAAGCTCGGTTTGCATCCGTTCCCTGCCCCGATGGCGATCATTTCTCAGCCGTATCGAGGCCGGCCGGCTTGCACGCAGTGCGCCTTCTGCAAGAGCTTCGGCTGCGAGGTGCGCGCCAAGTCGAGCACCTTGGCCACGGTGATTCCGGCAGCCGAACGCACCGGGCGGTGCGAGATTCGGGCGGATTGCTGCGTCCGCAAGATCGAAACAGGCCCCGGCGGCCGCGTCACCGGGGCCATCTACTTTGATGCTCGCGGCAAGGAGGTGTTCCAGCGCGCCCGGGCGGTGGTCGTTTGCGCCAATGGCGCCGAAACGCCCCGCCTGTTGCTGATGTCCAAGTCCAATCGCTTCCCGAACGGCCTGGCGAATTCCAGCGGCCTGGTCGGAAGATACTTCATGGTGGACACGATTGTCAGCGTGGCTGCAATGTTTGAGCAGCCGTTGAATGACCACAAGGGCGTTCATGTGAGCCGCGTGATCCACGATTTCTACGAATCCGATCCCAAGCGCGGCTTCTGGGGTGGTGGCGGCATCGACGTGCGCGTGGACTGGTATCCGATTCAGTTCGCCCTGGGGGTGCTGCCCAAAGAGGTCCCGCGCTGGGGTTCCGGCTTCAAGGCTGGTCTGGCGGAGTACTTCCCGCGGACCATGCGGCTGATGGGACATTCGACTTGCCTGGCGGTGGAATCCAACAGCATCAGTCTCGATCAGGAAGTGAAGGACGCACGGGGGCTGCCGGCCCTGCGCATGACCTACCGCAATCATCCCGACGATCTGAAGACGCTGCGGTTCCTCCAACAACGCTCGATTGAGATCCTCGAGGCTGCCAATGCGAAGAAGATCTGGACGGACCAAGTCAGGGACTTCACCTTTTCCGGCCACCTGATGGGGACCTGCCGCATGGGCAACGATCCGCGCAAGTCGGTTGTCAACCGCGATCACCGCGCGCACGATGTGCCAAACCTGTTCCTGGTGGACGGCAGCAGCCTGGTCACCTCGGGGCGCCAGCAGCCGACTTGCACCATCCAGGCGCTGGCGTACCGGGCCGCTGACCGGATTGCGCAGGCTGCCCGCAAAGGCGAACTGGCGTAGGCCTTCGAGCTCTACTGCACCCGTTCCCAACTCACGCTGCGCAACCGCGTCTCCGCCCCCACTTGCAAAGGAGGCAAGCCCAGCGTGAGCCGGTTTCCGGATAGCGTCACAAACCGCAGTTGCGTCGTGCCTCGATAGCTTTCCCGGGTGCTGCCCTTGACCACATGCAGGACGGCGCCCATCGACGGATCGATCTTGTACGCGCCAAAGTAGGCGAGATAGGTTTCCCCGTTTTCGGCTTTGCCGTCATATTGAATCTGCACCGACATGTTGCCCTGCGCGTCATAGATGAGAAGTCCGGACGGGTTCTTGCCGTAGGGCAGAACCATTTCGCCGTTAGGCCGAAATTCGCTCACCCCGAGGAGTCGCCACG
The DNA here is from genome assembly GCA_016201205.1 of Acidobacteriota bacterium. Classification (GTDB taxonomy): domain Bacteria; phylum Acidobacteriota; class Terriglobia; order Bryobacterales; family Bryobacteraceae; genus CADEFT01. The sequence continues at coordinate 13,914 of JACQDF010000054.1, forward strand.
TGCCGACGAGGTTCTGCGCGGGTGCGGTTGCCGCGAGCATCAGCAGAGTAAGCAGAATCTTCATTGCCGGAGCCCCTCCCAAATGTAACGCAGTTAAACCGGGGACAGCCCGGGGACAGGGGGACAGGGGGACAGGGTAGCCTGTCCCCGGTTTGCGGCCAACAGTGATATGATGCACTCATTACTGGGATTGACATGGCGCCCCGGGCCTTGCTCCTCTGCACGATCGCTGCTCTGACCCTGTCCGCGCAGCAGCCCTTCACGCCGCCGGCCCGCTGGAACTTTTCCACCCATGTCACGCCCATCCTCACCTTCGGCGGCTGCAACCAGAGCGCGTGCCACGGCTCGCCCGTCGGCAAGAACGGCTTCAAACTCTCGCTGTTCGGCTACGAGCCGGAAAAAGACTACCAGGCGCTCATTGGCCGGCTCAATATCAAGAGTCCTGACGAGAGCCTTGTCCTGAAGAAGCCCGCGATGCTCGTGCCGCACGGCGGAGGTCCGCGCTTCAGGAAAGACTCGCGCCACTACCAGCTTCTGCGCGCCTGGATCACCGCCGGCGCGCCGTTCGGCGACGCGGACGCGCCGTCCCTCGCCCGCATAGAAGTGACCCCGCCATACCGCGTGCTGACATCCAAGGGCGAAGGGCTCCCACTCAAAGTCACCGCCGTTTACTCGGACCACACTCGCGACGATGTCACCGCTTTTTCCGTCTTCTCCTCGAACGACGAATCGATCCTGAAAGTGGCGCCCACCGGGATCGCCACCACTCAGGGCGGGACCGGCGACGCCGCCATCATGGTCCGGTACGCGGGAAAATTCGCCGCTCCGGTTTACGGCGCCACCATGTATGCATCGGCGAAGACACCAGCGCCGCTCCCCCAGCATCCGATTGATCGCGAGATCTACGCCAAGCTGCGCCAGCTCCGCATCACGCCGTCGGCTGTCTGCTCCGATGAAGAATTTCTCCGGCGGACGCACCTGGACATCACCGGCACGCTTCCCACTGCCGCTGACGCCCGCCAGTTCCTCGCCTCGAGCGCACCCAACAAGCGTGCGCTGCTTGTCGATCAGCTTCTGGAGAAGCCCGAGTACGCCGACCTCGAAACACTGGTCTGGGCCGACCGCCTGCGCAGCGACTCGCGCTTCCATCGAGTCGGCGGCGTCCGCTCCTACTTCCGCTGGCTGAAGGAAGAATTCCTCCTCAACCGCCCGCTCGACAAGCTCGCCTATTCGCTGCTGACGGCACGCGGCGCGAACTTCGCCAGCGGGCCCGCCAACTACTGGGGCAACTACGACAAGATCTCGACGCCGATCGAAACCGCCATCCAGACGGGGCAGGTCTTCCTCGGCGTGCGGATCGGCTGCGCGCAATGCCATAACCACCCGTTCGAAAAATGGACACAGAGCGACTTCTATTCGCTCGCCGCCGTCTTTTCCCAGGTCGTCGAATTCCCCACCAAGAACACCCAGGAATTCGATCTGCGTCTGGATCCCAATCGGGCGGTGATCAATCCGGCCACCAGGCGGGCGGCCGAGCCTCGTTATCTCGGCGGCGAAATCATCGACGTCGCTCCGGGAGAAGATCGCCGCATCGCCTTCGCCCGGTGGCTCACGGCCAGGGAGAACCCGTTCTTTGCCCGCGCCATGGCCAACCAGATCTGGCGTCACATGATGGGCCGCGGCCTTGTCCAGCCGGTCGACGATTTCCGTGAAACGAATCCGCCGACGCACCCGGCGCTGCTTGATCTGCTTGCCACCGAGCTCGCCGGGTACAACTTCGATCAGAAGCGCCTCATCCGCTTCATCGCCGCCTCGCGAACGTATCAACATTCCTCCGCCGCCAACGAAACCAACCGCCTTGACTTCAAGTATTATTCGCGCTGGTATCCGAAGCGCATGATGGCCGAAGTGTACATGGACGCCATCGCGCAGGTGACCAATCTCCCCGACAGGTTCAAGGACTGGCCCGAAGCGCGCCGCGCCACCGAGCTGCCCGACAACCGCTTTGCTTCCTATTTCCTCGATGTGTTCGAGCGATCGAACCGGCTGGTGATTTGCGACCGCGAGGAGAATGTCACTGTTTCGCAGGCGCTGCACTTCGTCAACGGGCCGGAAGCGCAGGAAAAGATCGCCATCCCGGATGGGCGTCTGGCGCAGTGGCTCGGCTCGCCACTCGCGGATTCACAATTGTTAGAAGAAATGTTTTTGGCCACGCTCGCCCGGCCTCCTGCGCCGCGCGAAAAAGACCGCTTGCTCACCCGCGTGGCCTCGGCCAATAACCGCAAGGAAGTATTTGAGGACATCCTGTGGGCCATCCTGAACTCACGGGAGTTTATCTTTAATCATTGAGGGGGCTGGGCATGAGCTTCCACTTCGATTGTGACGGCATCCGGCGGCGAAACTTCCTCAAGATCGGCATGCTCGGTCTGGGCAGCCCGTCGTTGCCGCAATTGCTTCGCGCGCAGAAAAAAGACGCGGAGAGATCTTTCATCTTTGTCTGGCTCGGCGGAGGCCCGCCGCAGATGGACATGTACGACATGAAGCCGGAGGCGCCGGAAGAGATCCGCGGCGAGTTCAAGCCGATCCCCACCAAGGCGCCGGGCATCCAGATGTGCGAGCTGATGCCGAAGACAGCGTCTCAGGCAGACAAGCTCTGCATCCTGCGCTCGGTCACTTCGGTGGACCTCGGCTCGCATGAGCGCTCCTCACGCTATCTGCAATCCGGGGTGCTCCCCGTACCCAACATGGACTTCGCCTCGTTCGGCTCGATTTACGTCAAGGAGAAGAACCTGCATGGCGAAATGCCTCCTTTCGCCGGCGTGCTCAAGCCGATCGAGCGCGGCTGGGGCGGCGGTTTCCTCGGAGCGGAGTACGATCCCTTCATGGCCGGCGATCCCAGCGAGAAAAACTACCAGGTGCGCGATCTGCTGCCGCCCAAGGGCATCACGCTTGATCGCATCGGCCGCCGGCGCGAGCTCCTCAAGGAATTCAACGAAGCCTGGCGGGCGGTGGATTCGGAAGCCAAGCTCAATTCCTATGCGCCCTCCGTCGAGCAGGCCTACAACATGATCTTCTCGGAAAAGGTGCTGAAGGCCTTCGATATTCACCAGGAGCCGGAAAAGATCCGCGACGCCTATGGACGCACACAGATCGGACAGGGTCTCTTGTTGGCCCGGCGGCTGGTCGAACACGGCGTCAAAGCCGTCAGCGTGTGGATGGGCGGATGGGACACACACGCCGGGAATTTCAGCTCGCTCAAGACCAAGCTGCTGCCCCCGCTCGACCAGGGCTTCGGCGCGCTGGTTGAAGAGCTGGCCGTGCGCGGTCTGCTCGAGAACACGCTGGTGGTGCAGATCGGAGAATTCGGTCGAACCCCGAAAGTCAACAAGAACGCGGGCCGCGACCACTGGCCCAAGGCGTTCAGCGTCGTGCTGGCCGGCGGCGGCATCAAAGGCGGCCAGATCATCGGCGCCACCGACAAGCACGCCGCTGAAGTTACCGACCGGCCGATCAGCGTCGAGGATCTTTCGGCCACCATCTTCACGGCGCTCGGCGTTGACATCCACCGCGTCAATCACACACCGGAAGGCCGCCCCATCGCCGTCGTGAACGGAGGCAAGCCCGTTGTGGAAGCTTTTGCTTAGCGCCTCTGTGGCGCTTCTCGCGCACGATCCGGAGCTGGCGCCGGTTCCGGCGTCGGCTTGCCCCATCGGTGAGACTGTCAGCCACGAGGAGATCCACAAGAAAGAAGTGGCCGCGTTCCTGATCGCCAGGACGCCCGTCACCAACGCCGAATACAAGCGC
>JACQDF010000194.1 GCA_016201205.1 Acidobacteriota bacterium
AGCGCAAAGGCCGCGCCCCGCGGCGCCAAGCCGTTGAGGAACACCGGAGTGTCCCTGCCGCGGGCGCGGTCCGTTTTGCGCGAGTTCCTAAACTAAGTAGACCGCCTGGAACTGATCCGTCAGCGGCCAGACAGTGCTCCGGACGGCGTTAAGCTGAGATTGGAGGCTGCACTCATGTCCGACCCCAAGCACGATACCCACCCCATGCGCACGCCCACCGCCGTGCTCACCCGGGGCTTCGATCCCGCTCTTTCGGTCGGCTCGGCCCGCCCCGCCGTATTTCGGAGTTCGACCTATGTTTTTTCCAGCCCGGAAGCCGCCGAGCGCGCCTTTGCCATTCAGGGAGGCCGCGCCCATGCCGCCGCGGGCGAAAAAGTAGACCTCATCTACAGCCGCTTTAATCACCCCAACGCCGAGATCCTCGAAGACCAGATCGTCCCGCTGGAAACAGGCGCCCAGTCCGCCGCCGTCTTCAACTCCGGCATGGCGGCCATTATGACCGCGATCCTCGCCCTGGCACGCACCGGCGACCACATCGTGTACACCGTCCCCCTTTACGGCGGCACCCAGCATTTCATCCACGAGTTCCTCGAGCCCTTCGGCATTCAGGGGACAGCGGTCCGCGCCGGCCAGGGGGATCGCCTGGTCGAGGCGATCGAGCAAACGCCCAGCCTGCGCATCATTCTGATCGAGACGCCTGCCAACCCCACTCTCGTCATGACGGACATCCGCCAGGCCGCCGAGGCGGCCGCCCGCCGCCATCCGCGCCCGCTGCTGATGGTTGACAACACCTTCCTCGGCCCGGCCTTCCAGCACCCGCTGGCGATCGGCGCCGACGTCATTCTCTACTCCGCCACCAAATACCTGGGCGGCTTCAGCGACCTGCTCAGCGGCGTCGCCCTGGCGAGCGACCCTGAGCTCATTCGCAAGATCAAGTCCAGGCGCGGCCTGTTCGGCAACATCCTCCAGCCGGACGAGTGCTGGATCCTCGACAGCCGCCTTCCCACCGTCAGGCTGCGCATGAACCGCGCCAGCAAGAACGCCCAGCGGATCGCCGAGCGGCTGGTGGGCCATCGCCACATCCGCAGAATCTACTACCCCACGCTGTTCGAGGATGCCGAGCAGATCCGCATCCGCATCGCCCAGTGCGATTACTCCGGCGCCATCATCTCGATTGATCTCAAGGGGGGAAAGCCTGCCGCCTTCGAGTTCCTCCGCCATCTCCGGCTGGCGCGCAACGCCGTTTCGCTCGGCGGCGTTGAGACCCTGGTCTGCCATCCCCAGTCCACCACGCACTCCTCGGTTTCAGCCGAGGAGCTGGAAATCGCGGGCGTCACCGACGGCCTGGTCCGCATCTCGATCGGGATCGAAGACTGGCGCGATCTGCTCGAAGACTTCGAGCAGGCCTTGGAGGCCGCCGGATAGCGCCTCCGGGGTGGCGGCATGCTACGATCCGGGTATGGTACTCAGGGGAATCACAAGCACTCTGTTTTTGTTACTTTTCGTCTCCACGTTGCAGGCGCAGGGAACCACCTCGAAGGCCTTCGGCCTGGTGAAAGACGCCACCGGCTCCGTCATTCCGAGCGCCACCGTCCGGTTCACCAACGAAGGCACCAATGTCAGCTTCGCCTCGACGACGTCGGAGGCCGGCACATTCGGGTTTGAAGCTCTCCAGCCGGGCTCGTACACGGTCACCATCGAAGCCTCGGGCTTCAAGAAATTCACCTCGAGGGGCAACCTGGTCACCATTGGCCAGCCGGCGACGATCAACGTGACGCTGGAAGTCGGCGAGCTGGCCCAATCGGTCGAGGTGGAAGCCGTCGCCGAGACGGTCCAGACTTCGACTTCCGGCAACTTCGGCAATCTGCTGACGGGCGAAGTGATCCGCGATCTGCCCATCGTCGGCACGCGCGGGCGCAACCCGCTGGATCTGGTGACACGCCAGCCCGGAGTAGTATCCGGCGCCAACACGGGCGGCGGCGTGCACGTGCACGGAGCGCGCGACCGCGCCTGGAACTACACGCTCGACGGCATCGACAGCAATGAAACCAGCGCCGGCGGCTCGAACTTCTCGCCTCTGCGCGCCAACCCCGACTCGCTGGCCGAATTCCGCGTCCTTACCGGCAACTTCACCGCCGAATTTGGCCGCAACAGCGGCGGCCAGGTGGCCATGGTGACACGCTCAGGCGGCAACGAGTTTCACGGCACCGCCTTCTGGTTCTACCGCACGCCGCGCCTGAACGCCAACGAATGGGAGAACAACCTGAACCGCATCGGCAAGCGGCAGTTTGTGCAGCACATCCCTGGCGGGAGCATCGGCGGGCCGATCCTCAAGAACAAGACCTTCTTTTTCGGCAACCTGCAAGAGCTGCGTGCGCGCGAATCGGCGCAGGCGGATCGGACCGTGTATACGGCCGACGCGCGGCGCGGAATTTACCGCTACAATCGCGCCGCCCGCAATGCTCCCTCCGGCGCGCCCGGCGCGGCCATCGATTCGAGCGGCAACGTGCTTGCCGGGGTCAGCATCGGAACCTACAACATCTTCGCCTCCGACCCGGACCGCATCGGACAGAACGCGCGAGTCAAGGCGCTGATGGACTCGACGCCGCTGCCCAACAACTTCACCGGCGGCGACGGCCTCAACACGGCTGTGTATACCTTCGCCGCGCTGCAACAGGAAAAACAGTATGACGCGGTGATCAAGATCGATCACGTCCTCAACGCCAGGAACACCGTGTACGCGCGCGGCGCCTGGGGCCGCCAGGACACCAACTGCGACCGCGTGAACGGCGGCCAGCCCTTCTTCCCAGGCGGGGAATGCGTGGTCAACACCAAGCGCGACCCGCATAACATCGTCTTCAACTGGCGGACGAATCCTTCCCCACACTGGACGAACGAATTGGTGTTCGGCAGGAATTTTTTCGCATTCGATTTCAACATCCCCTTCTCCGATCTGTCCAAGACCTCGCTCAGCGGTCCGGTGACCATTCCGGAAACGTTCGACTTTGGGAATCAGAGGGCCATCACGACGTGGCAGTTCGCCGACAACGCCGCCTGGTTCCGGGGCGCTCACTCGTTCAAGTTCGGGACCAACCTGCGCTTCCAGAAGCACGTTGATACGCGCGGATCGATCGGCGGCTACAACGCCGCCCAGGGCGTGGACTTCTCGCGCACGGTGAACACCGTGGATCCGGCCCGCTTCGGGCTTCCGGCCGACATCAACCAGCAGTTCGACCGGCCCGCGCTGGAATCGCATGTCAACTTCCTGCTCGGCCGCATTGGCAGCATGTACCGCGGATTTCCTTCCGAAGGCGACAAGTTCGTCACCGGCCTGTACAATTTCGACGCGCGTTTCCCCGAGTACGACTTCTATCTCCAGGACGCCTGGAAGGTGCGGCCCAATCTGACGATCGACCTGGGCCTGCGTGTCGAGATGAAGCTGACGCCGCACAGCTCGCCCGACGGCCGCGTCCGGCGGCCGAATCAGGCGGTGGCGGCGGGTGGAGTTCCATCCACCACGTTGCGCTGGGAGCCGGGGGAATTGTTTGGCAGCCAGTACAAGAACGTCGGACCCTCGATCGGCTTCGCCTGGGATCCCTTCGGCAAGGGGAAGACGTCGATTCGGGGGAATTACCGGATCGCCTACGACCGGCTGAACACGTTCGTGCTGAGTTCATCGGTCTTCCAGAATCTGCCGGGCCAGGTGCAGGGCGTGCTGCGTCAGGATTTTGGCCAGGCAGGCGGACGCCTGCAAAATCTTCCCGTGATGAATCCGCCGGAGGTGAAGCCCAGTGACTTTGCGCAGCCTCCGCCTTTCTCCGCGGGAGGCATTACGGTTGTGGATCCGAATTTCAAGACGCCGACCACGCACCAATGGGGCTTCAGCATCCAGCGGGAGGTGGCCCGGCGCACGGTCGTCGAAGTGACCTACATCGGCCGCCGGGCCTACCACCTGTTCGGCGCGTACAACGCCAACCAGGCGGACATCTTCCGCAACGGCTATCTGGAGGGTTTCAAGGCAGTGCAGGCCGGCGGCCAGTCGGCGATCCTCAACCGTCTGTATCAGCCGGACACGCGCCGGCTGGCGACGGAAACCGGCTCGGACATGCTGCGGCGGCTGTTCCCATCCGAACTGCGCAACAACGCCGTGGCCGCGGTGGCGGGTGACGCCGCGCGGCGCATTCAGGGCGGCCGCGCGATCAGCGACCTGGCCGGGCTCGGGCCTTACTTCTTCGTGCCGTATCCGCAGTACACCGCCTCGACGGTGGTGATCGACTCGAACGATTTCTCGACGTACCACGCGCTCGAGGCGCAGATCGAGAAACGATACGCCAATGGCGTGACGGCGTTCTTCAGCTACACGCTGGCGAAATCGCTTGACACGCGCTCATTCGATCCGGCGTTCACCGTCGCCGCCACCGCCAACGCGCAGTCGGCGTCGTCCACACCGCTCGACCTGAACAGCCGCAAGCTGAATTACGCGCTGTCGGACTTCGACCGGACGCACGTGGTGCAGGCGCACTTCATCTATGAGCTGCCGTTCGGCATGGGCAAGAAGTTTGGAGCCGGCGCCGGCGCCTGGAGGCAACGGCTGACCGGCGGCTGGCAGGTGTCGGGATTCACCACCATCATGGGCGGGCGTCCGTTCACGGTGTACTCGGGCTACAACACAGTGAGCAACGTCGTGCAATCGCCGGCCAATTGCAGCGGCTGCACGCGCCAGGATGGGGAAGTATTCGACGGATCGGGCGGCTTCAAGTGGTATTTCGATCCGGCGCTGATTGCGAAGTTCTCGACCACGGCGCCGGGCGAGCTCGGCAATGCGCCCCGCAATTTCTTCCGCGGGCCCGGCTCGTTCAACCTCGACGCCGTGTTCATGAAGAGGACGCACCTCACCGAGCGGGTGATTCTGGAACTGCGCGCCGACGGGACCAACCTGACGAACACGCCGACGTTCGGCTTCCCGACGGCGACGGCGAGCTCGACGATCTTCGGGCGCATACGCGACTCGGTGATCAGCGGATCGCGCAAGTTTCAGTTGGGCGCGAAGATCAGTTTCTAAGCGGCGGTAATATGGCGGCGGCCTTGCGCCGCCATCGCTGCGCCTCTTCGCCCGGACCGAGCAGGTCCGCCAGCTTGCGCATCACGTCCGGCTGGAGGGGATCCTGTTCGAGCGAAAGACGGTAGTACAGGATCGCCTGCTCCTTGCGGCCGCCCGCCTGCAACAAGCCGGCGATGGTCGAGTAGAGCAGCGGATCGGGCTGCTGCACGGAGGCCGCTTGCCGCAACAGCGGCCAGGCTTTTTCCAGGTATTCCGGGTCGCGCTGCCTGACGCCGAGCCGGGCATACGCCAGGCCCAGATTCCGGGGAGAAGGCTGCCGGCCGAAATAGGAAGCCAGCGCCGCCGTGCGTTGTCGTGTCGAGATCGAGTGGTCGGTAAACACGCTGTGCCCGCCATCGGAAGCCCTCGCTTTCGGCATGTGGCATCCGGCGCAATCGCCTGGGTTGTGCGGCTGGGCGTGGCAGGACCGGCAGACAGCGTTGTAGTTCGCCTGCGTGCTGTGCGGATTGTGGCACGTGCCGCACCACAGGCGATTCCCCGAGGCTTGTTTGCACCGGCTGGCGGCGAGCGCTTCGGCATGGCCATTGACCTTTACGCCGCCGGAGACGCCCGTGAAAACCTCGACGTACTCCGCCAGATCCTGCCCGGGGCCGAAGTCTTCCATCCGCTTTCCCGGCTGGACCAGACGCACTTCGCCGGCCAGATGACACTGTTCGCAAACAGAGTCGCGAAGCCGCGGAGCAAGTTTGCCCGGGCTCACCAGCTTTTCATGCTCCGCCGGGCTGCCGTGGCAGCGTTCGCACTGAATGCCATGACCGATCTCGTCATAGCGATTGACGGCGCCGGAAGACAGCCTGGCACGGGTGGCATGGCAGAACAAGCATTCCGCCGTGATGGGACGCGAGAAATCGGGCGTCGCGTCGCGCTCATAACCCGGGGGCGAATCCCAGGCGCCGCGATTGGCGTAATAGCCGGCCGGCGCCTGGTACAGGCGGCCATCCTGCTGGAAGGCAAAACTGCGGCCCATGCGCCGCGAGCCGATGAAAAAGACCAGGTCGACGGCGCCTTTGGGCCACTCGAGCCGCAGGCTTCCGCCCGCCTCGATGCGCATCCGGTGCCTCGCAATCAAGCCCGGCGCCTCCTCAGCCGGGCGGACCACTCCGGAACTGTTCGCCATCGGTGTGCGCGCGAAACGCTCCACGATCTCCCGGTGGCAATCGGCGCACACCAACGCGGCGAAAAGCAAAATCACATCAGTACAGTAGCTTCAGGCCGAACTGGATCACGCGCGGCGAGTTTCCCTGCGATCCGATGCGGCCGAAATTCGCCGCCGACAGGTCCGTGGACGGGGCGCCGAACCGCACGCGGTTGAACGGGTTGTTGATCTCGAGGCGGAATTGCAGGTTGAAGCGCTCGGTGAAATGCGTGTCTTTGAACAAGCCGAACGCCTCTTGCACGTAATAAGGCTGGCGCTCGTTCAGATACACGGGTGCGTTGCCGAACGTCAACGGAGCCGGAGCCGAGAACGCCGCGCGATTCAAGTACGCATCTTTGTTCGGGTCAAATGTGTCCCCCGACTGCGGAGCGCGAATCGGCGCGCCCGTGAGGTTCGGCCTCATCCCGCCGTTGAAGATAAATGAGCTGGTGTTGGGCGTGGAAATGGCCAGCGGAAAGCCGCTTGAATAGGCGGCCACTCCGGAAGTCGACCAGCCGCCGAGCAGGCGATGGCGGAACGGGATCGCGTAATTGAAGCTGAACGTCAGGATGTGCGGCTGGTCCGACGCGTAGAGCGCCTTCTCCCGCGTGTAGTAATTTTGACGGAGCACTCCGCCGTGCGTGTCGGTGAATCCCGCTCCGTCGGAGAGGTGCTTGCCGAAGGTGTAGGCCATCGTCCCCGAGAACCCGTGCGAGAAGCGCTTGTCGAGCTTGAACTGGAAGGAATGGTAGGCGCTGTTGGCGTACGGCGCCGCCACCGTGCTCACGCCGGTGAACTGCGGATACGGCCTGAGCGCTTGTGCGACCGTGCCGCGGGAACCGTATTGCTGGGCAAAACCCGCGTATGGCTCTTTGATCCCGGCCTGTTGCGCCAGCGGCGAGGTGATGTTGGCTTGCAGCAGCGTCGCCCCCAGGCTGTACAGATTGGGGTGGACTTGCGACAGAACCAGGCTGTCGTAAATGTGCGTGCCTTTATTGGCCACATACGCCGCGCTGATCAGAAGCGAATTGGCGAACTGCCGCTCGATGGTGAGGTTCCACTGCTGCGCGTAGGGAATCATTCCACCGGTGGCCCTTTCCGCAATCGAGGCGCCTTGCGTGTTGGCGACCGTGGGGGAAATCAGCGGGGGACGGTTGAAGTTCTGAGGGAAGCCGTCATCCCACCAGAAGCCCGAAGTGATGCCGTTGTTCGGGCTGGAGAAAGAAGGCGTGATGGAAAAGCCCGTTTGCGGCAATCCGACGCCCTGGTTGATGTACTCCTTGTAGAAGATGCCGTAGCCGCCGCGGAGGACAGTGTCGCGCATCCACTGGTAGGCGAAGCCGAAGCGCGGCGCGAAATTCTTGTACTGAATATCGAAGAACCGCGTCCAGCCCTGGCGGCCCGGGCCGCTGCCTCCAACAACGTAAGCGCCCGGCAGATTTCCGGCGCCGGGGTTCGGCACGCTGGGATCCATGTAAGAGAGCCGGCCCAGCGGGTCGGACGAGGGCGCCTGGATCTCGTAGCGCAGGCCCATATTCAGCGTCAGCTTCGGAGTTATCTTATAGGTGTCGTCGAGGAACCAGCCGTAGTATTTGTAGCGGCCGCCAGGGAGCGAATCGCGGAAGAAGGAATTGCCGCCGTCCACGGCGCCCAGCAGAAAACTGGCAAACGCATTGCCGGAGTTGGCGACGCCCGGAATCTGAGTTTCGAAATGGCTGAAGTTGAAGCGCCCGCCGCCGGCCCCGTAGTTGCGGTAGTTGTCGCGGTGCGTCTGGACTTCGACCCCCATTTTGAGGGTGTGCTTGTTCTTCACCCAGGTCAGCGTGTCGAGCCAGGCCAGCGTGGTGAAGTAATTATCGGATGCGATATCGTCGCCCAGGCGGGTGTAGGCTTGCGTGTACTGCACGGTGGGCGCCAGGTCGAACTGCAACCCGCGAAGGCCTAACTTCCCGCCATCGGGCTGCGTCCATCCCTGATTGAAGCCGAGGGAGAAATTCGGATTGCGGAAGCGCGAGAAGCCGCCGCCCATGTGGTTCATCAGCGTGGGCCCGATATTCCAGTCGTAGTTGACGCGAATGATACGCGTGGTGACGACCTGGAAGTTGTAGTTCTCAATCGCGGTCGAGCGGCCGATGGCGATGAGGCGCGACGGGGCCGGGCTCTTGATCGACGGCCGGTCGGTATAGTTGAACATGCCGCTGAGCCGGTGGTTGGGCTTGATCTGGTGATCGATCTTGAAACCGGAGGTGCGCTGATCGGCCATCGGGCTGCCGAGAGGCGCAATGCTGTTATTGGCAATGCCGGGCAGCTCGGCCGGCGGATAATACTGGAGCATTTTCGAGCTGACGGCGCTAAACATCGAGCGAGGGATGAGATTATTCGCAAACGGCGTGCGGCGGGCCTGCCCGCTGGCATCGATGACGGTCGACCGCGGATCGGCGATCGGGCCCCGGCCGGCCGCCTCCCATTCGCTGAAATCGCCTTGCAGCATCTTCGAAGTGGCGTTGGTGTTGAAACCCGCAAGCTGCCCGCCGCGGATGTAGTACTGGTCTAACGAGAAGAAGAAGAAGGTTCGGTCGCGGCCGTTGTAAAGCTTGGGCAGAAGCACCGGGCCGCCGACCGTCAGGCCCCACTCGTTCTGCTTGCGGGCCGCTTTGATCGGATTGAAAAAGCCGCGCGCGTCCAGCTTGTCGTTGGCGAGGAAATGAAACGCCGAGCCATGCAGCGCGTTGGCGCCGCTCTTCATGGTGAAGCTGGTAACGCCCGAGAACGCGTGCGTGTACTCCGCCGAGTAGTTGTTCGTCACCAGCTTAAACTCCGCGATGGCGTCGACGGAGGGATTGACTTCGGCGTCGTTGGCCAGGTCCCCTCGCGACAGGGCGATTCCGTCGTAGTAGATCTGGTCATTGAACGAGCCGCCGCCGGCGATGTGCTTTTCCCAGGTATTGCCCGGAGAGACGCCGGGCGAGAGGAAGATGAACGCGGACGGGTTGCGGATGCCGCCGCCGAGCGTGAGAGGCAGATCGAGGAAGCGCTTGTTGTCGATGACGGCGCCGACGTCGGTGGATTCAGTCTGCACCAGCGACGCCGTGGCTGCCACTTCCACCGTCTGGGTCACTTCTCCGACCTGGAGGGTGACGTCGACTTTGGCTTGCTGGTTGACTTCCACCTTGACGCCTTTGATCTCGGCGCGCCGGAAACCGGCGGCCTCGGCGGTGAGATTGTATGCGCCGACAGGCAGGTTAAAGAAGGAAAACGACCCCGTGGGGCCGGTCGTCGAGTTGTAAGACGCATTGGTCGCTTCGTGCGTGATGCGCACGTTGACGCTGACGACGATGGCGCCGGTCGGATCGGAGATTGTCCCGGCGATGGTTCCACGGTCAACCTGGGCGAACGTCACCACCGCAAACAAGCAAACGGCTATCACGCGGAGAGCGGAAACGGACATGCTTGCCTCCCAGACAGAAGTTTGAGTAAGAATATCACTTGATTCGTCAACTGGCAATGGTCTGGCTGGCGCTGGCGCTGCAACCCCGTGGCCGGGACGTGATCGAGCGAGGCCAGGAGGCGTTTCGCGCCAAAGACTGGCCGGCGGCCGAAACGCGCTTTCAAGAGGCTGTCCGCCAGTTTCCCGCCAACGCCGATGCGCACAAGTGGCTGGGCATGACGTACGCAGCCGAGCAGAAGCTCGCCATGGCCGAAGAGCCGTTCCGCCGCGCCTGCGAGCTGGCGCCGAAGGATGCGGCCGCCTGTTACTACCATGCCCGGACGCTGTTTCACCTGGGCCGTTTTGAAGAATCTTTGCGTGCCTATGACCGGGTGAGGCCCAAAGACGGCCGGGCGCTGCTGGGCGTGGCGCTGGTTCTGGAGGCGCTCGATCGCTTCAAGCAAGCCGAGAGCCTTTTCCGGCAGGCAATCGCCGCGGGCGAACAGCAGGCTCGCGGCGACTACGAGAGATTCCGGCGCAGACGCGCTGCGCCTGTTCTCGATGCCCCGGATTTTCAATTCGAGCCGGCCCAGCTTCCTGTCATCGTGCGCAACGGGGCCGAAGGAAAGAAACACCTGGTCGAGACGATGATTGCCGGCGTGGCTGTGTTCGATTATGACAACGACGGCTGGCCTGATATCTTCGTCGCCAACGGGGCGGCGATCCCGTCGTTGCGGAAGCCGGACGCCTCGTTTCATAACGCGCTGCTTCGCAACAACCACGACGGCAGCTTCACCAACGTCACCACCAAAGCGGGTCTCACCGGAGAAGGATACGCGATGGGCGTAGCCGCGGCCGACTACGACAACGACGGCAACGTCGACTTGTTCGTGGCGGGCGTCCGCCGCCAGACGCTCTACCGCAATCGGGGCGACGGCACGTTTGAAGATGTCACCGCGAGAGCCGGACTCAAAGAGGACCGCTATTGGAGTGTGGCCGCGGCGTGGCTGGATTATGACAATGACGGCCGGCTGGATCTTTTCGTCGTCCGCTACGTCGACTGGGATCCGGAGCGCGAGCCATACTGCGGCGCCCAGGCCTACCGCCAGTATTGTCACCCGGGCTTGTATGCGGCCCAGCCGAACGCCCTCTATCGCAACCTGGGGAACGGCCGGCTCAGCGATGTGTCCGCCGGGTCGGGGATCGCGCTATGGAAGGGAAAGGGCATGGGTGTCGCGGTGGGCGACTACGACAAGGACGGGTGGATGGATGTCTTCGTGGCCAACGACACCGAACCCAATTTCCTGTTTCGCAATCAAGGCAACGGCCGCTTCCAAGAAGTGGCCCTCGCCGCCGGGGTCGCCTATAACGAGAACGCAGCAGCGATTTCCTCGATGGGGGCCGAGTTTCGGGACTTGGACAACGACGGCTTCGAGGATCTGTTCGTCACCGCGCTCACGAACGAAACCTTCCCGCTGTTCCGTAATACAGGCAAGGCGCAGTTTATCGATATCACGGTCCCCTCCGGTATCGCACGGGCAAGCCTGCCGTGGACCGGCTGGAGCAGCGCAGCCATCGATCTGAACAACGACGGTTGGAAGGATCTGGTGACGGCGAACGGGCACGTCATGGACAACGCGGAACTGTCCAGCGGGCGCCAGTCGCGGCAACCGAGCCAGGTCTATTTCAACCGGCAAGGGCGATTCGCCGCCGCGCGCTTGCCAGGCGAAGCGTTTCATCGAGGTCTCGCCTTCGGCGATTTGGACCGCGACGGCCGGCTCGACTTTGTGATCACGCGGCTCAATCAGCCCGCTGTCGTCTTGTACAACCGCAACCAGGCGGGCAACTGGATTTCCTTTCACCTTCGCGGAAGCCGCTCGAACCGCGACGGGATCGGCGCACTCATCCACATCGAGACGGAGCTGGGCTCGCAGTACAACCGGGCTGTCACGTCGAACGGATATGCCTGCTCGTCCGCCGTGCCGGTGCATTTCGGGCTTGGGACGGCGACAAAGGTGCGTGTGGCGGAGATTCAATGGCCGTCGGGAATCAGACAAAAGCTGGAGAATCTCGAAGCCGGCCGCGTCCATCCGGTGGTCGAGCCTTAAGGCGATTGCGGCTCAGAATCAGCGCCTCCGAGCCGCGCGCGTAAAGCAAGCGGTATGCGGGACAGCACATTAGCATATACTCTGTGGGTCAGGGAGTTGCTCATGAAATGTAGCTGCAAGATGCTGCTGATCCTGCTGGTGATGGCCGCGGCCGTTCGGGCACAGTCGGTCTCGGGCCAGATCTCCGGAACCGTTTTCGACGCCTCGGGAGCCGTCGTGCCCGGCGCCGAAGTGACGGTTCGCCAGACGGCCACGGGGAACACGCGCAAGTTCACCAGCAACGAAAGCGGCTACTACGTGGCCGCGGACCTGCTGCCCGGCCTCTATGAGGTCGGCGTCGAAAAGGCCGGCTTCAAGCGATATGTCGAAGCCGGCATCAACCTCAGTGCGAATATGCGCATAACGGTCAACGGCACGCTCTCACCGGGCGCGGCCACCGAGATCGTTCAAGTGACGGCCACGGCCAACCAGGTCGAGACCAGCACCGGCGAGATCAACAGCGTCGTCTCCGGCCGCCAGGTGACCGAGCTCTCCCTCAACGGCCGCAACTACATTCAGCTCCTTCAGCTCATCCCGGGGGTCACGGTCGATTACACGTCCGGCTTCGACCTGGCGAGCAACACGGGAGCCCAGCATGTCAACGGGCTGCGTGGCAATACCAGCGGGCTGATGGTGGATGGAGCCTGGAACCTCAACGTCGGCTCGAACAGCACGCCGCACGTCAACCCCAGCGTGGACTCGATCGCCGAAGTCAAGATCACCACCGGCGGTTTCAGCGCCGAGCATGGTCACGCCCAGGGAGCGCAGATCAACGTCGTCACCAGGTCCGGCGGGCGTGAGTTTCACGGCGGCCTTTTCGAGTTCGTCCGCAACGACGCATTCGACGCCAAGGATTGGATCAGCAACCGTTCGGGCACGGCGAAGCCGCCGCTGCGCTTCAACGATTTCGGCGGCAACCTCGGCGTCCCCGTCTATATTCCCAATCGCTGGAACAGGGACCGCTCGAAAGCGTTCTTTTTCCTCTCGCTCACCGGCCGCCGCAACACGCGAGCCACCACCCGCACCGGCATCGTCCCGGCGGCGGAGGAGCGGGAAGGCGATTTTCGCAATTCGACGCTGCCCATCCCGATGGATCCGCGCACGCGCCAGCCATTGAACCCCTCGAATCCGCGCCTGATCCCTCGAAACCTCTGGTCGCGCAACGGCCCGCCGCTGCTGGCCCCTCTCCCTCTTCCCAACATCCAGGGCCAGGGCTTCAACTTCGTCAACCAGACGGCCGCCAAGTCCCATCAGGACGAGCAGATCTACCGCTTCGACTACAATCTCAGCGACCGCACCCAACTGTTCATCCGCGGCGTCCGCGACAAGTTTGATCTGGCCGACAGCAGCAACGGGAGCGCACTCGGCATCGTCGGCAACGTGAACGACCGCCGCGGCGTCATCTGGTCCCTCAACGCCAGCCACACTTTCTCGCCCACGACGGTGAACGTCTTCAACTTCTCCTGGTCCGGGACGCGCATTTCGAACCTGCCGATCACCCGCTCGTTTACCCGCGACAAGCTCGGCCTTACGTACCCTGAGTTGTTTCCCGGGAATGTGTTCAACGCCGCCCCGGACGTGGCCATCCAGGGATATACCGGCTACGGCGTCGGCTCCAACCTCGAGACATTCCACCACATGTTTCTCTGGCGCGACGACTTCAGCATGCTGCGGGGCAATCACGCGCTCAAGTTCGGCGTCTGGGTCGAGCGCTACCGGGCCAACGCGAATGTCCTGCAAGGGGCTCCGAGGCAGAACGGCCAGGTTACCTTCAATCGCTCCTCTTCTCTGTCGACGGGCAACATCATCGCCGACGTTCTGGTTGGCAACTTCCAAAGCTACGCCGAATCGAGCGATGACTCGGTGGTCTGGGGACGATACACGCAGCTCGAGCTGTACGCGCAGGACAACTGGCGCATCCGTCCGAATTTCTCCGTCGAGTACGGCCTGCGCTACGTCATCTCACCGCCCATCGGCAGCGCGCTCAACAACACCATTGCCTTTCGCCCCGAGTTGTACGATCCGGCCAAAGCCCCGCGGTTCAACGCCGACGGCAGCCTGGCGCCCGGGTCCGGCGATTTCATCGGCGGCTTCTATGTCAACGGGCTCTCACTGCCCGGCAAGGGCTGGCCGGAAGCCGCGCGCGGCCGCGTCCCATCCGCCTCCAACCCGGAGTTCGACCGCCTGTTCCGTGGCGTGCCGCCAGCCGTGTACACGGCTCGGTACAACAATTTCGGCCCGCGCGTCTCGTTTGCCTGGGACCCGAGCGGCGCGGGCAACTGGTCCATCCGAGGCGGGGGCGGAATCTCCTATGACCGCATCCGAAACGGCAGTACGATCCTCACCGGTTCCGGCGTTCCCTTTCTGGTCCGCTCGACGGTGTTTGACGCCAACCTGGATCAGCCGGGCGCCGGGCGCGCGGGTCCCTTGTTTCCATCCGCGGTCACCAGCTTCGCTTCCCTCGTGAAAACGCCCACGGTGTATTCCTACAGCTTCGGCTTCGAGCGGCGGCTTGGCGCGTCGCTGCTGGCCGAGGCCCGCTACGTCGGGACGCTCGCCCGCTACATCACGATGGGTGTGAATCCGAACGAGCTGCCGCTCGGGACCCGGCTGCGGCCCGGCAACGCGACCGTCCCGCGCGACGCGCTTCGCCCGTTCCCCGGCATCGCCGACATCACTCTGCTGACAGCGCAGGGCGCCAGTAACTATCACGGCCTCCAGACTTCGCTCGAGCGCCGGCTCACCTCGGGTCTCCAGCTCGGCATGGTCTACACCTGGTCGAAGGTCATCACCAACGCCACCACGGAGCAGTCGATCGGCGGCATCCAGAACGCATACGACTTGCGTGCCGAGCGCGGCTTGGCCGACTATGATCGCACCCACGTCCTGGTGTTCCACTATATTTGGCAGCTTCCCGTGTTCCGCCAACGCAAGGACTGGGCCGGAAAGGCGCTCGGCGGCTGGGACCTCTCCGGCATTACCAGCTTCACGTCCGGCAGCAGAGCGTCCCCGACTTTCTCGCTGGCCGGCGATCCGACGGGCACCGGCAAGACCAGCATGCGCCCGGACTTCGTGGCTTCTGTTCGCTACCTCGACCCGCGGCAAACGCGGTCGTTCCGGCTGCCCAACGGCGCCACCGTCACCGGCAATTTCTGGTTCGATCCCACGGCCTCGTTCGCGCTCCCGCCTGCCGGGCTCTACGGCAACTCGGCGCCAAACGTCATCCGAGGTCCCGGAATGAACAATTGGGACGTGTCGTTGTTCAAGAACATCCCGCTGAACGACCGCATCCGTCTCCAGTTCCGCGCCGAGTTCTTTAATTTCTTCAACCACACCTCGTTCAGCGGCATCTCGGCGTCGCTGCCGGCCACCAATACGAGCTCGACCTTCGGTCAGGTAACAGCGGTCGCACCGGCGCGGATCACGCAGCTTGGCCTGAAGCTGGCGTTTTGAGGTTGCGAGCCCGGCGATTTCTGTTGTATAGTTGCATCCCAGGTTCTATTGGGGGTACTTCATGAAAGTCCAACTCGCAGTTTGTTCGGCGTGGTTGATGCTGACCGCGACGTCGTTCGGCCAAACATTCTACGGATCGATTGTCGGCGCCGTCACCGACGCATCCGGAAGCGCTGTGCCTCAAGCCGGCGTCACGCTCACCAACCTCGGCACCGCTGACCGCCGCGCTCAGCAGACCGACGCTGCCGGGATCTACCAGTTTGTGAACCTGGTGCCTGGCCAGTACAAAGTCGAGGTCGAGAAGAGCGGTTTCCGCCGCTTTTCGCGCGAGCCGATCACGGTGGAAGTGCAGAGCGCGGTGCGTATCGACGTACCGATGCAGATCGGCGACGTCACCCAGACCATCGAAGTCAACGCGCAGACGCCCCTGCTGCAAACGGAGAATTCGTCGCTCGGACAAGTGGTGGAAGCGCGCAAGGTGCTCGAGATGCCGCTGAACGGACGCAACGTGTTCGGCCTGGTCGCGCTCATTCCGGGCGTGGTCCCGGGCGGCCAGTCGGGCACTACACCGACCGGCACGAACCCGTTCGCCTGGGGAAACTACCAGATCGGCGGCGGACAGGCCAACCAGAGCGCCTCGTATATCGACGGCGGCCCCATCAACGCTTCCTACGTCAACCTGACCGCCCTGGTCCCGACACAGGACGCCATCCAGGAGTTCCGCGTCCAGACAAATAACCTGGGGCCGGAGTTCGGGCGTCTGGCGGGCGGCGCGATCAACCTCACCACCAAGTCGGGGACAAACGAGTTCCACGGCAGTGTCTACAAATTCCTGCGCAATCGCTCGCTGAACGCCAACACGTTCTTCAACAACCGGGCCGGCGTGCAGCGTCCCGCGTTCACGCAGAACCAGTACGGCGTCAACGTCGGCGGGCCCGTGATCCGGGAAAAGACGTTCTTCTTTTACTCGTGGGAAGGATTCCGGCTGCGGCAGGGCGCCTCCTACGTCTACTCGGTTCCCACCGACGCGATGCGGGCCGGCGATTTCTCGAACGTGCGCAACGGAGCGGGAAACGTGATCCCGATCTATGATCCGCTCACGACCTGCGGACGCTTGGGAAATGCCGCTTGCGCGAAGGACGCCAACGGCAGCGACATTCTCACGCGGCAGCAGTTTGCAGGCAACAGGATTCCCGCCAACCGCCTGGATCCGGCGGCCAAGGTGCTGACCGAGCTGTGGGGGCGGGCGAACGGTCCGGGCGCGCAGTTCACCAACGTGAGCAACTATACTGCCAACGCCAGCGTCGGTGGCAACAACGACCAGCACAATGCCCGCGTCGACCATACCTTTTCCGACCGGCATCGCGTCTTTCTGCGCTACACCTACTGGACCAACCTGAACCTGCCGATCGACCCATACAAGACCAAGACCTGCGTCGACCGCTGCACCGAGACGTTCAACACGAACCAGGCGGTGTTCGCCGACAGCTACTCGTTCACGCCGACCCTGATCGCCGACCTCCGTCTCTCGTACCTGCGGTTCAGCTACGACCGGACGTCGCTCACCGCCGGATATGACCTGACCCAGCTCGGTTGGCCCGGATCGCTCAACAACCAGGTGATCTTCCGGGTGGCGCCGCAGCCGCAGGTTACCGGCTACAACGGTGTGTTCAGCACGAGCGGCACGGGCAGCACGATCATCGCCCGCAACGACGTCTACTCGATCGCTCCAAGCGTGACCAAAATCTGGGGCAGCCACACCTGGAAGGCCGGCGGCGAATTCCGCCGCAACACGCACAACTACTATCAGCAGAACAACCCGTCGGGGAACTTCACCTTCGACGCGCTGATGACGGCGGTGAATCCGTTCGCCGCCGCCGGCACCGGCAACGGCTTCGCCTCCTTCCTGCTGGGTTACCCCAACGGCGGTGGCGTCACGAACAACGCGCTGGTAGCCGGCCAGCAGCTCTACCGCGCTCTGTACTTGAGCGATCAGTGGCAGATGTCGCCGCGCATCACCCTGAACTACGGCCTGCGCTTCGAGCAGATGGGTCCGTGGTCCGAGCGCTTCGACCGCCTGATCGTTCTGCTGCCCGGCGTGTCCAACGACCTGTCCGGCCCGACGCGCCTGAACCTGCGGGGCAAAATCGGCCTGGTGAACTCGCCCGACAGCTCGAGCCGCAACAATACCAGGCTCGGCAACCTGTTCTCGCCGCGATTGGGCTTGGCCTGGCGCCTCAACAACAAGACCGTGGTTCGCACCGGCTACGGGATTTTCTGGCTGGGGAACGACATCGCCTTCACGTTCGCGCCGAACGGCGACCTGTCAAGTGCCTACACCACGCCGTTTCTCGGAACTCTGGACGGCTCCACCACACCCAATGACACGCTGCGCAACCCGTTCCCGAACGGCCTGATTGCGCCTCCCGGCCGGAGCCCGGAGCTTCAGAGACTCCTGTACGGCCAGGGAATCAACGCGGCGGTCTACGACGAGGCGCACGCCTACGCCCAGCAGTGGAATTTCGATGTGCAGCGGGAATTGCAGGGAGGCATGGCTCTCTCGGTGGCTTATGCGGGCTCGAAGGGCACGCACTTACCCGGGCCAAATCAGGCACTGAATCAGCTTCCCGAGCAGTTCATGTCGCTCGGCAGCCGGCTCCAGGACCAGGTGCCGAACCCCTTCTTCGGCCAGGTCCAGATCGGCGCCCTGGCCCAACCCCGAGTGGCGGCCGGGCAACTGCTGCGGCCCTATCCGCAATACACCGGGTTCGACATGAAGTCGCCGCCGAACCGGAACTCGACCTATCATTCCGCGCAGGTCAAGCTGGAAAGGCGCTTCGCGCGCGGCGGCACCATCCTCGGCGCCTATACCTGGTCCAAGCTGATCAGCGATACGGACACGCTGACCGGCTGGCTGGAACCGGGCGGCGGTGCGGGCGGTGTCCAGAACAATTACAATATCGCCGCTGAGCGATCGCTGGCGCTGTACGACACGCCGCACCGCGCCGTCATCAGCTACATCGTCGACCTGCCGTTCGGCAAAGGCCAGCGCTTCGGCAGCAGCGTGACCGGCGTCCCCGCCAGGCTCATCTCCGGCTGGGGGATCAACGGGGTAACGACGTTCCAGTCGGGAAACCCGCTCCCCATCGGCGTGGCCGTCAACACGACCAACTCGTTCGGGGGCGGGCAGCGCCCCAACCGGTCCGGCCAGAGCGCCATGCGCGACGGCTCCGCCCAGTCGCGTCTCAGCCAGTGGTTCAACACGGCGGCGTTCTCCCTGCCGGCGTCGTTCACCTTTGGCAATTCCTCCCGCACGCTTCCCGATGCCCGGTCTCACGGCGTCTCCAACTTCGACTTCACCGTCTTCAAGAACACCCGGATTACGGAACGAGTGGGCGTCCAGTTCCGGGCTGAGATCTTCAACCTGTTCAACCGGGTGCGTTTCGGCTACCCCGGAACCGCGCTCGGCAATCCGCAGTTCGGCGTAATCAGCGGTCAGTTCAACGATCCGCGCCTGGTGCAGTTCGCCTTGCGACTGCTGTTCTGAAGTACGCTAATGAGTACCGCGCCGCCGTCCCGGTGATCGCGGCGCGGCGCTCACATGAAGTACCCGCTCATCTTCTCCCTCGCCATTCTCGACATCTTCCGGCCGGACGGCCTCGATTTCACGCATCGCAATTCCCCGACCATGCAGAAGTATGTCATCGAGACCATGGGGGGAGGCGTCGCTCTGCTCGATTACAACAATGACGGCCTGCTGGACATCTTCCTTGTGAACAGCGGCAAGCTGGACGACCCTCAGAAGCCGCCGGCGAATTTCGCCCGCCGGGAGCCGGCTTACTGGAATCGTCTTTACCGCCAGAATCGGGATGGCAGCTTCACCGACGTCACCGCTGCGGCGGGCCTTTCCCAGGCGGGGAACGACTACGGCATGGGCGTCGCCGTCGGCGATTATAACAACGATGGATTCCCGGACATCTACGTGACGAACTACGGCCGCAACATTCTGTATCGGAACAATGGAAACGGTGCATTTACGGACGTGACCGGGGAGGCGGGCGTCGCGGCCGGCGGCTGGTCGGTATCGGCCGGGTTCCTGGATTACGACAACGACGGACGGCTGGACCTGTTCGTCAGCCGTTACCTCGACTATGACCTCGGCCGCAACATCCTCTGCGGCACGCCGTTCCATTCCTACTGCCGTCCCGAGAAGTACCCAGGCATGACGAATCTGCTGTACCACAATGAAGGAAACGGGCGCTTTCGAGACGCCAGCGTGTCGTCGGGGATCGCCGCGGTGACGGGCAAGGGGATGGGTGTCGCGTTCCACGACTACGACGGCGACGGGTTCCCGGATATTTTCGTGTCGAACGACCTCATGGAGCAATTCCTGTTTCACAACCGAGGCAACGGGACCTTCGAGGAACGCGCGCTCGACGCGGGCGTAGCGCTCTCCGACGACGGCAGTTCCTACTCGGGGATGGGCGTAGCGTTCGCCGATTACGACAACGACGGCCTCCCCGACATCCTGGTAACGAACCTCGCGCTCGAAAAGTGGGCCCTCTACCGCAATGAGGGCGGAGGGCGGTTCTCGTATGCGAGCCTCTCGACCGGGCTGGCCGGGCTGGTCGCGCGCAACTCCGGGTGGGGCCTCGGTTTCCATGACTTCGATAACGACGGCTGGAAGGACCTGTTCGCCGCCCAAAGCCACGTGCTGGACAACGTGGAACGGATCCACTCCGGGCTGCGCTACCTGGAGCCTCCCGGGTTGTACCGCAATGCGGCGGGCAGATTCGAAAAGTCGGCGCTTGAAGCGCTGCCCGCCGTCGCCGGCCGGGGTGTCGCTTTCGGGGACCTGAACAACGACGGCGCCATCGACGCGGTGATGTCCGTATTGGGCGGGCGCCCGATCGTCTTACGCGGCCGTCCAAACAGGAACCACTGGCTCACCTTCAAACTGGCCGGCACGCGGAGCAATCGTGACGGGCAGGGCGCCACGGTACGGATCGGCAGGCAGTGGGCCTACGCGACGACCGCCGGCAGTTATCTCTCCGCGAGCGACAGCCGGGTGCACTTCGGCCTGGGCGGCGGCACGCGTGTCACCGTCGAGATTGCGTGGCCCGCCGGAAAGCGGCAAGTCCTTGAGAACGTCGCGGCGGACCGAATCGTGACGGTGAAGGAGCCGGAATGATCGCCGCGCTGCTGCCGATGCTGCTGGCCTTTCAGGTGACGCCCGAGTTGAGGCAGCATGTGGATGCCGGCCTCAAGGCGAGGGCCGCGGGCGACCTCGACACGGCGGTTCGCGAATTCAGGCGCGTGGCCGAACTGGCGCCGGATCTGGCCGCCGCTCACGTCAATCTCGGGGCGGTCTACTTCGAGAAGAAGGATTACGCGGCCTGCGTTGCGCCGCTGCGCAGAGCGCTCGAGTTGAATCCGGATCTGCCCGGAGCTCACGGCATGCTCGGCGCGGCGCTGCTGGCGCAGGGGTACGCCTCCGAGTCCATTGCACACCTGGAAAAAGCACGGGCGGAGGATCTGCTGGGAGTCGCGCTGCTCGAGGGCGGCCGGGTGCGGGAGGCGGTGGACCGGCTGGAAGCCGCGCTTCAGAAGCGCCCCGAGGATGCCGACCTGCTCTACTACCTCAGCCAGGCGCACGGCCGGCTCTCCCGGCAGCTCGCCGATCGTCTCCGCCAAAGCAGCCCCGAGTCGGCGCGCACACAACTGATGTTGGGCGAGGCCCTGGCGGCGGCGGGAAACCGCGAGCCGGCTGCGAAACACCTCCGTGCCGCGCTGGCGCTTCGGCCCGATCTGCGCGGTGTGCACTATGTGCTCGGCGAGATGTACCTGGAGTCGGGAGACTACGAGAACGCGGAGCGCGAATTCGGGGAGGAGGCGCGAATGGTCCCAGGCTCGGCCGCGGCCGCTTACAAACTGGGACTGGTGCTGTTGAACCGGGGTCAGGTTCGGGAGGCGATTGCCGCGCTGGAGCGCGCCAACACGCTACAGCCGGACATGCCCGAGACGCAGGTCGAATTGGGCAAGGCGTTGGCGACCGCCGGCGAAGCCGCGGGCGCGGAGAAAATGTTCCAGCGGGTGCTCGAATTGGAGCCGGCCTCCAGGCTCGCCGAGACCGCGCACTTTCAACTGGCCCAGATCTACCGCAAACTCGGCCGATCGGCCGATGCCGAACGCGAGATGACGCTGTTTCAGCAACTCCGCGGCAAGCGGAAGTAAGATCCGCTCCCGCCTGCCGGGCTGTACGGCAACCCGGCGCCAACTTGATGCAAACCTCTACCACGCTGTAGCCACCGCAACAGGAAGCCCGACCCGCATAAAGAAACGGGCAAACGCCTGCGACAAGTGCTCTCGATAAGGAGGAAGCAACCGGAGACGGGTTTCTTTCCGTGCCGTCAAGAGGCTTTCAAGAAATCCTCTGGGAACAGTGAACACTTCATGGAACTCAACAACCCGGTGCTCGATCGTGAGAGGCCCATCCTTTAGCGAGTTCAGAATGCTGAGATTCCATACCAACCCTTCGCGTACATCTTCGCAGTGACTCCGCCAGGCTTTCTCTGAGGGGTTCTGCCCCTGTTCTCGCATGGCAGCTTCCCAGATTCTTCGGTGCTCGCCAAGAGAGTAGTGTGGGCAGAGAACCACGTTGACGACTTTGTCGTGTTCCAAATCACATGCCTGCGTCATCACCACGGTATCAGCCACAAACGCATCAAAACGCATCGACGGACTGCCTCAGGACCTCAGTTTCTTTCGCGCCCTCAACGTGACCGACTTCTTCCTTCCAGCCCACCAAAGGGCAGTTGAAAATTAAGTCACCTTGGGTAAGCCGCACTCCCGGCTCAACGCTGGAGTACCAGGCTTCAGGCATCTTCCCTTTCCAGGGCGCGGCGGTCTATCGAGACACGATGCGAAAGCCTGCGGAGCTTTCCCGTGTGCAGCTCCATCGTTTCGGAGAACAGAACATGTCGGGCGGCTTGTACCGGAAAGAACCCGCGCCAAAAAAAAGGCTCGGATTCTTTGAGTGTGAAACTTTCTTCTACGGACCTCAGGCTCCCCAAGCTCACAGGCGCTTCGAGGACGAAGACTCGCGGCATCTTGGGAACCCCCCTCACGCCGTAACGCACTTCCCGTGGCCGCGAAGAGAAACTCGCCTCATGAGTCGCAACGATGAACACCACTTGCTGAGGATTCTCCCGGTTATCTTCGGGCTCTTCTCTGGAACGTGCAACAGTACCAGTGGCCGTGGTTGCTGTTCCCCATCCAGCGTTTAGTTCGCCCCAGTAGGGCACTGCAAGAGAGCTCATCTCGTCCTCATCCAAACGTCCCGTTGTGTTTTCTCGTCTGTCAAATCGGTGAACCCGCAAACAATCCACTCGTGAGCCAAGGCGAACCACTCGCTCATATTATCCAATGAATTGTTCCCGATGAAGCCGCGCGCAGTTAATTCGAATACGTATAGTGGGCGGCCATCCTCACGGCTCTCTCCGTTCCGGACCACCATATGCACCCGTCCAGCCCTATTCGGCAAAACGAAGGTCGATCTCCAGTTGATTCCTTCTGGCGGTGGTAGGAAGCGGCCCTCTTTCGCTCGCCATACAAAGTCAGCGAAGATTCTTCCGACCTCTGCGTTCGTCCTCCAGCCCTCTTCCTGATACACGTGGTTGATATACGTCAGCTCGTACTGCAGTGGTTCCACGGTTCCGAGCTTATGCTCTTCGAGAAAGGCTCTGAACGTTCCAAGATGGCTGCTGAACATGCCGAACACCTGCTCGAAGCGTGGATACTTGTCTACCTGCTTCAGCTTCCGCCAATTGTGCAAGAAGCGATCTCGTTGGACCTGAATCACACCGTTTCCATTTGAGTGGACGAACCAAACCCGTGGACGCGGAGGAATCTCAGCGAACTCCGGTTTCTGATCAGCCCGTCGCTCCTCAAATGATTCAATTATCGGGATGATGGGGGGAACCTCTTGACACGTCGGGTAATCGCCCTTGAAGCGTTCCCAAAGCAGACCAAGGTAAGGTGCCAGCAACTGGTCTAACGACTTGAACAGAATGCCACAAACTACCTCGTTCACCGGAGGGTTGTCATACTCGGGCAGGTGCTGTTTTGCTGATTCAGTCATCTTCCTCGTTGACCGCTATTCTCAGCGGCGGCTTGCTTGGTCTGCCAGAAGGGAAGCCCTTCAGCATACCAGGGTCTAAAGCACGGCGTCTGAAGTGTTTGCGTAAGACCGCTCGCTCACGCGTGCGGCTCGGAATAGCTGCGCCACCGCAGGCTACTTCAGCTCCACCCGCACCGAGTACGACTCCGTCTTGCCCACGTTCCGGACCTCGTGCACCACGGCGTCGCTCCAGGTGACCGTGCCGAACTTGCGCTGGGCGCGGGCCAGCTTCTGATCCGGGAAAGTCTTCTGCTCGATTTCGTAGCTGGCCAGGTAGACGGTGACGCCGCGCGGATGCTTGTGCCTGGGCTCGGTCTTGCCGGCCGGCACCTTGGCTTCGATCACGCGCACGAAGTTGTTCTCGAACAGCAGCTTGTGCGTGTCCTTGGCGACCATCAGCGGGTCAAGCTGCTCCTGGGAGGAAGCGCCAAAGGGCGCCAAGCCACCAGGCCAGAACCGCCAAGAGCGGCAGGGGTGCGAAGCGGGCGAGTTTTTTCATGACGCCGCCATTATAATGGACAGAAGCCGTTACGCGGGTGGGTCGAATTTTCGAGGAGGTTAGTCTATGCGCAAGAATGATGCACATGAGCTGGCGCATCTTTACGTGGACGGCGCCTTCAGCCGCAGAGAACTGGTGCGCCGGGCGCGGAAGATCGCCGGCTGAATGGTGGCGGTCAGCGCCGCGCTGAACACAATGGGTGTGCCCTTGTCGGCACAGCAGGCGTGCCCCGAAGATGTCCGTGTCCCGGCGGACGCCGAAGGCATCATCGGGCAGGATGTCGAGTTCGCCGGCGAAGCCTCCCGGCTGTTCGGCTACCTGGTGAAGCCGAAGCGTGATTCGATGGACCCGCTGCCGGCGGTGCTGGTGATTCACGAGAACCGCGGTCTGGTGGAGCACATTCGCGACGTCACACGCCGGACAGCGAAGGGAGGCTTCATCGCCCTTGGAATCGACCTGCTGTCGCGGGCCGGCGGCACTGCGCAATTCACCGATCCGCAGGAGCAAGCTCGCGCCTATAATTCTGTTCCGGCGGCAGCCCGTCTGGCTGACCTGCGGTCGGCGGCCGCTTATCTGCGCACGCTTCCCGAGGTGCGCGCCGACCGCATCGGAACCGTCGGCTTCTGCGCCGGCGGCGGGAATGTGTGGGCGCTGGCCACCAGCGGCGAAGACATGCAGGCCAGCGTCGTTTACTACGGAGCCCCGGTAGCGACGGCGGAACAGATCGAGAACCTGAAAGGCCCGGTCCTGTGTCACTACGCCGAGCTGGATCGTAATCTGACGGCGTCGGCGGCGCCGGCGATCACGACGCTCGTTCAGCGCAACAAGCGGTTCGCTTTCCACGTCCATTGGGGAGTGGGGCATGCTTTCAACAACGACACCGGCGCTGCCTACAACCGCGCCACCGCCTGCGAGGCTTGGGCAAAGACTCTCGACTTCTTCAACCTGCATCTGAACCGGGAATAGACGGATCATCGCGACTACTCAGCGGGACGACTCAGCGGGACGACTCAGCTCCGCCGGCCGCTCGGCTACACTGGAAGGGTTATGGACACGGTCAGCGAAGCGCCTGTCGAGGCGCCTGTCGCCCAGCAGGTGATGGATCTGGAGCGCCAGTACGTCATGCAAACCTATGCCCGCTACCCGCTGGTGGTGGCCCGCGGCAAGGGCTGCTATGTGTGGGACGTCGACGGCAACAAGTACCTCGACCTGCTGAGCGGAATCGGCGTCAACGCCCTGGGACACGCGCACCCGCGCATTGTCAAGGCGATCCGCGACCAGGCCGGCAAGCTGATCCACTGTTCGAATCTGTACTACCACGAGCACCAGGGCAGGCTCGCGCGGCGGCTTTCGGAAATCAGCGGACTTCAGCGCGCGTTCTTCTGCAATTCGGGCACCGAGGCGACCGAGGGCGCTCTCAAGATCGTAAAGTCGCACGGCAACAGGATCTCGGCAAGCAAGAATGAGATCGTCGCGCTGGAGAATTCCTTCCACGGGCGGAGCATCGGCGCCGTCTCGATCACCGGGCAGGCGAAGTACCGCGACCCATTCGAGCCTCTGATGCCGGGGGTGAAGTTTGTGCCACGGCATGATCCGCACGCGCTCGAAGAGGCGGTGAATGAGCGCACGGCGGGCATCGTGCTCGAATTGATTCAGGGGGAAGGCGGGATCTACCCGATCGGCGAGCGGATGACTCGAACGGCCCGCGAGCTGGCCAACCGCTGCCAGGCGCTGCTGGTTCTGGATGAGATTCAATGCGGCGTGGGCCGGCCGGGCACGTATTTCGCTTATCAGCTCCACGATCCCATCGTGCTGCCGGACGTGGTGGTGGCGGCCAAGCCGCTGGGCGCCGGCCTTCCGGTGGGCGTGATCCTGGCCAACGAGAAGGCGGCTTCGGCGCTCTCGTCCGGCATGCATGGCTCGACCTTCGGCGGCGGCGCGCTGGCCTGCCGGGTGGCGCTCGAATGCATCGATGTGCTCGAAGAGCTGCTGCCCTCGATCCGCCGCGTGGGCGCGTATTTCCGCGCGCGGCTTGAAGATCTGGGGCGGAAGTTTTCCTTCGTCAAGGAAGTGCGCGGGCAAGGCCTGATGCTCGGCGTGGACATGGAATTCCCCTGCAAGCACCTGGTGAATGAGGCGCTGGCCGAAGGACTGCTGGTGAACGTGACCCACGACACGGTGCTGCGAATGCTGCCTCCGTACATCCTCACCGAGCGCGACGTGGACCGCGCCATTCGCGGCTTGCGCAATGTCTTCCGGAAAGCGGCCCGGCAGCGCAAGGCAGAGGGTGTATCATAACACCCATGTCCTTTCGTCTGGATGGAAAAGTCGCCATCGTCACCGGTGGCGGGCGCGGAATCGGAAAAGCCATCGCCAGGCGGTTTGCCCAAGCGGGCGCCAGCGTGGTGATCGCCAGCCGCAAGATGGAGAACCTGGAAACGACCGCCAAAGAGTGCGCCGGCATGCCCGGCAAGGTCGTCCCCCTGACCTGTCATGTCGGACGCCCGGATCAATTAAAGCTGCTGGCCGAGGAAACCGAGCGCAACCTGGGTCCGATCGACATTCTGGTGAATAACTCGGCGACCAATATCGGCCAGGGGCCGGCGCTGGACGTCACCGATGAAGCGTTGCTCAAGACAATTGAGATCAACCTGCTCGCCGCCCACCGGCTGATCCGGCTGATCGTGCCGAAGATGATCGCGCGCGGCCAGGGCGGCTCGATCATCAACATCGCTTCCATCGCCGGATTGCGTCCCCAACCCGGCGGGCTGGTGTACAGCTCGACCAAGGCGAGCCTCATCATGATGACGCGCATCTGGGCGATCGAGTTCGGCAAGCACAGGATTCGCGTCAATGCGATTTGCCCGGGCCTGATCCAGACGGACTTCAGCGAATACTTCTGGAAGAGCGAAGAGCACATGGAGCGTCTGAAGCAGACGCAGCCGCTGCCGTACCTGGGCCAGCCGGAGGAGATCGCGGGGATGGCGCTGTACCTGGCGTCGGACGAGTCGTTGTACGTGACGGGAACGGCGATGGTGGTGGACGGCGGGGCGACGACGCGTTAACCCTTCACATCAATCACCACCCGCCCGCGCACGCTGCCGGCGAGAATCTGCTCGCCCAGCTCGCGGATGCGGGAAAGCGGCTCGATGCGAATCATCGACTCGAGTTTCTCCGCCGGCAGATCCGACGTGATCCGCCGCCAGATCGCGCGCCGCTGCGCGTTGTTGGTGCGCACCGAATCGATGCCCAGCAGGTTCACGCCACGGAGAATGAATGGGAACACGGTGGTCGTAAGCTTGAAGCCGCCCGCCAGGCCACAAGCGGCAATGCTCGCGCCGGAGGCCATCGTGCGGATCAGCCCGGCGAGCGTGTCGCCGCCCACCGAATCCACTGCGCCTGCCCATTGCTCCGGTTCCATCGGTCTCGCGCTGGCGGCGGTGAGCAGGGAGCGGTCGAGGATCTCGGAGGCGCCCAGGGATTTCAGATAATCGCCGAGCTCGACGCGCCCTGTCGACGCCGCCACCTGATAGCCGAGCCTGGCCAGAATGGCGATGGCGACGCTGCCGACCCCGCCGGCCGCGCCGGTGACCACCACCGGCTTGCCCCCGGGCGTGAGCCCGTGCGCTTCCAGGGCCATCACGCACTGCATCGCCGTGAACCCCGCCGTGCCGACCGCCATGGCTTTGGCCAGCGACATTCCTTCCGGAAGCGGCACGACATGCCCGGCTTTCATGCGCGCCAGCCGCGCGTAGCCTCCCCAGATGGTTTCGCTGGTGCCGCACCCGGTCACCACCACCTTCTGCCCCGGCGCAAAATCCGGCGTTGCGGATTCCTCCACCGTGCCGGCCAGATCGACGCCGGGCACCATCGGATACGTCCTGACGACGCCAGGCTTGCCGCACACGGCCAGGCCGTCCTTGTAATTGAGACTCGAATAGGCCACGCGAATCAGCACGTCGCCGGCGGGCAGCAGGTCCCTGCTCAACTCCTCGAAGCCGGAAGTGACCTGCCCATCGGCCTGGCGCAACACGAATGCACGGAATAAGTCCATCATGCGCACTTCCCACTATATCCAGACGAGCGGGTCTGATAAACTCCTAGGTTTGGTGGGGCGGCCAATCCTGGCCGCAGCCGCCTTTGAGGCGGCTACT
>JACQDF010000205.1 GCA_016201205.1 Acidobacteriota bacterium
GGTAAGGGCAGACCGAGTCGGCGACGTCGAAGCCGGCGGCTCGATACAAGTGCAGCAGCTTCCGGTTCTCGCCGTCGGTATGGGTCATGAGGTACTTGCTCTTGCGGTGGAGCATGCCGGCGTAATCCCGCAAAACCGGCAGGATGTGCTTCTCCCAAAACGGTGGATAGGTGATGGAGTCGTCGTAGTTTCCGCCGAGCAGGATCACCTCGGCGGGCGAATCGGCCGCGATCTCCAGCATCCGCGTATAGTAGGGTTTCATCTCGTCGGCCAGGCGCTCGACGGCGGCGGGGCAATCGTGCAGTGTATAGAAGAACTGCTCGAGCGGCAGCAGCTCCTTCATAATGTGCTGCACGGGACCGGCCGTGCCCAGCGTGTAGCCCACCACGATGCCCCGATCACCGACCGCGCGGCGTTTCGTCAGGTACCCCTCCGGTTGCGGCTCGACTTTCAGGTGAGAAAAGATGTAGCCGGCGATCTCGAAATCGCGCGGCTCTTTGATGGCGTGCTCGGTGATCCACGAGATGGAAGCGCCGCCATCGAGCATCTCATCGGTGAACACGGTGGCGGTTCGGATCGAGCCGGCCGGGGTGTGGTACTCGATCACGGTTTCACGCCCGCGGCGCAGCACGCGGCGGTCTACGCCTTCCAACGTGACGCGGTAGGGAAAAACCGGCAGATTGTAGATGCCGAGGGCGCGGTCGAGCATGTCGGTTTCGCGAGGGCAATCGGTGAAGTCGGGCACCACCGAGTAATAACCCACACCCAGACGGTCCGCTATCTCCAATAAGCTCAGGCCGCGTAACTCCGCCGGAAGTGTTCCGCTCCGCAGCCGCGCCCGATACCAGAATTCGAGGCGCGGCACCCAGGGCAAGCGGTCGGGAATATCGCCGCGGATGGCCGCCAGGATCCGTTCACGATCGGTCATAACCTTTTTCTGGAAATGATACCGCGATAGGAACAGAATAGTTGAAGATCTATGAAGGCCTCGCCGCAGAACCGGCTCGCCTGGATGGTGGTGCTGCTGCTATTCGCGGGATCCGTGCTGAATTACGTGGATCGCGCCGGTCGCGCCGGGTGTGCTCTTCACAGCTTCGCTCGGGAATGCTATGCTTCCAGTGCGAGCCTACCGGTTCGTTTTGAGCCTTAAATGTCCTCCGAACCCATGACCATCACTCTCACCAACGAAATCCAGCGCATGCTGCCGCCCCGCGTCCGCCGTAAGGCCGGCTTCAAAGCGGGCGACCAACTGGAGGTAAAGGCTATCGGCGGCATCGTCACTCTCATCAGCAAACCTGCAACGGCCGACGAAGACGACGAATACACGCCCGAGCAGCGCCGCGCCATTGACGCCCAGCTCGACGAAGCCGAGAAAGGCCCCTTTCACGGCCCCTTCAATTCCGCCGACGAGATGATCACTCACATGAAAAGCGAACTGAGGAAGCGGGCAGCCACTAAACGCAAGCGGACGTGAGGCAGGCGCGCGTCAATCAGGGCTGGCGCTTCTACTTCAAGATTGAAGGTGACGTCTACCGCATCCTCAAACTCATTCCCCACCCGAAGAGGTAGGCAACATCGCCGGAACCGGCGGCTCCAAAACCCCCTCACCCATGACCATCCACACCCGCGATAGGAGCAGAATAGTTGAAGATCTATGAACGCCTCGCCGCAGAACCGGCTCGCCTGGATGGTGGTGCTGCTGCTATTCGCGGGATCCGTGCTGAATTACGTGGATCGCGCCGTGCTGGGGGTAGTGATGCCGCAGGTTCGCCGGGATCTTGCTCTCTCCAACGCCGATTACGGCTTGGCGGTCAACGCGTTCCTGGTGCTGTACATGATTTTCTACATCCTGGGGGGAAAGCTGGCCGACCGGCTGGGGTGCCGCCGCACATTCTTGTTGACGATTGTCTTCTGGTCGGTCGCCAACATGCTGCACGCGCTGGCGCAGGGATTGCGCAGCCTGAGTTTCTTCCGGGCGCTTCTGGGCATGGGAGAAGGCGGTTACTATCCGACCGCTATTCGGGGGGCGGCGGAATGGTTCGCTCCTGAGAACCGCGCCAAAGCGGTGGGTCTGTTCCTGTGCGGCCTGAGCGTGGGCGCGCTGCTCACGCCGCCGATGGTGGCCTGGATCACCACCCGGTACGGCTGGAGGGCTTCGTTTCTGGTGACGGGAGCGCTGGGCCTGCTGCTGGTGCCGCCGTGGCTCCTGCTGCACCGGCGCATCGCAAAGAATTACGGCCAGCGGGACCCGGCGCCGGCCTACCGGCATGATGCAGACAGCGACTCTCTCCCGGAGGAGGAGCTATCGCTCGCCGAGGTTCTGAAGCGGCGGAAATACTGGTGCGTGCTGGCGGCCCGCGCGATGACGGACACCGCCTGGTACTTCTATTTATTCTGGATGCCTGGCTATTTTCAAGAAGTACGCGGGTTCGATCTCCAGATGGTGGGTCGCTGGCTATGGATCCCGTATTTCACCGCCGACCTGGGCGCCCTGGCGGGAGCGTGGATCTCGAGCGCGCTGATCCAGCGCGGGTTCGGTCTGAACCGCGGACGCAAGAGCGTGCTGATCCCTTCGGCCATGCTGGGCGCGCTGGGCGGGTGCGCTTATTTTGTGCCGGCGCCATTTCTGGCGCTCACGGTAATCAGTGTGGCCCTGTTCGGGCATCTGTCGTGGTCCACCAACATCCACACGATCATTACGGAGATCACGCCGCGGAAGCACCTGGCGGTCCTTTACGGGATCACGGGGGCAGCGGGGACATTGATGGGAGCCGTCTCGCAGCCGCTCATCGGCCGCGTGGTGGACCTGGCGGGTTACGCGCCGCCGTTCGTCGGAACGGGCGCCGCTTATCTGCTAGCCATTGCTTTGCTGCTGAGCGCCGGCAGGATCGAGCGGATGCGGCGCGCGCCCACAGTACCGCGGCAGGTAGAGCTGTCTGGCTCTACCGGCCATCAAACTCCCGCAGGGCGTTGATCATCGCCACGATATTCTCGACGGGCGTCTGCGCCTGGATGTTATGAACGGCGTTGAAGATGAAACCGCCGTCGCGGGAGAAGATTTCGCACCGCTCGAGCACCTGCCGGCGGACCTGCTCGGGCGTCCCGAATGACAGCACCTGCTGGGTGTCCACGCCTCCGCCCCAGAAGGTCAGCCGGTCGCCGTAAGCCGACTTCAGATGCCGCGGGTCCATCCCGGCCGCCGAGCATTGCACGGGGTTGAGAATCTCGAAGCCGCATTCGATGAAGGACGGGATGAACTTCTCCACCGCCCCGCAGGAATGCTTGAAGGTTTTCCAGGTGGTGTGGCTGTGAATCCAGTCATTCACCCGTCTGTAATACGGCATGTAGAGTTCGCGGAAGGTATCGACTGAGCAGAACGAAGATGTCTGGGTGCCGAAATCGGTGCCGTAGATATTGACCACATCGACCCGATCGCCGATCGCGGCATGGATTCGCCCGAGGTTCGCGAGCGCGATCTCGCACTGCAGCTCAAAAACCTGGTGCACGTAATCCCGGCGGGCGCGGGTCGAGATGTACCACTCTGCGATGTCGCGAATCCCTTTGGGGTGCTTCAGGCCGACGGCGGGAATGACGCCGATGTCGCCAAATGCCGTGCCGCCGAAGCTGGCCACAACGGCCCGTCCGGTAGCCCTGGCAGTTCGGGCGGAGGCAGCCAGCCAGTCCAGGTCCTCCTCAGGAATCGAACCGAATTCCTCGACGTTGTCAGCGGGGTTCAGTCGCTCTTCGTCGATCGGTTCCTGCCGGATGATGGCGTCGAAGAAGTAGCCGCCTTGGGGCATTCTGCCGCTGGGAGGGGCGGTGAGATCGCCTTCGGGGTAAATCAGAATGTCGCCGTTCTCATCGCGCGTCGTGAGGAAGCCCTCTCCGACGAAGACTTCCAGCCCGTCCTCCATCCGCCAGGTCTTCCAGTTCTCGTTCGGGAAGCCGAAGCGCGTTTTGCGGCGGAAGATGCCTTCGGTGTCGATGCCCATCGCCAGCTTCAACTGTTCGTCGATCTCGCCCAGCATCTGG
The DNA here is from genome assembly GCA_016201205.1 of Acidobacteriota bacterium. Lineage (GTDB taxonomy): Bacteria > Acidobacteriota > Terriglobia > Bryobacterales > Bryobacteraceae > CADEFT01. The sequence goes on from JACQDF010000205.1 coordinate 4,033, forward strand.
CCGGGATCGAGAACTTTCACCGGGCGTTTCTCCAGACCATAATAGTCGCGCAGGGCGGCGACGCAGCTCACGTGAATGCTGGTGACAACCGTGCCGCCGAAATCGACTGGCGGGCGGTCCTCCGGCCGGTGCCGGAGCGCTGTCAGGACCCTCTCCCGGCTGGTCATTGCTTTTCCAGTATCACTAAGGGCCGGCGCAGAAACAACTTCACGGATTGGGCTGGACGGTGTAGTTCCAATGAGGCAGGATGTCATGTGGGCGTGGGCGAAGATTCTGTAGTTGCTCGGGGGTCGGCTCGATGCCAATGGGATAGTGACGGCGTTCGAGAACGGTATCCATTGCTGCCACCAGTGAGCGATGGCGTGAACGGCGCAGGCAGGGGTGTCATGAGAGACGCCGGCCACCACCGAACCATGGTTTTCTACCGCTATACAGGAGGATCCCACCATTCCCACGTGGCTCGGCAGGGGACGTGAACCCTGCCCCTTGACGTCGGCGAGTGTCAGCGCAGGGCCCGCGAGACCATCTGGCCTGGACCGCCGTCGCTGTATCCAGACAGTTCGAGCCAGTTGGCGGGCGGCTTGGGCTTCGAGGTAGATGCCGCGCGAACCAGAATGGCGGCTCTGTCAGCGCCTCATTCCGTCCGAATCCCTGGTGATGCGAAGCGGCTGGCCACGCAGATCGCGCCAGGAGCCATCGGACAGGTGGAGTGCGAAGAACAACACCGGCTCGTCGTTGCGGAGGTGAGTGATGGCCGCTACGAGGTCGACCCCTATCTCGTGGATGATGGCTCTTGCTTCAGCCGAGTTAGTGCCGGGCTCACGAACGTGGACGTCGACATAGCGCAGGGAGGACAGCCGGTTAGCGAGAGGCGGAGGGTCGACGGCTTTCCACTTCGGCCATGATCTTTTCGATAGTTGCGCCTTCCAGCCACTGGTGTCGATCGCGCGTGTAGTCCCCCGAACCAGCGCGGTACACGCGCAGGAAGCGCGCCAGACCATCTACTCCCAGTTCGCGCCGCAGTATGCCCAGGGCGTGTCGCTCAAACTCCTCGTCACTCATCTGTTCGACAGGGATCATGGCACACCCTCCTCCCACCAGGATACCGGATTCTCCACGCGAATGTGCAACGCGCCGGGATGGCGCCGGGATGGCGCCGGCTGCGACGCAGCAAGCCATCATCAGTGGTGAGGAAGACATCTACACCGCCCCTCTCGGCGCAAGCCAGGTGCAGCGCGTCAAATGCACCGTGGCCAAGCCTCTGAAGGTCCAATGCGCGCACCGCCTCCTTTGGCCCCGGCACGATCTCCTCGTCGACGAAGCTGAGCAGGGCCCCGACATCGCGGCGCCGGTCGGCATCGGGATTGCGGCTGATCTCGACCTCTAGCACTGCACTGCTGACCCAAGTCACGCGCGCCTCCCGGACCAGCCTGAGAATGCGCTCAACCACCTCGGCCTCCTGGCGCACGCGCGGTTGACTCTGGTCGTCCGTAAGCCGATTGAGGCAACAGGCATCCAGGTAGAGTCTCACACATGGGCCTCTCTTCGGATCAAGCGATCAGCTCCTGAGAGGACGAGCATATCGTTCCGTGTCCCAGTAACGCCGACCTTCCCGAACCGAGCATCAAGTCTCAGATTCTACCCCTCCGTCGATAAGGGCAGGGGTTTAGGCGGCCACTTCACGCCGCTGGGATCATTGTGGCACCTCAGCAGCCGAGGCTTCTGCTGGTAGAGGACTTCCATCTTCTCTGTCTTTCCCTGGGCCGTCAGCACCTCATGAGCACCGAGTTCCGCCATCGGGTCGAAGCGATTGTCGAGGCCTTTGTCACGATGAGGGATGACCTACACAAGGAGAAGCAAGCGACAGAGAAGAACTGGGCAAAGCGCGAAAAGCACCTCGATCTCGTTCTGCTGAACGTATCGGGAATGGTCGGCGAAATCCAGGCGATCACACCCTCGTTCCCGAGGATCAAGCGGCTCGAACTCCCCCCGCCTCGCTAGCTGTCGCCTGGGCTCCCTGACGGCTCGCTGAAGCTGGCCGCCCCACCGTGCGAGAAAAGGGAAGATGTCCTGCCTGCCGCCTTCCCATAGAATGAAGGCGGCTTTGCCCGACCGGGCAGGCAGTTTAGCTCGCGGCCGTAGGAGGGTTCCATGGACGCGTGCCCATACTGTCATGTCAGGTTGGCGAACACCCCAGGCGGCGTACGTCGTGCCCTTCGTGCGGCTGTCTGTAATGGGTCGCGATCTTCCCCGGCTCTATTCTCACGATATTCTCCGGTGCGTTTCTCACATTCCTCTCTGACGGTGTAGGTGACCATAGCGCATGGAGTGGTGAAGCCGGGATAGGAGCACGGCGTAGCCCTTGCTGACCTGGCGCTGCTCGACATGGCTCAGGATCGCCGCCAGCTACGAACGGGCCTGGCGCTCAACCGCGAGCGAAACCAGGTAACGCCACAAGCTCGCACTGCCTGTTCCGGCGCCGCTCGTCCGGCGCGTGTCAAGATGACCTGATTGAGTGGCTGCAACTCTATGCTGTGTAGGAAAAGAAAAAGGCTGAAGAAAGTGCGCTCCTCAGAATTAAACGGGAGTTCGCTCTGCTTCCTTGGCTTCACGAGACAATCAAATGATACGAAGAGCTCGGCGATCCGGAAGCGCGCTTCATCAAGGCGCTTGACAAAGCCATGCCGGCCCTCCTTCATAATCTGAACGACGTGGTTGTTTATGAAGGAAGGGAGGAGTTCAGAGATACGGAGCGTCTTCAGGAGAGGATCCGTGCCAAGAGCCAGTGGCTCCTAGCTGCTAGTGCAGTGCGTCATAAGTCCTTTGACATCAGCCTGAGTTGGTCGACAACGTTGCGCTGTGGAGGGATGGAAAGTGGACTGGAGCGATGTAGTCGATACGGATTTCGGGCTCCAAGTGACGCTGAAGCCTCTCTCAGTGTGAAGGCTGCGGGAGAGGCGGCTGAGCTGTGGCACAGCCAGATCAGATGATCTTGTTCGGCCGATGAAGGTGACACACTGCGGGTTACGAACGCAATCTCAAGACGTCTGACTTCCGTTGTTTCCGAGAATCCGATCAGATCAGGTTTCGGCGGCCAGTCGGCGATCAATACTGTCCAGGGCGGCGAACTTCCCGTTCTTGGGCACAAACCCGGATGCCCGCAGTTTCGCCCACGCGCGTTTGACCTTTTCAAGAATATCGGTGGCCTTGGCGGTCCAAAGGTATGGCGTGGGCTTTTTGTTGTGTTCGTCAATGTATTCGCGGATGGACTGCAGCAACTCGGCGACGCTGTGAAAGACGCCGCGCCGGAGGCGTTTCACGGTGAGATCCCGAAAGAAGCGCTCGACCATGTTCAGCCAAGAGGAACTGGTGGGCACGAAATGAATGTGGAACCGCTTATGCCGGTTGAGCCACCTTTGCACCTCTGGGGCTTTGTGGGCCGAGTAGTTGTCCATGATCAGATGGAGTTGCTTGTCCGGCGGCGTGCGGCGGTCAATGAGTTTGAGAAACCGAATCCAGTCCCAACGATTGTGGGTGGGCATGCAGACGTCGATCACGCTACCGTCTTGGATGTTCATGGCGGCAAACAAAGTGGTGGTTCCATGCCGCTTGTAGTCGTGGGTCATGGTTCCACAACGTCCCTTTATCCAAGGCAGGCCAGGCTGGGTGCGGTCCAGGGCTTGGATCTGACATTTTTCGTCAACTGACAGGACGATCGCATGGTCGGGAGGGTGCAGATAGAGGCTGACGACATCTTCCAGCTTTTCAGCGAAGTGGCGATCGTTGCTGAGCTTGAAGGTCTTCACCGCGGTTTGAGACCGTGCGCCCGCCAGATGCGGCCCACGGTGGAAGGACTGACGGCGGCCACCTCCGCCAACGTGCGCGTACTCCAGTGAGTGGCATTGGCAGGCCTCTGTCGGGTGGTCAGCGATACGATCTCATCGATCTTGCTCGGAACAATGAGGCGGGGGCGTCCGGAGCGCGGAGCGTCTTTCTCAATCCCAGCGATCCCTCGATCGAGAAATCGCCTTCGCCAGAGGCCTACCGTTTGACGGGTGATGTCCAAAGCGTTGGCGATCTCGACGTCGGCTTTGCCGGCGGCGGCCTCGAAGACGATCTGGGCGCGCTGGACCCAGCGGGCGGCCAGGGTTCGGCTGCGGGCGAAGCGTTCAAAGTCGTCCTGCTGTTCAGTCGTCAACCATATCTTGGTTGCTCTGGACATGCTGATCTTCAATTCGCAGTGCGCTTGTAGGCGTTCTCACGCGGCTGCTGTTTCCGCTCGAGGACGAGGAGTTCGGCGTTCAACACGAACGAATCCGCCAATGCTTCTTTGAACTGCCGGCCGAGGTCCACGCGTTGGCGAACCACATCGGCCCACTGTAGGGGAATATGCTCGACCCGCTTTTTGCCCCGGACCATGAAGGTGAGCGACCAGGAGGGATGACCGTGGCCGTCGGCACAGTGACAGGACGGCTTGCCGCAACGGCGGTGAGTCAGAGCGAGTGAGCCAGGAAGGGCGTCGGGAGGGAGATTGAGACGGGAGAGAAGCTGACGTTTGCGCTGGCGAAGACGGTTAGCGAGAGGGTCGGCGG
>JACQDF010000213.1 GCA_016201205.1 Acidobacteriota bacterium
GCATTACCGGAAACTGGCGCAGGCCAACCCGGACGCCTTTCTCCCCGCTCTGGCGACATCGCTGAACAACCTCGCGAACATGCAGTCGGAGGTGGGGCGGCGGGAGGAGGCGCTGGGCACGGCCGGGGAAGCCGTCGAGATTCGCCGGAAACTGGCGCAGGCCAACCCGGACGCCTTTCTCCCCGATCTGGCGATGTCGCTGAACAACCTCGCGAACAGGCAGTCGGAGGTGGGGCGGCGGGAGGAGGCGCTGGGCACGGCCGGGGAAGCCGTTGGGCATTACCGGAAACTGGCGCAGGCCAACCCGGACGCCTTTCTCCCCGATCTGGCCATGTCGCTTGCCGTGTGCGGGGTGTGCCTCGTGGCCAACGACCGGGCACCGGAAGCGGCGGCCTCCTTCACAGAGGGAATCCGTCACCTGACGCCGTTCTTCCTCGCCCTTCCTCAGGCGCACACACCGCTCCTGGGCCGGATGGTTCGCGAGTATCTCGACTGCTGCCGGCAAGCCTCCCTCAAACCAGACACGTCTCTCTTGGCGCCCATTCTGGAGCCGCTGGCTCGTTTTTACCCAGGCGATCCCGGCGCCGGCAGCCGCGGCGGGCAATGACACTTCAACGCGCACTACCCCGGGTTCGTTTCGTCAGCCCTGCGCCAGGACCATTAGCAAAAAAGTCTTGAGAGTGGACTCAGGTTTGACGTTACCAGTGGCCGGGGTGAGAATAAAGTGTGTCAACAAATGGAAGAGCGGGGTACTATCAGCAGCTTGCTCCCGCCGCGAACCTGCGTGACATCCCCAAGACCCTGTTGCCCCAACCGTTGCTCACCAAAGAAGAGCTGGACGCTTTTTACCGGCCGGACCTCAACGAAGCGCGAGCACCAAAGCTTCTCGCCATGTTTCGCGAGGAGTTGCGCATCTCCAAGAGCAGTCTCTTCTTTAGGAAGTTTCTCGTGGGAAACCGCGGCGTGGGAAAGTCCAGCGAATTGACATGCCTTCTGCGGGAGGTGGAAGCCGACTTTCTTCCCATCCGGTTCTCTGTATCTGATGAACTGGATGCTCTGCACTTCCGGATCTTCGACGTTCTCTTCCTGATGATGACACGAGTGATCGAGTGTATGAAAGAATCCGTCGGGTCCTTCTCGATGCAGTTTCCCGAAGATCTGGCGCCGGCTGTCAAACGGTTTCTATCGCAGCACAAGGTCATTATCACGCAGGACCTTGCCGCCGGCGCGGAAGTGGAAGGGGGCTTCGATTCCAAGACGGGACTATCGGCATTGTTGGGCATTCTGCTCAAGGCCAAAGTCTCATTGAAGTATGCCGCCGACCGCAAGAAAGAGACCGTTGAGTATAGCCTTCAGCGAATTTCGGAGCTGGTCGCTCTGCTGAACCAGGTATTCGAGGTTTGTCACGGGATTCTCCGGACGGAACGGGGTAGGGATCTTCTCATCATCGGCGAGGATTTCGACAAAGACCACGTCGCCGAGGAATCCGTCGTGGAGTCCTTCGTCAAGTACGGCAGCGTATTTCGTGACCTGCAGGTGCATCAAATCTACACTCTTCCCCTTGACCTGCTTAGCTCGCGCTATCAATCTCACCTGCCATTCGATTTCGCGCATCTGCCGGACACCCCGGTCTTTGACCCTCAACACCGCCCGCAGAAGGACGGCCGCGCTGCGTTGCGGGCGATTTTGGAAAAACGGTTTCACCTACACCTGGCGTCCGACACGGGTCTTAATCGGCTCGTCGTGGCCAGCGGCGGCAATCTCCGCATCCTCTTTGAGATGGTTCGATTCGCCGCGATGCACGCTTCCGTTAGCGGTGCCTTTGCTATCGGCGACAGCGACGTTAGCGCAGCGGTCGACGACCAGCGCATGCGGTTTTCGCAGCGGCTCGGCTCCAGCCGCCGCTTTGATGAGGAAGGTCCATCTCTGGAGGCGAAAATCGAAAAGCTTCTTCGCATCTTCCGTCAAGAGCCTGGCGCCAACATCCCGGACGATACCCTGCACGCGTTGATTCACGCCCTGGCGGTGCAGTTTTTTGACGGAAAACAAAGCCGCTACGGGGTTCACCCGATTGTCGTCGATCTGCTCAAAGGGATGGGCAAGGTGGACAAGAATCTCCCCGGTGGGACAGAGTGACTCCTGGTTCGATCGCGGAAACGGTCACCCGACTGCGATGGTGGATTGAAACCTCCACCAGCGGATTGGCATGGGTGCGCTACGTTTCCGCGGAGTCGATGCGCCGCGTGATCTTCCGTCTCCGTTTCGAGTTGAAAGCGCCTTTTCATGAATTTCATTTCTCGGATCGCCAGCTTTCCTCCTCGCACCTCGTTGAGAATCTGTTGGGCTCCCTTGGAACCCAAGAAACCGGTATCTTCCTCATCCATGGCTTGGAGATCTTGGAGAAAGACCGGCTGGCCGAGACATTAAAGATTCTGAATTTGCGGCGCGAGAGCCTGGCGGCCGTCCCACACCATCAAATCTGGTGTCTGACTCCTGAGGTGGCAGACCGGCTTATCGGCTTGCCTGACCTTGACTCGTGGTTTACATTGCGCCTTTCGCTAACGGAGGTGATTCCAGAGCCGGCTTCTTTGCCTATTGAGATTCCAGTGCATTCCGCGTTGGTTGATGCCGAGACTGCGCGCCGCGTCGCACTGGATCTCGAGGAACGCGCGCGAGTGGCGCTTTCGCGTGGAGTGGATGCCCGCAACGTTCTCCTTGAACTCGCTCTTCCAGCTATGTCGGCGCTGATCAAGGCCAGCCTTCCGGCGGAAACCGACAACGTGTTGGAGCGGCTTGGGCTTTCCGAAGAGTTCGACCGTCTTGCACAAGCCGATCCCCATGCTGTTCTTCCGGGCTTGGCAGCTTCGTTAAACAACCTCTCGACTGTGCTTAGCGCGATGGGCCGCCGCCAAGAGGCGCTCGCGCAGGCTCTGAAAGCCGTGAAGATGTACCGTCCGTTGGCCGTGGCCAACCCGGACGCCTTTCTCCCCGATCTGGCGATGTCGCTGAACAACCTCGCGAACATGCAGTCGGGGGCGGGGCGGCGGGCGCGGGCGCTGAGCACGATCCAGGAAGCCGTCGACATTCGCCGGAAGCTGGCGCAGGCCAACCCGGATGCCTTTCTCCCCGCTCTGGCGACGTCGCTGAACAATCTCGCGAACATTCAGTCGGGGGTGGGGCGGCGGCAGGAGGCGCTGAGCACGGTCCAGGAAGCCGTGGAAATTCGCCGGAAACTGGCGCAGGCCAACGCGGACGCTTTTCTCCCCGATCTGGCGATGTCGCTGAACAACCTCGCGAACATGCAGTCGGAGGTGGGGCGGCGGGCGGAGGCGCTGGGCACGGCCGGGGAAGCCGTGGGGCATTACCGGAAACTGGCGCAGGCCAACCCGGACGCCTTTCTCCCCGCTCTGGCGACATCGCTGAACAATCTCGCGAACATTCAGTCGGCGGTGGGGCGGCGGGAGGAGGCGCTGGGCACGGCCGGGGAAGCCGTTGGGCATTACCGGAAACTGGCGCAGGCCAACCCGGACGCCTTTCTCCCCGATCTGGC
>JACQDF010000198.1 GCA_016201205.1 Acidobacteriota bacterium
GCGACGAACAATGTGGATTTTGCGATTCATCGCTTCTTCCCGATTCCCCTGCGCGAATCGTTGAAGCTGGAATTCCGGGGCGAGCTCTACAACCTGTTCAACCACCCGGCATTCGCCATGCCCGGTGTGACCCTGAATCTTCCTCAAACCGGACAGATCACGGCGACGAGTATTCCGAACCGGCAGGCGCAGTTCGGTCTGAAGTTGCTGTGGTAGCCTGACAACCAACGGGTTCAGGTAAGGTGTTCCCCTAAACTCTCGCTTCAGGTTTCCCCGCTTCCCCGCATCATATTTCCCATTCCCCTAAGGCCTTTCCCGCGTAGGAAAGCGGCTCCAGGCTCCCTACCATGGGACTTGAGCTAGGAGCCTGCACGCATGAGGTGCCTCTATTGTGGAAAGCGGCTGGCGCTGCTGCGCAAGCTGACCGACAGCGACTTCTGCTCCTCGCTCCACCGCCGGCTCTACCAGCAGGAACAGGAAAAGATGGCGCTGGCGCGGTTGGTGGAAGGGCAGAGGCGGTTTGCGACACTGCTCGGCGTCCCGGTACGGGAGTACGACGAGCCGGCGCCGGAGCCCCAGGCACAGCCGGAAAACGAGATCCCCAGTTTCCTTCCACAAGAGCCTTTGCCGCAGGCGCTGCCCGGAATCCGGCTGATCGAAAGCGCCTCGGTCGAGCAGGTTCCCGCCATGACGCTGCCGCCGTACGAGGCGGACTGGCTTTCAGGAAGCGGGCTCTGCGGACGGCTGCCGTTATTGTTCGCCATGGTCGAGCCGAAGACCGGCTACTGGGGACCGCGGGGTGGATATGCTCCCTTCAAGTGTCTGGGGGCGACCTATTCTCCGATGTTGCGGGTCCAGCCGGCGGCGCGCATCCTGGTGGCGCCCATCCTCGAGTGGTCATGGAGGCATGAGCCTCTGGCCACCGTGGCGCGCCTGTGCGGTGTCGCCGAGCCACTGGTGGTTCTGGTGAGTCCGGCCGAGCCGGTGCTGGTGGTTGCGCGTCTGTGGCAGCCCGGAGTTCCCGCCGAGAGCGCCCCGATCCGCCAGCCGGAAGTGATGGAAGCTGCCTTCGAGTCAACCGTCGCGCTGGCGTCGCCGGGAGACTCTTTGCAGAGCGGCGTTCAGGCTTCTCAAGATCAGGGGGATGCGGTGCACCAGGAGCAGGTGCATCGAGATCGGGCGCCAGAGGATGCTCCGGCCGCTTTTGCCGTCAACCTGCTCCCGCTGGCCAAGCCGGGCAGTCGAGCGGCCGACATCGTGCAACGCCGCCCGCGCCCGCGCGAGCTGTTCTTCCCGCTGCCCCGGCTGAGCGATTTGCCGTCGATGGCGTTCAAGGTTGCCGCGGGGAATAGCTGTTTCGGCCGTGTGGCAGCCATCCGCGGAGCGGCGTGGAATCCCAGCGCTCTCATTGCGGCGCTGTTCGGCAATCCTTTCGACAATCACCTCGGGAAAGGTGCGGAGGCGTTTGACGAGATCCGTGTAGAGTTTCTGACGCTGGAGACGCTTCCGCGGCTGGCAGTGATTCCAGGGCCGGGTCCAGAATTGCGTCGGGCCGAACGCACTCAGATCACCGCTACGGCGTTGACTCCGGCCGGCGCGACCCTGGTGTGCCATTCCCCGGCTTGTGACACCGAGAATCTCACTGCGTTGCAGGCATTGCTGCCGGCGGCTCGGGTCAGGGCGGCCAGCCCGGAACTGACGCCGGCGGTCCTGGTGGGGATCACGGGCGAACCGGCTCGAGGCGAGATGGGGGGACGCTCGTCGCATGTGACGGCCTCCGAGGCCAGGGCGCAGGCGCCGTCCGAACTACCCATGTATTCGGCGGGACCGTCCGTGCCGCGGCTGGCTCTCGATGAATGCACCCAGATGAGCGGGCTGCCTCAAAGCGGCGCTCCGGCCCGGCTTCCCGGCCTGGTGGAGGTGCAGCCGCAGCCGGTTTTCAGCGAACCTGAGGTGATTCCGGTGGCGGCGCCTGCGTCCGCCCAAGTGATGGATTTCCGGCCGGCGAGAGCCGCAACCCTTTACCCATTGACGCCGGGTGAGCCGGCGGCGCATGATCTGAAGGCGATTGCAAGGGCGGAAATCTCGTCGTTGTGGCCCGAGCCGCCCTGCCTCATCCCAAGACTGAAGAGCTCGATCGCCGAAGATGCGGAAGTTCGCGAGGCGGTGCGCGCGATGGCGGCCGTGATGGAAGTGCAGGCGGGTTCCTTTCTGGCGAAGCTGAAAATTCCGCTGCCGTCGCTCCACTTTCCCCGTCCTGACACCAAGTGGCTGGTGATGTCGATTCCGGCAATTCTGTTGCTGGGGATGTATTCGCTGACCAACCGCGGCCCGGAGCCCGTCGCGGCCCGGCAGCCGGATCCGGCTGCCGGCGGGAATTTCCTCACGGCGCAGATGGACGGCCTGCAACAAAGCATTCTTCACCGGGCTGCGATCTCACTGAGCGACGATTTTCGCAGCGGCCTGGGCGAGTGGGAAGGCCGCGGCGACTGGTCCAATGCCTGGTCGTACGATGCCGCCGGGTTTCTGATTACCGGCCCGTTGGCGCTCTACCAGCCGTCCATGAGCATGACGGATTACAGGATGGAATTCCTGGGCCAGATTGAAAAGAAGAGCATCGGCTGGGTGTTCCGGGCGAAGGATTTTGACAACTACTATGCCGTGAGAATCTCCCTTCAGCGAGGCGGGCCGCTGCCGGTGGCCATCATAGAGCGGTATGCGGTGATCGCAGGCAAAGAGGAAGTCCACACACGCCGGCCGCTTCCGCTTCAGGTACACACCGACACGCTTTACAGGGTTCGCATGGACGTCCGGGGTAACGGATTCACCCTATCGGTGCAAGGCCAAGTGGTCGATCATTGGGGTGACGACCGACTGAAATCCGGAGGAATCGGCTTCTTCAGCGCAAAAGGCGAACAGGCTCGCCTGCGCTGGGTGGAAGTCTCACACCAATATGATTTCCTCGGTCGGCTGTGTGCGTTTCTGGCGCCGTACAGTTTACCGGCTAGAGAGGGGAGTCTGAAGCAATGAACCAGAAGAAGCGGATGGAGAAAGAGCCGGTCAAGCCGGCATCTTTCGGCGTGATTTCCGATTCCAGGGACGCATCCAATTCGCACGCAAAAGCGCTCGCCAAGGCTGTTTCTCTGCATCTGGAAGGAAAGGCGCGGGAGGCGCTGAAAGAACTGGATGGCGCCGTTGAAGGCGGCGCCGACGCTCCCGAGGTACATTCCGCCCGCGGTCATCTTCAATATGAGCTCGAGCTCTATGAAGAGGCTGTCCAAAGTTACACCCGCCTGCTTGTTCTGGATTCCCGCCATCCGAATGGCAACTTCAACCTGGCGGTGTGCCTGGAGAAGCTTGGCCGCTGGGAGCATGCCGCGCAGCAATTCGAGAAGGCATTGGATGCCGATCCTCAGCGGCTGGAAGCGTGGCTCGGCCTGGGCATCTGCCGGCTGCACACGGAAAAGGCAGAACAGGCGCTGGACGCTTTCGAGCGCTGCCTGGCCCGCGATCCGGAGCACGAGACCGCGCGGTTCGGCAAGGCGGTCTCCCTTCAGTACCTGTGGCGCTTTGACGAAGCCGCCGAGCTGTACCGCAGCATTCTGGAAAAGAATCCGAACTCGGAAGAGTCGCTGGTGAACCTGATCACCATCGGCATGGCGCGCAAGGACGAGAAGATGATCCGCGAGTACTCGGAGCGGCTGTTGCAGATCCGGCCGTTCTCGCAAGCCGCGCTGGAAGGGCTGGCGACGTGCGCGTTCTCGAGCAACGATTACGAAGCCGCCGCCCGGTGCTGCGCCAAGCTGGTCGAGTTCACTCCAAATCACTTCGAGCGCTGGTTCAACCTCGGGGTCGCCTACCAGAAGACCAGCCGCCTGGAGCAGGCCGCGCAGGCATATGCCGAAGCGGTCCGCGTACGGCCCGACGCCAAGCAGGCTTATGTCAACCTGGGCATCGTGCGGCAGGAGTTGGGCGATTTGAAAGGCGCGCGCGAGGCTTATGAGCGGGCTCTTCAACTGGCGCCCGACATCCCCGAGATTCTGTACAACCTGGGCTCGGTTCTCGAGCAGCAGGGACAGAAGGAGGAAGCCGAGAAGCTGTACACGCGCCTGCTGGTCAAGAACGCCGACTGGGAGGACGCCTGGTTCCGGCTCGGCTATCTGCGCATCACGCGGGGAGACTACCACGGCGGCGCTGAAGCATTCGAGGCCTGTCTCCGTAAGAAGAGCAACTGGCCCGAAGCGCTGGTGAACCTCGGGCTTTCATTCTGGAAGATCGGCGACCGTGAATCCGCGCGCCGTACGTACGAATCGGCGCTGGAAGCGCAGCCGAATTCCATCGACGCCCTGCGCGGTCTGGCCGCGCTGGCCATCGAGCGCGACGATTACGAAAAAGCTCTCGACTATCAGGCCCGCCTCATTGATCTTGGCGAGCGCAGCCCTGAGCTGTTCTACAACACCGGCCTGCTGCTGCAAAAGTCGGGTCAGATCGAAGACGCGATTCGCCTGTACAAAGAGGCGCTTGCAGAGCGGCCCAACTTTGCCGAGGCTCTGCTCAATCTCGGCCACGCGCTCAAGACGCGGGGCCAGCCGGATGAAGCGCGCAGCTATTGGAAGCAGGCGCTGGAAGCCAAGCCGGAGCTGGCGCAAGGTTACTTCGAACCAGTGCATTCGTAGGTTAGCAGTGCTTGCGTAAGACCGCTTGCTGACGCGCGCGGCTCCGAAACAGAGCTCAGTTTGCCGTGCATCCCTGATTCGTAAGCCTGGCGCTCGGCCAAGTGGCAGCCGCCGCACAGGGCGGGCACTTCCTCGGGAGCAGCCACACGGTCCGGCGCCGCCGCCCCGACTGCGTTGCGATGCTGCTGGCTTGCGCCGTGGCACACCTCGCAACCGACGCCTTTGGCGAAATGCTTGTGCGTCTTCAGCGCTTCAGAATGTTCCGTGTGACACGGCACGCAGGCTTGAGCCAGCAGAGCCGCCAGCATCAGCCCCATGGACGGCGCCTCACCAGCTTGCGGTCGATGGAAGCCAGATTCGCCTTCCCGGCCAGGGCCATGGAGATCTTCAGCTCCGCGCCCAGCATCCACAGGACGCGCTCGACTCCGGCTTGCCCGAAGGCCGCCAGGCCCCACAAGGGCGGCCGCCCGACCAGAACGGCTTTGGCGCCGAGCGCGAGCGCCTTCAGAATATCGCTGCCGCGCCGGATGCCCCCGTCCATCAGCACTGGCGCTTTGCCGCCCGCGGCGTCCACTACATCCGGAAGCGCATCGATGGTGGCGATGACGCCGTCCAACTGGCGCCCTCCGTGGTTGGAAACAATGATGCCGTCAGCGCCGTGCTTCACCGCCAATTCGGCGTCTTCGGGCGAGAGGATGCCTTTCAGGATCACGGGAAGGTTGACGGCGCTCTTCAGCCAGCCGATGTAGTCCCAGGTGAGATTGGGTGTGTGCGGCTGCCACATGGCGGCACGCGCCGGGTTGGCCGGCTGGACGTTTTCGCCTGGCCGGGGGACACCCGTGACCATGTAGCCATAGTCGAAACGGTTGCGATTGTTGCGGTCGCGGTTCGACTGATATTGGTTGTCCACGGTGACGGTGATGGCCCTGGCGCCGCGGTCCTCGATCCGGCGCGCGTAGCCTTGGGCCGCCTGCCTGCTGGGCTGGCCGATGGTATTGCTCCACCAGTTCACCGAACTGTCGTCTTCGACGGCGCGCTCAGCGCCGCTGCCCGTGCAGAACAGCGTCTTCGAATTGGCGCAGGCCCGGGCGACGATCGATTCCGCGTTAGGCAGCACCAGGTTCTTTCCGCCTGTGGGCGCCACCAGGATCGGGGCGGGCACTTTGACGCCCAGGATCTCGCTGGAAGTGTCCACCTGGCTGACGTCGGTCATGACGCGCGGCACCAGGTCCCAGCGCTCGTAGGCAGCGCGGTTGGCGCGCAGCGTCAATTCGTCCTCGACGCCGCCGGCGATGAAGTCGTACGCCAGTTTGTGCAGCTTTCTCTTGGCGATCTCCTCGAACTCATGCGCATTCACGGGACCGAGCAGGCCTTCTTCGGCCACCAGCGGCGAGGCGGCGGCAAATCCCATCAGGGCGCGAAAAGCATCCCGGCGATTCATTCGTACTCCCCCTTAGAATCTTCCGTCACGGACTGCGAACTTTGTCGGCTTGCCAAGCGTGGAACCTCCCATGCCGATCCACTGGGCCGTCCACTCGATCAATTGCTCGGGGGCAACGCTTGGGTAACCGAACAGGCGGTGGCATTTGGCGGCGTTGTTGAGCAGCGCGGTCCCGGCTTCCACGCCCTGGAAAAGCGGCTCGACTCCAAAGTGGCTGCCGAACCGCCAGGCGATCCAGCGGACCGACAGTGTCTCCGGGCCGGTGAGATTCAGCGCGGCGGGCGGCGACGCGCACAGCTCGAGGCTGCGCAGGATGACCGAGTTGGCGTCACCCTGCCAGATGACGTTGACGTTGCTCATCGACAGGTCCACAGGACGCCGCTCGAAGACCGCGCTGCCGATGTCGAGGAGCACTCCATAGCGCAGCTCGACGGCGTAATTGAGCCGTACCAGCGTTACCGGCGTCCCGTAGCGAATGGAAAAAAACTCGAGGATGCGCTCGCGCGCCAGCACCGATTGCCCGTATTCGCCCACCGGGTCGAGCGGCATGCTCTCGCTGGCTCCGCCCGAAGAGACGGGCACCAGCGGATAGATATTGCCGCTCGACATGGCGACGATGCGGGCGCTGCGATAGCGCTCGGCCACCAGGCCGGGGAGCCATGCATTCATACCCCACGTCAGGTGCTCCGCGCCGGTCGAGCCGAACTTGCGCGCGGCCAGGTAGATCACGTTTCCGGCGTCGGGCAGGCACGCCAGTTGCCCCCGGTCCATCAGGTCCGCGCTGGCCGTTTCCACGCCCCATTCTTCGAGCTTCTGCCGCGTCTCGTCGCTGGAATAGCGCGAGACGGCGATGACACGCCGTGAAACGCCGGCCTCGGCCGCGGAGCGCGCGGCCCGGCGGGCAAGCGTCGGCCCCATCTTGCCGCCGGCGCCCAGGATCACCAGCGGCCCTTCCAGCCGCGCCATCAGCTCGGCATCGGCCTTCGCCGGCCGCGAGAGCAATTCGTCCAGTTCCTGCTCAGAGGCAATGATCATCGCTTGTATCCGAACTTGCACAGCAGGCCATGCCGCCATTGTCTGCCGGTATCGTCTTCCACGCCTTTCGGCGCCGATCCGTCGATCACCCCGAGAATGCCGCGCCCCAGGCCGCTTTCGGCGACGATCACCTCAACCGGGTTGGCAGTGGCGCAGAACAGTCCCACCACTTCGGGCACTTCCTGGATGCGCCCGAGGATGTTGATTGGAAAGCCGTCTTTGAGAACGATGACGAAGGCGTGGCCGGCGCCGACCGCGGTTGCATTCCGCACGGCCGCCTCCTTGAACTCGTCGTCGTTTCCTTCGACGCGCGTCAGGCACGCGCCGGAAGCTTCGTTGAAGGCCACGCCGAATTTCATCTGTGGCACCGTATTCACGATGGCTTCGTACAGGTCCTCCACGGTCTTGATGAAGTGCGACTGTCCGAGGATGATGTTTGCGCCCGGCGGAATCTCCAGCGGAACGGATTTGAGCTCCATAGGTAGATTTTGACGCGATTCGGCCTACGGCGTCACAACGACCGTGGCGAGGGAACTCGCGCCCGCGTAGGATGCGTTCACATCGACGGGAGTGTTGGCCGCGACCGGCGACGTAGTGATGACAAAGCTGGCGGCGGTCAAACCGGCGGGTACGGTGACGGACGCCGGCACGGAGGCGACCGCCGGATTGTTGCTAGACAAGGACACGATGGCGCCGCCGAGGGGGGCGCGATCGTTCAGGAGAACCTTGGCGCCAAGGGAGGCGCCGCCGGTTACGGATGGCTGCGCCAGGCTGATGCCTGCCAGCAGGGGGTACAGAGCAAAGTCGTTTCTCATCGACACGGGGCCCGCATTCGCGGTGATGCGCACTTCCAGCCGCGAGGTCACGGCGGCAGTGGCGATGTTGAAGCTGGCGGAGCGGCTCCCCGCGGGCACGGTGACGGAAGGCGGCGCCGTCGCGACGGGCGGGTTCGAGGAGGCCAAGCTGACCAGCGTCCCTCCCGCGGGGGCGGTATTCGCCAGTTGCACCGTGGCCAGAACCGGCTTGCCGCCAACCAGGTCGCGCATGTTCAGGCGAAGTGAGTTCTCGAGCAGCGGCGCGTTGAAAGGCGCCAGGCCACCGGGGAACGGCCGGTAGAGCGGGTCCCCCAGGAACAGGATCCGCCATCTGAGCCATCGGGTATTGCGAAGGAATGCGTCCGCGACGTTGGCGCCCTCGAACAGGTTCCGGAAGACGCCGGCGGCGCGCGACAGGCCCTGGAGGTAGGGTTCTTCGGTCGCCCCGGCGGTGACGGTGATCCCGTTCTGAATCGCGTTGGCGGACCAGTTGGGCCCAGCGCGCGGATCGAGCGCAGAGGCGCTGTCCAGGTGAAATCCGATGGCGCCCGGATTCCAGGTGAACGCGTTGTTGTAGTTGTTGAGGCTGTACCAGCCCGTGTACAGGAGCGCGTTCGGACAGAGCAGAGGCGATGGCGCAGTGCCGAATTCGGTGGGCAACTGGTCATTGACGGTCGCGAAACCGGCTTGGCCGGCATAGAGAGAAGCGCGGTAAATATCCCAGTCGCCGGAGGCGAGGCCATGGTCGTTCAGCAGCGTCGTATCGCCCAATTGCATATCAAAGCAGCCGTTGCCGGTGCGAGCCGGCAGCGCTTCGGCCGCGATGGCTCGATCCACCAGAGCTTTCGCCAGGGCCTTTGTGGCCGCATCGAGGCGCCAAACGGAATAAATCAGGGTGGACTTCGGGTTGGTGCGGTAAGCCGCCAACGAAACAAAAGCCGGAAACGAATTGCCGGCAGCCTGAGTGTCGGCATAGTACCCGTGCACGCCGGACGGTACAACGGGGAAATCCTGAACGGAGTAGCGGTCCCACACGTCGGCAAGGTAGGAATCCAGTGCGTAGGCGCCAGGCAATATCGCAAACGGCGTCAGGTATGTCATCACGATGTAGAGGATCTTCGACGGCCCGACAGCGTTCAGACAAGCGCGGATTGGATCGCGCGCCACCGGCGGATACGAGAAAACGATTCGCGAGTCCGCGCTGGTCATGGCGCAGAGGTTCGCCGGCGGCACGCCACGCTGGGTGGCATAGTACTGGGCCACTTCGAGCGAATCCGCAAAGGCGGTGTTGTAGACAATCAAAGTGCGTTCGTTGAGAGGCTGGCCGGACGCGAAAGAGCCCGGCAAGGCGATCGTGGCCAGAAGAATCCAGATGCGTCGTCGAGAGTTGTCCATGTATGAACTCCGGTTCGATCCCCGCGCCTCCGAGATGCGGGACCACCGGGGGAGAGAGAAGCCCCTGAGACGCGATCCTAGGGATACAATACCGCAGCCAAAGGGAAGCGTGGAGTGGAGTAAGATTGCTGAAGCAGGTTCTCCATGCCGTCTCTGTCCCAAGCATCTTCCTGTCTGGCCTTGGCGATCGCTCTGCTAAGCCAACCCGCCAGCGCAGCCTCGCTGACCTTCAGCGGCGCCGGCGGAGCATTACCGGACTTCGACGCCATCAACGGCGTTCCGGGCGAGGTGTCTTTCGTGATCACCGTGCCCGAACCAGGGGTCGTGTCGGGGGCCATCGATAACATCCACGTCCGCCTGATCGGCTTTCAGCACACGTTCGCCAGTGACCTCGAGGTGATCCTTACTCATGAAGCGAGCGGTGTCAGCCGCAGCCTGTTCAGCCAGATCGGGTTGCCGGGTACGGCCGCCAGCAGCAACTTCAACGACAACTACGATTTCTGCGGATGCAACACAGGCGACCTGTGGACCACAGCGCTCGGGCTGGGCGACGTGGACGATATACCCGGCGAATCGGCTGGCCTGTTGTATTACCCGACGAACGCCGGCTCGAATGCGCCCAACGACTTCAGCGCGGCTTTTCGAGGCCTGCTGGCGCCAGGGCAATGGAGACTCACGATCCGGGATTTTGCCGCCGGCGATATTGGAGATCTGCTGGCCTGGGATCTGGCGCTGGATGTGGTGAATACCGTGCCAGAGCCAGCGACCCAACTGCTGGTTCTGGCCGGCGCGGGCGTATTCCTTCTCCGGCTCTGCTCAAAGAGCCGCCCAGCTCGATGACAGACGCCTCCCTTCTGGAGCACATCCGCCTTCAGCCGCATGCCCGAGCCGGCTTCAAGCAGCTCGTGCGGGAGCTCGGAGCCAAGGGAGCAACGCGGCAGGATCTGGAGCAAGCCCTCGATCGGCTGGAAAAGCGCGGCGAGCTGATCCAGCCGCGGGCGGGGCATTACGTTCTGACGCGCGCGAACCGTGAGTACGCTGTCGGCCGGCTGGTGACGCATCGGGACGGCTACGGTTTTGTCGTGATGGATCCTCCGGCGGCGGGGATTGAAGGCGATCTGTTCCTCCCGCCCGGCGAAGCGGGCAAGGCGATGCACGGCGACCGCGTGCTGGCGCGTATTGCGCGCATCAGCCCGCAGGGGAGGGCGGAAGGAACGATCCTGCGTGTACTGAAGCGCGCGCACAGCGAAGTGGTCGGCGAATTCACCGTGCGACCCACCGGCTGCTACGTGATCCCTCACGACGACCGTATCCGGCATTGGATCCGCATCCCCGATGGGCTGGAGAAGCCGCCGCGGGAAGCGAGCGCTCACCGCATTGGAGCGGAAGCGGTCGAGGCGCGCGGCCCGGAAGATCTGGCGGGCCTGATCGTCCAGGCCGAGATCCTCGAGTATCCGGCGGACGAAGAACACGCCATTGGCCGCGTCCTCGAGGTGCTGGGCCATCCCGAGGATTTCGGCGTCGACGTCGAGATCATGATCCGCAAGCACCACATCCCGAACCGCTTTCCGGAGGATGTGCTGGCCCAGGCGCGCCAGGCGCCGGCCTCGGTGAGCGGAGAGGAAACGCACGGGCGGCGTGATTTCCGCGGCATGGATGTGGTGACGATCGACGGCGAAACCGCCCGCGACTTCGACGACGCCGTCTGGGTGGACCGCTTGCCGAACGGCCACTTCACGCTGCATGTTCATATCGCGGACGTAGGCCGCTACGTGCTGCCTGGCACGCCGATCGACCGCGAAGCTTTGCTGCGCGGGACCAGCGTGTACTTTCCGGACCGCGCGGTGCCGATGCTGCCGGTCGAGCTGTCCACCGGGATCTGCTCGCTCCAGCCGGGTGTGGACCGGCTGGTGCTTTCGGCGCTTCTGGAAATCGACCACGCGGGCGACGTCGTCCGGCAGGAGTTCACGCGCGGCGTCATCCGCAGCGCCGAGCGGATGACGTACACCAGCGTGCATCTGCTGCTGGAAGGCGATGCTGCTGAACGCGAGCGCTACGCGCCGCTGGCCGCGCGGTTCGAGCTGATGAAGGAGCTGGCGCTGATCCTTAACCGCAAACGGCAGCGCCGCGGCTCGATCGACTTCGACCTGCCGGAGCCGCTCATCGAGTTCGACGAGTTCGGCGAAATGGCCGGAGTGAGCCGCGCGCCGCGCAACATCGCGCATCGCATCATCGAGGAACTCATGCTGGCGGCCAACGAGGCCGTGGCCGGACATCTGGAAGCGCTGGGATGGCCGGGCCTGTACCGCATTCACGAGCCGCCGGATGCCAGGCGGGTCGCGGACTTCGAACTGGTGGCCGCCCATTTCGGCTGCTCGCTCGGCGTGGGCGCTATTCCAGCGAAGCGCTACCCGCTGGTGGAGCGCAAGCGCGATGGCCGCAAGATCCGCAAGGACATCGTGCTGGTGGAGCAGATGCCCATCTCGCCGCGCCAGTATCAACGCCTGGTCGCGCGGATCGAGGGCAGACCCGAAGAGCGGATTCTGAGCTATCTGATGCTGCGCTCGCTGAAGCAGGCGCGCTACAGCGAGCAGAACACGGGCCACTTCGCGCTGGCCGCCCGAACGTACACCCATTTCACGTCGCCGATTCGCCGTTATCCCGACCTGGTGGTGCACCGGCTGCTCAGCGCATGGCTCGATCAGCGCCAGCCGCCTCTTGATCCGCATCTGCTGAGCGAGATCGCCGCTGATTGCTCGTTTACCGAGCGGCGGGCGGCCGAGGCCGAGCGCGATCTGGTCGAGTGGAAGAAGCTCAAATTCATGGCGGCCCATGTCGGCGGGGAGTTTCCCGCGCTGATTATCCAAACAACGAAGTTCGGGTTCTTCGTCGAGCTGGAGAATCTGTTCGTGGAAGGTCTGGTTCCGGTTGAATCGCTGCCGGGGGAACGCTACGGCTATCACGAGAACACGCGCAAGATCATCGGGGAGCGATCCAAACGGCAATTTTCGATCGGCGACCGGGTGCGTGTGATTCTGGATCGCGTGGACGCGGTGGAGAAGAAACTCGTGTTTTCGGTGGCCGAGCAGGAGCCTGTGAAGGGCCGGCGCGCGCGCCGTGTACACTAATCACAAATGAGACTGCTGCTGATTCTTTTGATTGCCGGGATGCTGCCGGCGCAACAGGCGCCTGCTCCCGCCCCCGCGGCCGCGCCCTCCCGCACTTCCCAACACGATACCGACCGCGTGCTCAAGGCGATTGACGACTTGATGTGGCGCTTCCAGCTTGGCGATATCGCGGAAGTGGACAAGGCGGTATTCACCAGCTCGCCGCCGCACTATGTTCCCAACCGGACGGCGCCGGGCGCGGAGAATCCGATGATCATCTACGCCTACACCTTCGTGCCGAAGAACCTCGACCGCTCGAGGAAGCATCCGCTGCTGGTGTACGTCCACGGAGGCGTGCATGCCAACTTCCAGAGCGGGTCTTCGGGCAACTCGGCGCACATCGTGCGCGAGATGATCGTGCAAGGCTACGTGGTGGCGGCTCCGGATTACCGAGGCAGCACGGGCTATGGCCGCGGCTATTACGACGCCATCGACTACGGCGGGCGCGAGAACGACGATGTCCTGGCGACGCGCAACTGGATGCTCGAGAACTACCCGTTCCTCGATCCCAAGCGCGTGGGCATCGTCGGCTGGAGTCACGGCGGCATGATCGCGCTGATGAACATTTTCCAGCACCCGGAATCCTATGCCTGCGCCTATGCCGGCGTGCCGGTCAGCGACCTGGTGCTGCGGCTGGGCTACAAGACGGAATCCTACCGCCAGGTGTTTTCCGAGCGAAGCCACATCGGAAAGACAGTGGCGGAGAACCCGGAAGAATACCTGCGAAGGTCTCCGGTGAGCCACGTGTCCAGGCTGGCCACGCCGTTGCTGATTCATACGAACACCAACGACGAAGATGTGAATGTGCTGGAAGTGCGGCGGTTGATTGACGCGCTCAAAGCGGCGGGCAAGCAGTTCGAGCACAGGATCTACGAGAATGCGCCGGGCGGGCATCACTTCAACCGCATCGACACGAAGCTGGCCCGGGAGTCGCGGGCCGAGATCTACAGGTTTCTGGCGCGGTACTTGAAGCAATGACTCAGTTCGGCGGCGGGACAGTCATAGGATGTGGTAGAGCCCGCGCCGCTCGAGCACCTCGACAGGAAACCCGAACAGCTCGCTGAGTGCGCCGCTTTCCAGCACTTCGCGCTTAGGCCCGTCGCGAAAGACCTTGCCCTTGCGCAGCAGCACGACTCGCTCGATTTCCGGAATGATATCGGACAGATGATGGGTGACGAGGATGATGGTGGTTTCGCCGGCCAACTTGCGCATGATCCCGATCAGCTCGTGACTGGCGCGGAAGTCCAGGCTGGCGGTGGGCTCATCGAAGATGAGGGCTTTGGGACGGTGCACCAGCGCGCGGCCGATCAACAGGCGGCGGCTCTCGCCGGTGGACATATGGCTGACGGTGCGATCGGCGAGGTGGACGATCTCGAGCTGTTCGAGGATCTCCCCGGCGCGGCGGCGCATCGAGTCTGTCACTTCGTGATTCGGCCAGATGCCAACACTCGAGAAGAAGCCCGACAGGATCACTTCGCGGCCCGTGTAGGGGTAGCGGATGCAGCTCTGCATCAGGTCGTTGTGAACGATCCCAAGCAGCGGCCGCAGGTGGAAGACATTCCACGTTTCCTTGCCGAACAGGCGGACGGCGGAGCCTTCGCGGTACAGCGGATAGCACTCGCGGGTGATGGTTTTGATCAGAGTGGACTTGCCGCTGCCGTTGGGTCCGAGAACGGCCACATGCTCGCGCAGGTGGATGGTGAGGGTGAGGCCGTCCAGGCCGGTCTGGCCATCGTGAGAAACGGTAATATTGCGGAATTCGAGAAGGGGTGGCTCGGTCACGTTGACCATGGTATCCTCTTCCCGTGGTGGTGGACTACGAGACCTTCCGGCGGCTGTGCCGCTCGCGGGATTACGTGGCGGCGGATTTGGGCCGGCCTTTGCGGCTGGAAGACGCGGCGGGCGCCGCCTGCCTGTCGCCGTTCCATTACCATCGCCTGTTCTCGAGGACCTTTGGGGAAACGCCGCACGATTTTCTGACGCGAGTGCGCCTCGAGCGTGCCCGGCAGCTTCTGGCGGCCAGCGACGAGCCGGTCACCCAGGTCTGCCTGGCGGTGGGCTATGAAAGCCTGGGGTCCTTCAGCACGCGCTTCCGCTCGGCCGTGGGGTTGTCACCGCAAGAGTACCGGCGCAGCCTGCGGAGGATTTTTCCCGTGCCGGCGATCCCGCCGCACCGCTTCATTCCAACCTGCTTCTTGAGATTTTTTGGTGAGCGGCAGTTCTGAGAGATGCTGATTCTACTCCTCTCGTTGACGCTATTTGCCCAGCGGCCGGACCCCGGACCTTCGCCACGGCCAAACCCGGATCGCGATGCCGCCCTGGCGCAGGTGGTTGCGGTAACCAGCGGCCAGCGCGAAGATGACCATCCGGCCATCGCCCAGCGTGACGGCACGGTGTGGATGACTTGGGTTTCTTATTCTGAAGCGGAGCACGCCGGCCACATTTATGCGCGCTCCTGGAAGGCGAATCAATGGTCGCAGCCGGTGCGGGTCACCCAGACGGCGGGGGATTATCACAAGCCGGCGTTGGCGATCGACCGCGGAGGCGTTGTCGTTGTAGTCTGGCCGGCGCAAGTGCGAGGCAATTGGGATTTGTACGCCCGGCGGCGGCTGGCTTCGGGCGGCTGGTCGCCTGTCGAGCGGCTCACGACCGATGACGCGCCGGATGTGCTGCCGCAACTGGCATTCTCCGGCGCGCGCATGATGCTGGTATGGCAGTCGATGCGAAAGGCGAACCACGACATCCTGTACCGCGTCCATGAGAACGGCGCGTGGGGGCCGGAGGGCTTCGTGACTGAGAGCGCCGCCGGCGATTGGGAGCCGGTGATTGCGGCCACCGGAGACGGCGCTTTTCATGTTGCCTGGGACAGCTTCCGAGGGGACTATGATGTGCTGCTGCGGACGTGGCGCAACCGGCAGTGGTCGCCGGAGATGGCGGTGGCGGCATCAGCAAAGCTCGAGAACCACGTCTCGATCAGCTCGGATGCGCAGGACCGCGTCTGGCTGGCATGGGAGACCGGACCGGAGAACTGGGCGGCGGACTCGGCGGAAGGCGGCTTGCGGGCGCGGCGCGAAATCGGACTGGCGTGTCTGATGGACGGCAAACTGTACCGCGTGCCGGCGCCGGAAGCCGGAGCAAGGGGCTGGCAGGCGCCCCTGTTGGCGGCAAGCGGGGGCGGTGTACGCTTGCTGGCGCGCCAGCCGCTCAACAACAACTGGCTGACAGTGCAGGCGACAGCATGGACAGGGTCCGGCTGGGGGGCCTGGGAGACGCTGCCGTACAGCGAAGGGCGCGTGGATCAGCGCATCGTGGCGGCGCCGCTCAGCGACGGGCGCATTCTGGCGGCTTACCCGGCGGGGTCTTCGCACAACGTCGTGTACGCGAAGGTGTTTGCCGCAGTGAAAGAACCGATGCCACTCACGCCCATGGATGCCGCCAGAGCCAAAGCCGCGCCGCCGGCCCCGCCAAAGCACCGCCTCCAAGGCTACACACTGGTATGGGGCGATCTGCACCGCCACACCGACATCTCCGAAGACGGCGGCATCCTCGACGGCTCGCTGATGGACGCGATGCGCTACGCGCTCGATGCAGGCGGCCTCGACTTTCTGGGCATCACGGATCACACGCGCTACCTGCCGCGGCGTTACAACCTGTATCGCATCCAGCAGATCAACGACGCGTTCTACAAACCGGGCGCCTTTGCGCCGCTGCACGCTTATGAGCGCAGCCAGTATTCGCCGTGGGGCCACCGCAATGTCGTGCACCAGGAGCGCGATTTCACGCCGGTGCCCGCTTCCTACGATCTGGGTGATCCGGGAGTGAGCCCGTGGGGCCTGTTCGATGCGTTGCGCGGCGGCAAAGCGATGTCGATCCCTCACACCTCCGCGTGGGGCAACAAGCAGGTGAGCTGGGATTACTTTGATCCACAGGTGGAGCGGCTGGTGGAGATCTACCAGGGCCTGCGCAGCACGTATGAGTATAATGGCGCGCCGGATCCGGCCGGCCGCGCGGTTTACGAAAAGGACTCGAAGAATTTCGTCTGGGATGCACTGGCGCGCGGCCGCAAGCTCGGCTTTATCGCCAGCTCCGACCACACCACGGTGCAGGGCGCGCCGGAGCTGAATGTGGCAGTCACCGGGACAGCAGAAATCGCGCGTGTGGATGTCATCAAGAATGGCGCTTTTGCCTACAACGTCGAGCCCAAGTCGCGTTCGGCGAAGTTCGTGTTTCGCGACCAGGGCTTCGAGGGCAAAGAGTCGTATTATTACGTGCGCGTGATCCAGACCGATCAGCAAATGGCGTGGTCGAGCCCGATTTGGGTGAAGCCTTAAGACGGCCGCGGGCTCAGGGCGCGCTTCCTCGCGACTGCGCTCCGGGGGCGCTTTCCGGAAGGCCAAATGCGTACAGGTAGCCATCGAATGTTACGGCGTAGATTTGCCCGCTGGAAAGGGCCAGGCCGCTGAAGTGCGTCCACCCCGGCACGGTCTTGCCGCTCGAGTAGAGCTGCTCACCGGTTTCGGCGTCGAACGCAAAGAGCACGGCATTTCCGGTCGGCGTGGAGGCGCGTTCTAAGGACGTAAGCAGACGCCCGCTCTCGTGAATCGAGGTCACGTTCTCTCCATTGGAGAGTGCAAACACGATCCCGTTGGCGACGATCAGCGGCTCGGCATATTGCATATCCCTGGATCGCCACGCCGGCGCGAGCACGGGTTTGCCATCCTTCACGTCGAGCCGGAACGCCATCACGCTGCCGTTCGGGGTCGGGCCGTGATGAGACGGGAATTCGGGCGAGCGGCTCGCCTGAGGCCCCCAGGCAGGAGCATAAAGCCAGCGCGTTCCTTTGGGATCCTCCCACGTGGACAGCGTTCCCCAAAAGCCGCGTCCGGCCAGGTTGACTTCTTCATTGGTGTAAAGAGGACTGCGAAACAGCGGGCTTCGGTGATCAGGTCCGCCAAGGGACCTGGCATCCAGCAGGTAGATCACCCCCTCCTTGCCGGCCGCCGCTACCAGCTCCCACTCCCGGAACGGGAACACAACCGGACTCATGCAACCCATGTCCAGGTCTTTCTTCGTAATCCAGGCGCGGTTGGCGGGCGTGTAGTAGTCGGCCAGCTTGAGGTGTTTGGAGGAGAGTCCCAGCACCGTGTCCGAGAATTTGCCGGCGGCGGGGTCCCACGGCCCGTCGCCCGTCTCAGCGTACACATGACCGTCGGATCCTACAGCGACGCCGGCGCGTCCCCAGATGCCTGCCCCTGCCGTGGATGCCTGGAAAGACGTCACCGGGCGCCGTGGATCGGTCAGATCCATGACATACACGCCCGACTTTGCGCCATTGCAGCCTTGCGAGAGGGCGGTGTACAACAGGCCGTCCGCCAGATTCAAGCTCCAGTTCTTCGAGAACGGCGGAACAAACTGAACTGGCGGCTTGCGGTCCTCTCCATTCACGGCGTTGAGCGAATGCAGCTTGCCGTCGCTGGCGATCGCATAGACAGTCCAGTTCCACATGCGCTTCTCGATGACCGGCGTCGCGTTCAGCGCATTGGGGCACAAGAAGGACGGTCTCATTTTCGGAACGCCTTCGGTGACAAGTTGTTTGCGCCACAGGAGCTTGCCGGTATCGGCATCCACGGCAAAAACGACATCCCGGCTGCCGGCCACAACGACGATGTCGACGAAGCCGCGAGGCGTTACGGCCCGCTCCAGGACCAGCGGGACGGTCAGGAAATTCAGCTCGTTCGGCTCGTTTTCGAGGTGAACCTTCCAAAGGAGTTTGAGCCGCCTGACGTTCTCCTTGGTGATCGCCGTTTCCTCTTTCGCCCAACCCGTGCGCTGCGGGTCGCCGCTAAAGGTGAGCCAGTCGGCCGCCGGCAATGCGGCGGCCAGAACGAAGATTGCCATGTGCACAACAGCCTCACTTCCCGCGGCCCAAGGCCCAGAGGATGCCGCTGCTTAAGAGTTCGATGTAGTTGGGATCTTGTTGCGATCTTTGATCGTGCCCGAACGTCATGGCAAAGACCCGCCCCTTTGAATAGGTCTTGGTCCATACTTCGGGCTCGGCGCTATCGCGTTTCTCGTAGGTTTTGCAGGTGCGGATCAGAACGTGCATCGAGGGGTCCCGGCGATCCACCAGATACGGTTCGTCGGTCAGCTCGAAGGTGAAAGGAAGCCGGGAGACAACGGGATTCGAGGCATCGGCGGCCTCGACACACATCGGTCCGAAACGCGCGTGACCCGGGACAAAGGCTCCCAGCAGGCGATGGAATTCCGGCCAGGATTGAAAACACCAGAAGGTGCAATGGAGAGCCACAAGCGGAAGACCTCCACGCACCGCGCCAAGCAGTCCCTCTTTCTGTCGATCGGAGAGTTCGGTTTGCTGGCAAAGGTTCAGCATCAGCAGATCGAACTTGCTCAACTCTTCCGCACGCAGGAGGTGAAGGTCCTTCGTAATGTGAAATTCGATCGGGACGGCGCCCGCCATTTTTTTCCGCAAGGCGTCCGCCAGCACCCGCGGGGCCTCGTCGTAGTCGTGGTAATCGCCACCCACAAGGAACAGCACCCTGACGGGCGCAGGCTGGAAGAGCGGCAGCAGGAGAGCGACTGCCGGCCACATCAGGCGACCGCCGCTTTCACCAGCAGCCCGCGCAGCCAGTTGACACTCGGGTGCAGGATCTCATCGGCGCCCTCGCATTCGATCGACAGCACGCCGTTCCAGCCGGTGTCCTGCAAGTAGCGGATGCAGGCCTCGATATTTCGAGCATTGACGCCTGCGCCGATGGATGCCAGCGACGTCGCGATACCGGTCGATTCGCCACGCACGGCGGCCGCCAGCTCAGCGCTCACATCCTTGACGTGGCAGTGCGACACCCACTTGCGGACGCCTTTCAGGAACTCCAGCGGGTCGTTGCCGGAGATGTACGTGTTTCCTGTGTCGAAGTTCACCCGCAGGTATTCGGATTCGAAGAAACCCATGATGCGCCGCATGGTTTCGAGATTGGTCGTATAAGGACCATGGGTCTCGACGTTGACGATCACCTTGTGCTCTTCGGCCGTCTCGAGGATCAGCCGCAGGTTATGCTTCATCAACGCCAGGATCTCCTCGTCCGTGTACCCTTCAGGCTTGGCGGCGCCGTCGGTGGTATCGACGCAGGGGCAGCCGATGGCCTCCGCGAAGAGAATCGCGCGGCGGACGTAGGGCACGCCGTAGGGGCCGGTATCCGGGCTGGTCAGCGGATAGGCAGCGTCGATTTGCGAGACCTGCAAGCCTTTGGAATCCAGGTAGCGGCGCAACTTCGCCGGGTCGGTGGAAAGCGGCAAGTGAGGGCTGTAGCCGAGAGCCTGGATGAAGTACTGGCCATCGAACACACCAAACTCGATGCAATCCAGGCCTAGCTCGACGGCGGCATTCACAGCCACCTCGAACGGCTTGTCGAGGTGGCGCCAGTTATCGCTGTGCATTCCTAAACGGATCATGAAAACACCTCCAAATGAGTTGAACTATGACGAGTCACCGCGCAATGTTTGCCAACAGGATATGCACATCGAGAAGTCAAGTCAATCCCCCTGAATGCCGCAATGCTGCAATGCCGCATCCATCCCGCCGCGCCCTTAGAATAGAGAAGGATGGTTCAGCGCGTCGAGTTCCGCAACTCACGAGGGCTGCGCCTGGCGGGCGAGTTTTATCGCGCCGGCTCAAATTCCACTGTGGTGATGGCCCACGGCTTCACCAGTGACAGGTCGTCTTCTGGCCGGTTCCCTCTGTTCGCGTCCGCTCTCAATCGGGCCGGATACGACGCACTTGCATTCGACTTCACCGGCTGCGGGGAGAGCGACAACGAAACGCTGACCATGGGCAAACAGACGGAGGACCTTCACGCGGCCGTCCAGTTTGCTTATTCTTACGGGCTGGAGCACGTTGCTCTTCTCGGCAACAGCCTCGGAGGCCTGGTCTGCCTTCGCGCGTATTCTCCCGACATCGTGACGATGGTGCTGCTGGGCGCGGCCACCGGCCCGGTGCACTACCAGTGGGACGCATACTTTTCTCCCGAGCAGATGCGGGAGCTGCGCGTAACCGGCCGCATCACAATCCACAAGACGGAGGGCGCTCGCCGCTGGGTTGTCGTCGAGCGGCAGTTGCTTCTGGATTTCGAGCAGATCGATCAGCCACAGTTGCTCTCGGCGGTGAATTGCCCGGTTCTCCTCATCCACGGAGATGACGACGACGAAGAGCGCCAGTTGCTGCTGCGATCCCGGCAGGGGATGGAGTACCTGCCGCCGGGTTCTCGCCTGGAAGTGATCCAAGGCGCCGGGCACGGGTTCCGGAGCCATCTGGACGCGGTCGTCCAGTTGCTGCTCGGTTGGGTGCAACAGCACATGCCTATTTAGCGGCCCCCTCTCTCAAAACAGCACCTTCAGCCCAAACTGCACCTGCCGAGCCGCATTGGACGTCCCCGTGATCTGCCCGAACTGCACCGCGCTCAGATTCTGGTTTGGCTCCCCAAAGCTCGGCGTGTTGGTCAGATTGAAGGACTCAGCCCGGAACTGAAGCGACAGGCCCTCCCTCAGGCTGAAGTTCTTGAACAGCGAGTAGTCGAGATTCTTCAGTCCCGGAGCCCGCGCATCGGGCAGCGTCCGGCCCAAACTGCCGAAGGTGAACGGGGCAGGCAGCGCGAACGCCGTCTTGTCGAAGTACTGCGTCAGCCGGCTCTCCACCGGCCCCTCGAGCTTCGCGCTCTTCCCGGTGCTGTTCGGACGAAGCACGTTGCCGCCGGAGTTCGATGTGTTGGTCGTGGTCAGCGCCAGAGGCGGGCCCTTCTGGAACGCAACGATGCCGTTCATCTGCCAGCCGCCCACAAAGGCATCCACGATCCGGTTCCACCCCGAGCCGAACCTACGCCCGCGCCCGAATGGCAGCTCGTAGACGAAGCTGGCCACGAAGCGCTGCGAAATATCGTTTGCGGAAATCGAGCGCTCGGCGCGCCGGTTGTTGATGTTTTGAACGTTCGCGTTGCGCCCCAGGTTCGAGATGATCGAGAAGTCGTCGATCAGCTTGGCGTCGGTGTACGAAACCAGCAGGCCCAACCCCGAGCTGAAGCGCTTCTCCACCTTGATTTGCAGGGAGTGATAGATGGAAGAGGCGCCCGTCCAGTACAAGGGGTTCACCGTGGTGAATTGCGGGAAGGACCGCAGCAGGAAACTCTGCGGCACCGTGGCCGTGGCCAGCGGTCCGCTCGGGATGATCCCGAAGAAAGGATTCCGCACTGGCTGCTGCAACTGGCTGCCGAGCGCCAATTGCTGGATCGTCAACTGGTTGAGATTGGCGGTGCCCTCCCCGGTCTGCGTCAGGTGCAACCCGTGGCTGCCGACGTAGCCCGCCTCCACCAGCAGGTTCCCGCGCATTTGCTGCTGGATGTTCAAGCTCCAGTTCTCACTGTACGGCACCACGCTGTCACCCTTCAGGCTGGCGCTGATCGTCGAGCCGGCGGCCGTCAACAGTCCCTGCGTATTGCCCACCACCGGAGTCAAGCCGTCCGGGAACGGATTGCGCAGATAATTCGTGGGCGTGACTCCGTTCTGGCTGCCGATGAACTGCGTGTCGCTGCGGTACCCGAAGTTTCCCACCGTGCCTCCCGCGGCTCGCAGCGACGGCGCGTAGAAGATGCCGCCCCCGCCGCGGATCACCGTGTTCCGGAACGCCTGATAAGCAAAACCGAACCGCGGCGCAAAGTTGTTCCTGTCCGCCTCAAACTGCTGCGCGCTGACCCCGCTCACCCCGGCAAACACCAACCCGCCTTTCAGGTTCGGCGACCCCGCGGGACCGGCCAGCGGCGATGCTGCCAGCGGGTCAAAGACGTTGATCCGGTTGTACCGTTCATGGCGCGGAATCTCGAGCTCATACCGCAGGCCAAGATTGAGCGTCAGCTTATTGCTCACCTTCCAGTCGTCGGCCACGTACCAGGCCCAGTACGTGCTCTGCGTGGATACGCATTTGAAGCACTTGGTCATGACGCCGCCTCCCAGGCCGAGCAGCATCGACGCCATGCCGTCGCCCGCCGTGGCGGTCGCCTGGTTGGGGTTTGGCCCCTGCGTCAAGCTTCGGTCGAAATTGAAGTTCCCCACCGCATCGGTGACCTCGCTGTTGTTCACACGCACCAGCCGCGCTTCGAAACCGAACTTCAGAAACTGCCGCGTCAGAACCTTGCTGTTATTCAGGCTCCAGTTGTGCGTCTCAAACGCGTTGCGCCGGAAGAACGAGCTGGCGCCGAGAGCAAGATACCCGGCCGGTGAGAACGTCGGGAAATAGATGCCGTCGGCGTTCGCCTTGATGTAGCCCGGCATGCCCAGTTGCGTCGGATCGAATCCGGCGCTGCGCGGGCTGAATTTCAGCAGCGTTCGCCCGAATCCGTATCGAAAATCGATCAGGAAGGTCGGCCGAAGATTGTGCGTGTAATCGAATGCCGCGTTGTTGGCGATCTGGGGCTGATAGGAGCCGCCTTGCGCCACGGCGATGTCGGCGGGAAAGCGGTTCTCCAACATCTGATTGAAATTGCGATGAGAAACGCGGATGAAGAACCGGTTGCGTTCGTTGATGTTCTCGTCGCCCTTGATGTCGAACTGGTTGCTGTCGGTGGGCAGCGTTCCCGGGAGTGCGAGGTTGTTGGCGCCGGTGAACCTGTCGCCTGTCCGGTTGGGTAGCGGGTAGTATTTCACGACGTTGCGCGCCACCGGGTCCATGCGGGACACCGGGATGAGGTTTGCCGGGAATGCCTGCCGCACAAAGCCGCTGCCTGCCGCCGCGGTCGTTACCGGGTCGAAGATCACGATCTGCGCGCCGTTGGCGTTCAGCGTCTGGGAAAAGTCGCCCCCGCGCTGCAATTCCGCGGGCACGGTTGTGGTGAGGTTGCCCTGCGAGCGTTCCTTCAGACCTTCGAAGGCGGCGAAAAAGAAAGTGCGGTTGCGCCCGTGATAGAGACGGGGAATCCAGACTGGCCCGCCGGCCGAGACGCCATACTGGTTCCGTTTGAAGTTCGCAAGCGGCAGCCCGCGCTGGTTGGCGAAGAAGCCGTTGGCGTCGAGCTTCGAATTGCGCACGAACTCGAACAGGCTCCCATGGAGCTGGTTCGTCCCCGACTTGAACACCAGATTGATGATGCCGCCGCTCGAACGGCCAAATTCGGCCGAGTAGCTGTTGGTCTGCACCTTGAATTCCTGCACCGAGTCCACCGAGGGGTAGACGGTGAAGCCCTGGATCGGGTTCACCAGCGGCGGGGAGGATGGGATGCCGTCGGCCAGAATCTCGTTGGCGCCGGGCCGGCCTCCGTTGATGGAGATATTGGCTTGGTTGAACTGCGGCGCCACGTTGCCGATCACGCCCGGCGCCAGAAAGACCAGCGCATAGGGGTTGCGCTGGTTGAGCGGGAGATTGGTGATGCTGCGGTTTGCGATCACCTGACCGAGCGCCGCGCTCGAGGTTTCGAGCAACGGCGCCTCCGCGCGAATCTCCACCGTTTCGGTCACCGCGCCGATCTCCATCACGATCTCGATGCGCGCCGTCTGGTCCACCTGGAGCACGATTCCGCTGCGATCCACTTTCTTGAATCCTGGCGATTCCACTACCACGGAATAAGGACCGGGAGGAAGGGAAGGCGCGAGAAATCTCCCGTCAGGACCTGTCTCCAGCCGGGTGGTGATATTCGTGGCTCTGTTGATCACCTGCACCCGCGAGCCGGAAATGACCGCGCCGCTCGAATCGCGCACACTTCCTTCGAGCGAGGCGGTGATCGTCTGCGCGGCGAGTGCGGGCGCAAAAATCAGAATTGCCGCAAGCGAGCACCTCATGGGACGCATTGGACCCTCCATGGTCCCCAATTCTACCCTTCGATGAGCAGGCGTGGGGCGGAGCGCCGGCGCTATCGCCCGCCGGGCTTGTGTTGCAGCTCCACCGGAACCCGCTCGCGGTCGTGCCCTTCCACTTCGAGCGTCCAGGCCAAAGGCACTGTTTCCGGCGGATAGCACAGCCGGTCGTTGCAGGCCTGGTACTTCAGCGTCCCTTCGAGCTTCCATTCCCGGTTCGGCGAAAGGAGCGGCTTCACGTTCTTGTCCTCGCCTGCCGTCAGATCGCGCGTCAGCCGCAGCATGCCTTCATAGACCGGAACTTTCTCCTTGATCGCCTCGAGGTACAAAACCCGCGACCCGGGGTAGCTCACGGCGTGGGCGCGATAAGCGGGCGATTCCGCCATTTTCCAGTCCACCGCATGATAGCCCTCCACACCCGGCGCATACAGATGGAAGCCCTTGGGTATCTCGATTTCGACCGCCAGCAGGATGCGCTGTCCGGGCCGCACGATGGAGGTGCTGGCCGCCGTCACCAGCTTCACGTGCTTGGCCGCGGGCGCTGCTCGAGCCGCCGCCGGCGCCACCCCGTGCTCTTTCGCCAGCAGCCCCGCCAGCGTTTGCCGCTCCCGGTAATCCTCCTCGAAGTACTTGCTCTTCACCACGCCTTGCCCGCCGGCGACGATCGTCACGGGATGCGGGATGCCGTGGAAGGCACTGCTCGCAGGGACTGTTTCATTCAGCAGGCCGAACGCGAGGATCACCTTCGAGCCCGTGTCGCTCAACAGCGGATAGCGGATCTTGCGCCGCTCGGAAAAATTCTTGAGGATGGCTTCACTGTCGTAACTGACCGCTGCCAGCCCCAGCCCTTGCCGCCTCAGTTGGTCCAGGTTCTGATCCAGCTCGACGAGCTGGCTTTTGCAGTACGGTCACCAGTCCGCCGACCGGAAGAACACCAGCATCAATCCTTTCGGTCCTTTCAAAGACTCGAATGTCTGCTCGCGTCCGGTCTGATCCCGCAGGCTGAAGGCAGGCAGTTTGGCTCCGGCCTTGATTCCAGGATCGGCGGGAGTTTTCTGGGGGAGCGCCGGCCATGCGGACGCAAGACTGGCGTAAAGAAGCAACGCGATTCGCACCACTACAGTATGCCAGCACAGGCCGGGTCTATGCCGCCTACGGAGTCTGATGAGAGGATTTCAGTCTTGCGAGCGCCTGTTCGGCTCTCTGAAAGAAACGGGTCCTTTCTTCCTCGGAGGGAAACAGCAAGGGAGCCGTGCGGTAGTAACCGATCTCATCCTGCCAGCGCCTGGCCAGCGCCTGACGCGCCTCCGGGAGCGCCGGCTCGCCGGTCCAACCCAGATAGACAGGGTTGGTGTGCGCCTTGAGCAGGCCGGCATCTGCTCTGGCGGCGAGCCACAGCGGACGCTGGGAGGGTATCTTCGCCGCGACCTCGGCTCCCTTCGAGGAAGCGAGCACACGGCCGTTGGCGACCAGTTCGACGCTGTCCAGGACGCGGTGGAATTTCGCTCTCGCCCGCGCCGTCCCCGCCTCCTGGTTCACGTCGATCTCGATCATCGGCCCATTCGTCACCATCCCCTCGCCGTTGCGAATCCCGCGCGCCCAGGCTTCGTAAGCCGACTCACCGGCGTTCGCCTTGATCAGAAGGCGCTCCGGCCCCAGCAGCGGAATCCACCGTGACCATTGCTCGGCCCGCGTGGACCTGTTCAGCGAAACCGGAAAATCACTGCCCGCCACGCCCGTCACCTTGAAGCCCGCGTTCAGCAATTCATACCACTGCTCGGTCCTCAGACTCCCGAACTGGAAGACTTCGACAAAGTCGATCGACCCCAGGGCCACATCCATCAGCAGCGCCGAGTGCTTCGTCGAGCCGTCGAAGTGCGCATAGCCGACCGTGGCGCCCAGCTTGCGCCCCATCCCGAACAGAACAAAAGGATAGGGATATGTTTCCGGGCCGTTGGCGTACATTGTCCCCAGGCTCAACGGCCGGATCAGCTCGCGGCCGCCCAGCAGGTTGACATGACCGAAGAATTCCGATCGCGATTCGTGTCCCGGCCGAATCGAGCGGCCCGGGATTCGCGCCTCGGCTTTGGGCCCGAACCCGTACTGCGCCGCCGCGTCCATCTGCCGCTGAAGCTGAAGGAAGTTGGCAACTGACAGATCCTCCGCGTCCATCCATTTCAGGAAAAGGGCGTCGTCCTCCGGCGCCCGCACCAGGTGAATGTGATCATCGCCGCTCAGCCACGAGGCGCTTTCAGCGCCGGCCCAGTTCTCCATCCGCAGCGTCACAGTCTCGGTCGCGCCCGCGTTCAGCTCGAATTCCACCGAAACCGGTTTGAAAAACAGGCCCCGGTAGGCCTCGATACGGTACTTCCCGGCCGGCAGATCGAAGCCCGCGGCGCCCTTGAGCAGAAAGAAATGCGAGATGTTGTTGCAGGTGACTTCGAGCGTCGCCGGATCGTTGCTCCGCCGCCACAGCCGCTCCCGGTAGAACAAGTCAACGCGAAGCGGCAGCAGCGCGTCGACCGGACTCAGCCGGAACGGCCGTCCGTCTTTGTAGAGATAGACGCGCGCCGGCATGCGCGGCTCGGTCTGAATCTCCAGCCGGGCCGCGATTTCGCGCAAGCCGGATTCGCGAAACTGCGCCCAGGCAAGCGCGACGAGAAAAGCGGGAACAAGAACGGTACGCGAGAGTCGCATCGGGGCGATTTCGATGAGTCAAGCGTATCACGGTTCGAGGGCGACCTTGCTCCAGCGCCGCGTACAATGGAAGTTGAACCGCTCCTCAGTCTTGCCGGCGTGATGATCCAGCTCCAGCAGGTGTCCAAAGTCTTCGATGGCAAACGCCAGGTGACCGCGCTCGATCACGTCAGCCTGTCCGTCAGCAAAGGCGAGATGGTCGCAATCACGGGTCCTTCCGGCTCCGGCAAGTCGACGCTGCTCAACCTCATCGGCGGGCTGGACAAACCGACGTCCGGCGAAATCCTGCTCGACGGCGAGAGCCTGAGCCAGGTTTCCGATGATGAGCTGACTCGCGTCCGCCGCGACAAGATCGGCTTCATCTTCCAGTTCTTCAACCTGCTGCCGGCGCTCACCTGCCTGGAAAACGTCGTGCTTCCACTGCATCTGCGGGGCTGGCCTCGCAAGAAGATTGACGAACGCGCACGCGAGCTGCTCGAGCTGGTCGAGCTCAGCCATCGGCTGGATCATCTCCCCGAAGAGCTCTCCGGCGGAGAGCGCCAGCGGGTCGCCATCGCCCGCGCGCTCAGCATCTATCCGCCCGTCCTGCTGGCCGACGAGCCCACCGGAAACCTCGATTCGCAAACCGGCGCCGAAATCCTGAAGCTGATTCAGCGCTTGAATGAAAGGCTGAACTCGACCGTCCTGGTGGTTACGCACGACATGGGCGTCTCGGGCACTTGCACTCGAACCATCAGGCTGCGGGACGGCAGAATCGTCGAGGACGCGCGGCGATGACGCTGCTCAAGCTGCTCACCTGGCCCTACGTTCGCAAGCACCTGCTGCGCACCTGGCTCACGGTCGCGGGAATCGCCTTGGGCGTCGTTGTTTTCGCCGGCATGCACACGGCCAACGACACCGTCCTGTACGGTTTCCAGAAGACCGTCGATCGCATCGCGGGAAAAGCGCAGCTCGAGGTGTCTTCCGGTGAAACCGGCTTTCCCGAGGAGGTGCTCGAGAAGGTCCAGGCGCTGGCGGAAGTGGACGTCGCCGTCCCGGTCATCGAAGCGACCGTCAGCGCGGGAAGACAGGGCAACCTGCTTCTGCTCGCCGTCGACATGACCGGCGACCGCAGCCTGCGCGAGTACGACTTCGAAGAGGGCGAGGAGGCTGTCCTCGAGGATCCGCTTGTTTTTCTGGCGCAACCCGATTCGCTCATCGTGACGCGCGATTTCGCCGCCAGGAACAATCTCGCCGCCGGGGGTAAGCTGGCGCTCGATACGATGGAAGGCCGCAGGCACTTTACCGTTCGCGGCATTATGAAGCCGGGCGGGCTGGCCAGCGCGTTCGGCGGCAGTCTCGCCGTCATGGACATCTACGCGGCGCAGAAAGTTCTGGGTCGCGGCCGCAGGTTCGACCGCATCGACCTGACCGTGAAGCCGGGCGTCCCCGTCGATCAGGGCAGAGCAGCCATCCAGAAAGCGCTGGGCAGCGGATATCAGGTCGAGCGGCCCGCTTCTCGAGGCAAGCAGTTTGAATCCATCGCCCGCATCTTCGCCATCGGAGCGACGTTGAACGGCATGTTCGCGCTGCTGATCGGCCTGTTCATCATCTACAACACGTTCTCGGTCGCCGTGGCGCAGCGCCGCTCAGAGATCGGCGTTCTTCGAGCGCTGGGCGCGACACAGGGTCAGATCCGCCGCCTGTTTCTGCTCGAGAGCGCCGTGCTGGGGCTGGCGGGAAGCGGTCTCGGCATTCTGCTCGGCCTGTTGATGGCCCGAGCCATGGCCGGCTACCTCAGCGATTACTTCGGCGAGGTCTACGGCATCGCCCAACGCACCGAAGCAGTGGCAGCCGACCCGGCGCTGCTCGCCTTTTCAGTCCTGGCGGGCGTTCTCGCGAGCATGCTGGCGGCATGGATTCCCGCCCGGCAGGCCGCTCAGGTGGATCCGGTCCGGGCGCTGCACAAGAGCGCCCACGAAACTTTTTCTTCACGCGAGAGCCGGATGCGGCTGGCGTGGGCCGCGATTTTTCTCGCCGTCGCCCTGGCCATGGTGGCGGCGGGCGGCCATACCGGCCTCCGTCTCTATGTCGGATACCTGAGCGTGGTCATCGCCGCGGTTCTGCTGACGCCGGCCATGGTTCGCGCACTGATCCGCGTTCTCCGCTCCGTGCTCCAGGCCATCCTGCCGGTCGAGGGAGCGCTGGCGGCGGACAGCCTCTTGCAGTCTCCCCGGCGCACCTCGGCCACGGTTGCCGCTGTCATGCTGTCGCTCTCCCTCGTGGTTGGCCTTGGCGGCATCTCGGCGGCCAGCTACGATTCGATTTTCGAATGGATGTCGAACGTGCTGAACCCGGATCTATTCGTCGGCACTTCCGAGCAGATCGCGGAGCGCAGCTACCGCTTCCCTCCCGCCTTGGGTGAGACCATTCGTCAAATGGATTTTGTGGACCAGGTACAAATGGTGCGCACCGTGCGCGTCCTGTACCGGCAAACACCCGTGATGCTGGTGGCGACCGATCTCAAGAGCTTGTCGGAAAGGGTGCGTCCCAAGGTGGTTGCCGGCGACGCAAGAACCATGTTCGTGGAAGCGGCTCAGGGCAAAGGAGTCGTGCTCGCCGACAACCTCGCCTTAATGCAGCGGCTGAAACTGGGCGACGTCATCGAGATCCCGTCCCCGGGCGGTGTCTTGCGGCTGGCCGTCCTCGGCATCACCATCGACTACTCGGATCAGGCCGGCGCGGTGCTCATGGACCGCTCGCTTTTTCTCCGGAATTGGAACGACGATTCCGTGAACCTGTTCCGCGTCTATCTGAAAAGAGGCGTCAAGCCGGAGGAGGCCAGGCAGCGGATTCTCGAACGGCTCGGACCGCACAGCCGCCTGTTCGTGATGACCAATCAGGAGCTGCGCAAATACGTCATGAAGGTGACCGACCAGTGGTTCGGTTTGACTTACTTGCAGATTTTCGTCGCCGTGCTGATTGCGATTCTGGGAATCGTCAACAGCCTGACGGTGTCGATCACGGACCGCAGGCGCGAGCTTGGCGTGTTGCGGGCCGTCGGCGGGCTCAGAAGGCAGGTGCGGCAGGCGGTCTGGATGGAGGCGGCCGGGATCGGGGCAGTGAGCATCGTGCTGGGGCTGGCCCTGGGCGCGGTGGTCCTGTACTACTACCTCGGCGTGGTTGGCGGGGACCTGGTTGGGATTCGCCTCGAATACCGGTATCCGGCCGGCATGGCGCTTCTGCTCGTGCCCACGATGCTTCTGGTGGCGCTGATCGCGGCGCTGGGTCCGGCCGAAGCGGCGGT
This sequence comes from Acidobacteriota bacterium, assembly GCA_016201205.1. Lineage (GTDB taxonomy): Bacteria > Acidobacteriota > Terriglobia > Bryobacterales > Bryobacteraceae > CADEFT01. Next base: position 30,363 of record JACQDF010000198.1, read on the forward strand.
TCGCGCATCCCTGGTGGAAGCGCTCGAATATGAATAGCCTTGTACTGTTGCTGATGGTGTGCGGCGTCCGGGCCGAGGACGGCCGTCAGATCATGCGCGAGGTGCAGAACCGCACCAAGGCGAATTCCCAGCGTTACGAAGGCACGCTCAAAGTCATCGACGGAAAGAACCGGATCAGCGAAAAGCGCTGGACCTATGAGCGCATCGGCTCGGCGGGCGACAGCAAAGTAGTGTTGCGCTTCCTCGCTCCGGCGGAAGTCAAGGGAGTGGCGCTGCTGGTGGTGAATCATCCGGATCGCGCCTCCGACCAATGGATGTGGACGCCGGCTTTGCAGCGCGACCGCCGCATCGCCTTGCAGGACCGCTCGACGCGCTTCTTCGGAACCGACTTCAGCTTCGAGGATCTCGAAGAGCGCGACGCCGATCAGTTCGACTACAGAGTCCTGGCCGAGGAGAACGTCAACGGCGCCGCCTGCTGGAAGATCGAAGGGCGGCCGAAGAAAACGCGATCCTCGCAGTACACCCACTCGTACCTGTGGATCGAAAAGGAGCGCTACGCCGTCATCGCAATCGACGCCTGGCACAACGAGCGGCTCGTACGCCGCATCCATTACGGCGACTACAGAAGAGTGAGCAACATCTGGACGCCGCTCACCCTCGAAGTCGAGGACATGGGCCGCAAGAGCAAGACCGTGCTCAAGACGGAGAAGCTCGAATACAACGTTCCGGTGAAAGAAGAAGCGTTTACTTTGCAGGCGCTGCGACGCGAATCATGAAGTGGCTCGCCGGGTATGTGCTCCTGCTGCCGCTGTGGGGGCAGAATTTTTCGCACCGCGGATACCTGGAAACGCGGGGCTACTTTTTTCCGCAAGCGACGCCCGGCGACAGCAGCCATGCCATCGGCGAGGCGATTCTGCGTTGGGAAGCGTTCTACAAGGCCGGCGGCAACTGGAGATTTTCCGGCGGCTTGGATACACGCACGGATACGCACCGCCAGGTGGAACGTGAGGCGCGCCTGGATTGGCAGGATCGCAGCCTCGAGCGCCCCGCGTTTTCCCTGCGCCGCTTCAGCGCCGCTTACCACAAAGGCCGCTTCACGGCGGAATTCGGCAAGCAGTTTATCCGCTGGGGTAAGGCCGACATCCTGAATCCCACCGACCGGTTCGCTCCCAAAGACTTTCTCGAAGTGATCAACCATGATTTTCTGGGCGTGCTGGCCGCGCGGGCCGCCTATGGAACCTCCAGCGACTCGTTTGAGCTGGTCTACACGCCCCGCTTCACGCCCAGCCGCGCGCCGCTGTTCAGCCAGCGCTGGGTCATTCTTCCGCCACAATCGGGCGTCGTGAGGTTGCTCGACGCCGGATCGCGCTTTCCGGGCGCGGGCCAGTTTGGCGCGCGCTGGAACCACGTCGGCAAGGGCTGCGAATTTTCGGCGTCGTTCTTCGAGGGCTTCAACCATCTGCCGTCGCTCGATCTTGCGATCAGGATTGCCGCCGTCGAGTTCGCCCGCGTCTACCCGCGCTTGCGCTTTTACGGGGCCGATGCAGCCGTTCCACTCAAGTGGTTCACGGTGAAAAGCGAGGCGGGCTACTACACTTCCTCCGACCGGCGCGCGGACGAGTTCCTGCTGTACGTGATCCAGCTCGAGCGCCAGCAGGGCGAGTGGGCGTTTGTCGGCGGCTATGCGGGCGAGTTCGTCAGCAAGCAGCGCAACCCGTTCATGTTCGCGCCCGACCGCGGCATTGCCAGGACCTTCCTTGGCCGCATCGGATACACCATCGACGCCAATCGCAGCGTCGCCGTCGAGACAGCCCTGCGGCAGAACGGTCGTGGCGCGTATGTCAAGGGCGAGTATTCGCGCGCCTATGGTTCCCATTGGCGCGCCAGCGCGGGGTTTGTTCTGATGCGCGGCCGGCGGGACGATTTCCTGGGGCAGTACAGCCGCAATTCGCACCTGCTGCTGACCCTGCGCTACAGCTTCTGAGCGCCGGAGACTGCTACTGCCTGGGGAACTTCCCCAGCAGCCCCAGCAGCTTCTGCGCTGCCTTGGGAGCGGTCACATTGCCCTTCACAATCGCCTTGTTGTCCAGGTCCTTCCGGTACATGCCTTGGATGGCGGTGTGGTCCGGCCGCAGCGTGGCGCCTTGCAGGGAGATGCCGGCGAAGACGCCGCGGGCGCGCGACCAGGTCAGAATCTCGGCGCGCATCCTGGCGTCGGTCTCCGCGGAGATCGTGCGGCCGACAGGCCCGGCGGCAGCCGATGCATCACCGCCCACCGTGAACTTGCTGCCCAGCAGCTTATCCACCCCCCGCTCGTTCATCACCAGCATCACGACATCCGTCTCCGAGCCGCCAATCTGCAACCCGAAGCTTCCGCCTTCCACGCGCACGGCTCCGGGCGCCGACCACACGCCGTTCGGCTTGCGGCAAAACACGAATCCGCGCCCGTACTTGCCGCCAAAGATGAACGCGCCTTTCTTCACCCCCGGAACGATCACTGCGCAGGCCGACTTGCGCAGCAGCTCCTCGGGAATGGAATTGTCCTTGGCGCCCATGATTTCTTCAAACATGATGGTGGCCGCTTCCAGGCGCTTGTCTTCACCGATGCCGGCCGACAGAGCAGCGGCGAACAGAGGCAACAGAAACAAAATCCCCATACTTTGATCATAAGCAAAAACACGCCTCCGCCAGCTAAGCTGAGAGGATGGGGGTTAGCTCTCAGCCGCAGGCGGCGGACAGAGAGGCCGCGCAGAGTTTCTGGGCCAACGCGCGCGAAGCGATCCGCGGCTCCAAGCAGGACTACACCGAAGGCAACCTCGGCCGCGCCATCGTCCTGCTCGCCATTCCGATGATCCTCGAGATGGTGATGGAGTCGCTGTTCGGCATCGTGGATGCCTTCTTTGTGTCCACCCTCGGCACCAACGCCGTC
>JACQDF010000199.1 GCA_016201205.1 Acidobacteriota bacterium
GGATGCGATGGGGATCTGGAGCGCGCCAGGTGGGGCGAGGGTCGCGTGGTTCAAGGATCCCGACGGCAATCTGCTGTCGGTGACACAGTTTTGAAGGCAGCCGCCGGGCTGACGGAACACTGTGCCAAGTCCGCCTTGACGCAAAAATAATGAACAAATATACTCATCCCATGCTATCTGGGAAGATTCTGCTGAGCCTCTTTGTTGCCCTCTCCGTCTATGCGCAAAGCGCTTCCATTCTCGGCCGGGTTACGGATCCGAGCGGCGCGGTTCTCGCCGGCGCCGAGATCACGGCCGTGCACGAAGGGACGGGGGCCACCGTCGCTACCGCAACCAATGCCGAAGGTTACTACGTTCTCCCATCGCTTGCGATCGGCTCATATTCCGTCAGCGTACACCTTTCCGGGTTCTCGACCGAAAAAAGAACGGGCCTGGTGATTCAGGTGGGTCAGAACGCCCGTCTCGATTTCGAGCTGAAGCTCGGCGAAGTGACCGCCAGTATTGAGGTTTCGGCCTCGTTGCCCGTGGTTCAGTCCGAAACTTCTTCAGTCGGAGCGGTGGTCGAAACACGACAGATTCTTGGAGTGCCGCTCAACGGGCGCAGCCTCTTCTCGCTGCTGGCCTTGGCGCCCGGCGTGCAAAGCGCGGGAACAAACACCTCTATCGGCGGAGCGCCGCGCAACCAGAACAATAATTTCACGGTGGACGGCACAACCAACAACGACGTGATCAGCGGACGATTGGAAGGCGCGTTCCCGTCGCTGGACACGGTGGCGGAATTCGAGGTGATCAACGGAAATGCTTCCGCCGAAAACGGGCGCGGCGGAGCGCAGATAAAGGTCGTCACAAAGAGCGGCACCAACCAGTTTCACGGCTCGCTGTATGAGTACAACAGGAACCGCGAGTTCGCCGCCCGCAACTTCTTTGCCCTGACGAACCCGCCCTTCAACCGTAACGAGTTCGGCGGTTCCCTCGGCGGGCCGATCCTGCTGCCCCGTTATAACGGCCGCAACCGCTCCTTCTTTTTCTTCAGCTTTGAAGGTCTCCGCGAACGCTCGCCCAGAATCAACACCATGGCCGTGCCTACCGAGAGGCAGCGGAACGGCGATTTTTCCGGGCTGCCCGCAATCAACGATCCCATGGCCGGCGGCACGCCGTTCCCGAATAACCGCATTCCCCAGAATCGCCTCAGCTCCGTTGCCAGAGAGCTCGTCGAGTTCTATCCTTTGCCGAACCTTCCCGGAACCGGCGCCGCCGGAACGGGGTTCAATTTCAGCACCTCGCTCAGCAATAAGCCGACGCTCAATAACTGGTCCCTGCGCGTCGATCACATCATTTCCGACCGCGATCGAATCTTCGGCCGCTACTTCTCGTTCACCAATGGGCCTTACTTTTCGGCGGGTCCGGCAACCGAGAAATTCGGCAACGGCCTGTTCGGCTTCCTCGACCGCAACGCCAATTTGACCTACACGCGCACGCACACGCCGCGCCTGACGAATGAATTCAAGTTCGGCTATGTATTCAACGACAATTTCCGCAACACCGCCAATCCCGATCTCGACTTGAGCCGTCTCATTCCGGGCCTGCCGCCCATCACACGCGGGGCCGGCGGCGTCCCGAGCATTAACATCGTCGGCCTCGCGACGCTCACCGAAAACACCGGTACATTCAGCGGCGGATTCTTCCGGCAATGGAGCCATCAATACATCGACCACATGACCTATGTGCGAGGCAAGCACATTCTCAAGGGTGGATTCGACATGAATTTCGCCAAGAGCTATGACGGCCTGGCCATTCGTCCTTACCCGCGCGGCCTTTTCAATTTCCAGGGTACGTTTACCCGCAGCCCGACGGCGGATTTTATGCTCGGCTGGCCCCTTACGGCGCAGCGCTCCTCGGAATTCAACGGGTCGACGCAGCCGGGCGCCAGCGTCCTCGGCTATTACATTCAGGACGATTGGAAAGTGACGCCAACGCTAACGCTGAACATCGGCCTGCGATATGAAATCACAACCCGCTGGGAGGAACGCGACGGCCATTATGCCAACTTCGATTTGAAAACGGGCAAAATCGTGGCGCCGAAAGTGGGTGACGGCGTCGCTCGGGCGGCCATTCCACGGCTGCTAACCAGCCTGCCGATCGTCACCCATGATCAGGCCGGCTTTCCCAACAAGATGATTCGTGGCGACCATGATAACTTTGGACCCCGCTTCGGTTTCGCCTGGCGCGTCATGAATAAGACGGTCCTTCGCGGCGGATATGGAATCTATTACGGTTCGCTGTTCGGCGCCCAGGTTCTGGCCATGGACAAGAATCCGCCTTTCGTCCTCACCGAAGTTACCGAGTCGCAGTCCGGCACGTCTCCGACGCTTTCCTTCGCCAGCGCCTTTCCGGGACCTGGCAGCATCCCGGCGAATCCTTCTTTCACTGGTTTCGATCCGGATCTGCAAGACAGCTACTCGCAACAATGGAATCTGACCATCGAGCGCGAGCTGATGGGCGCCACCGGCTTGCGCATCAGCTATTTCGGCAACAAGTTCACCCATACCTGGCGAGGCTACGACATCAACCAGCAGCGCGTCTTCGGCCCGGGGCCGGTGCAGCCACGGCGTCCCTATCAGCCGTTCGCAAATATCACCTATTACGACTCCGGAGGAACGTGGGTTTCCAATTCCTTACAAGTTGGCGCCATCAAGCGGTATTCCCATGGCTTGCTCCTTGAAGCCGAATATCAGTGGGTGCGTGCGATCGGCGAGGAGTTGTACGGCGGGCCTCAGGACATCCGCAATTTCCGGGCGGACCGCGCCGACATCAGCGGCCTCGCGCGCCACGTGTTGCGCGTCAATTATCTTTACGATCTGCCCTTCGGCAAGGGGAGACCGCTGTTGAGCTGGAGTGGCCCGATGAATTACCTGATCGGCGGCTGGCAGATCGCAGGCATCACCAGCGCATTGACGGGCGTCCCTTTTTCGGTGGCGTTCAACTCCGCGATCCAGGGCTCGCCGGCCGGGCGCGCCGATCTGATCGGCGATCCCCGGCTGCCGGATCCGACCATCGGTCGCTGGTTCAATCCCGCGGCGTTTGCCGTGCCGCAACCGTTCCAGTTCGGCAATTCCGGGCGCAACATACTTCTCGGTCCCAGGTCCCTGACGTTCGACTTTTCCCTGTACAAGAACTTCCCGCTTCTGGAAAAGATGAATGTGCAGTTCCGGAGCGAGTTTTTCAACCTGTTCAATCGAGCCAACTTTGGGCTTCCGGCCAGCAACATCTCGGTTCCCGCGACCGTAGGCATCATCAGCAGTGCGGCGCCGGCTCGAGTGATTCAGTTCGGGTTGCGCCTTACGTTTTAGCGTTGCGGAGACGGGCTGTCCGGCGCTCGAGCTCAAGCACTTTGAGTGCAATGTAGAGCAGGTTCGCCGAGCCGAGGCTTGCCTCAGCGACCCCGCGCCTGCCGCCGTCAATGAACAGCCGGAGCGCGTGCAGGAAGTTGGATTTGCCGATCTTGTTTTCGCCAACGACAACGGCGTGCTCGTTGAGCCGCACATCCAGGAGGCGAAAATTCCGGAAGTTGGTTATTGAACTCGCGAGATGCGCATATGGCTGGTGTGGAGTGCACCCCCAAAATTGAGACAGTCAGTCAAGCACTGAATTCCATTGAATGGAAGGAAGGTGCAGGGAATGTCTCGTCGCAAGTTCACCCGAGAAATCAAAGTGGCGGCGTCCGGATGCTGGAAGGCGGCCATTCGGCGGCGATGCTGCCGCTACGCTCGAGGATATGGACCTGCCGGGTTTTCGGCTCCATGCGCTTAAGGGGCGACTTGAAAGGCTTTTTGGGCGGTGACCGTTCGCGCCAACTGGCGGATCGTTTTCGGCCTTGCAACCTGCGACGCAATGGACGTTGATTATGTCGATTACCATTAGGTGGCTGATGGCACCAGCATAACAACTGCGCCATTGCTTACGTGCCGAAATCAAGCCTCGCTTACTGGCTTCCGAAGCTGGAGCGGAACAAGCGGCGTGATGCTGAAAACCTCAACAAGCTGCGGGCGCTCGGGTGGAAGGTACCGATTGTTTGGGAGTGCCAAACAGGTAATCGGCGCGCACTCCAACGGCGGCTTCTGCGATTTCAGCCTGCGATTTCTTGGAGAGCAGAACAGCCCCCGTGCGAATCGTTCAGCTACGTGACCTGATCCCTTCCGACGAAGACGGCCGCACACCGATGTGCTGGTCATCACTTTAGTTTCTTCTCGACCCACTTCCAGCGCTTGTACGCAAACTCCATGCTGCGTTTGTAGGCCGCATTGGTTCTCAGGAACCCGAAGTTCTGCTCGGCCACCTTGTCAACATATGCCTTATCTTTAAGAAGGTCAGCCAGAATCGGGCGGCACCTGGTGGACGCCAGACTCGCCAACAGATCCGTGTATTGGGCTTTGATACTCATGTCGGAGCCGTACTGCTCCGCGTGCCGCTGAATGTCAGCGTCGTTGAGCAAGGCCTGACACAGCAGCGCCCAGAAAAGTTGCCGGGCGCGGAAGATGAACCAATATTTGTTTGGGCCTTTCTGTTCGATTTCCTGCAGCAGCCGCCGCAAGCGGAACTGTATTTTGTAGCAGAGGACAATCAGGCGAGTGTCGGCCTTCAGCCGGCCTGGAGTAAATACTTGATCGTAGGCGGCGTCGTCCTCAAACACGCGTCGCAGGTTGGCCAGTGCCGAGATATTTCCGTCGGATACAAGGAGCGTCTGGGCCAGCCGCACCAGCTCGATGGCTTTCCCCTCTTCGGTAATGCCCTCTTCTTCCATTTCCTGGTAGCTGAGGTTCTGAAAGGCATTCTCTTGCCGCTCGTAGTATATGCCGAGGTCGTCGCGGAACTTGTCCTGAAGTTCAAGTTGGATCAGATCGTTCGCATGGAGATCCCAAGGTTCGACTGGGTTCTGGCGGTTGTTATTGATCGTCACGGCCGTCACGAATCCTTGGGTTGCCTGCGTGATTATCTTGCAGAGCACGCGAAGTTCCTGAACCGCACTTCTTCGCTGGTCCAGATGCTTATTGTCGGCGTTCTTCTCGAGGAAGTCTCTGAAAGTGGTGATTGTCTGCGCGCCGTTGAGAAGCCGCGGCTCGGTGATGTGGCAGCAACCGTCCTTGCTTTCGAGTTTTTCCGCGAAGAGGGTGATGCCGTTGTGGTTGAATGCAAAGACCGCAGGGGACTCCTTCCCGTCGAGCACGATCTGTTTCAGTGCTCTCGAAATCGCCCGGTTCACAAACTCGCTGCCGCCGAGGCCGTAGCGGATATTGCGTTCGAAGAAGCGCGGCCCCATCTCCCGGAACATTTCATGGAGATCGACAAGCCGCACAAATCCCACCTGCATAGACTCATCATGCGGTCCACTGCGCGCGAGCAACTCGCTGATCGGAAGCCTGAAGACTCTGGTGCGGCGCTGGTCCACAACCGCCCCCACCTTGCCTGTGGCGGACCGGAACTCGACCACCAGGGTGACTTGTCGCCCCCCGAAAAATTCGTCAATCAGGTACTTCTTGTTCTCAAGGTCCTCGCGCAGCTTGTCCAAGACCTGGCTTCGTTCGGCTTCGGCGGGATCACCCGTGAAGACGAAGCGAACGCAGATTTGGTCGATGATCGCTCGATTCTCGACCATGCAACTTCGCAGCTGAAGCAGCACCTGGTTCTTCGAGGCATCGAGGTTCGGGGTCATGAAGATACGCTCCATCCCGGCGTCGATCAGCCGCTGGAGCGACTGCTTGAACTGTGTGTAGGAGGTTGAGTACTTGAACTGGAAGAGGTATAGGTTCCGCCTTTGGGTGTCGAGATGGAAGCCATCGATGCCGTAATCGTTTCCGCCGAAGGCGACCTGGTTGATGGCTTTATCCCGAGGAACGTGAAACTCGCGTTCAACATAAAGTAGCCCAAAGTAATCGTTCCGAACTCCTCCGCAGGTGTCCTTCAGGTCGGAGTATGCTTGATCGATGAGTCTCTCGCTAATCCCGGACACGTCTCACCTCGCCTCTAGCCGAGTTTAACAGACATGAGTGTGTGATGCCTCATAAATCTAGGGTGATCTAAGGTAATCAGTACCAGGCTGATCTGGATGGCTTGGTCTACCCGCTTCATAGTCTTGGGATCGGCATGTCCGAGGCGCTTGAGGAGGCGCTGCCGGTCGATGGAGCGGATCTGGTTCAGGACCACGGCCGAGCGCAAAGGCAGACCGGACTCGTCGGGTTCCATGATGACTTCCGTTGGGTAGGGCGGCTCGTCGAACTTGGAGGTGATGGCCGCGACAATGGTGATGGGGCTGTACTCGTTGCCGATATCGTTCTGGATAACCAAAGCCGGCCGTGTCTTTCGGATCTCGGCTCCGATCGTGCGGTCAAAGTTGACCAGGCAGATGTCGCCTCTTTTGGGCGGGCTTACCTTGCGCGCCTTTTGGCGGGCCTTGTGCGTTGCCATGCTTCCTCGTCAAGGGAAAACCACTCCTGGGCGATTTCCAGGTCTCGCTTGGCATTGGCCAGGGCGCCAGCTTTCAGTCGGCCAGCCAGGTTAGTCTTCGCGTGGTTTTCCACGTAATGCAGGACGGCCTCCGAAATCAGGCGGCTGCTGCTGCCCTTGGGCGCTACCCGGTCTAAGACCATGATGGTCTCGACCGGCAGCACGACGTTGATTCTCTTGGTCACAGGGTTTCCTTTAAGGTAAATGCTCTACTCAAACTGTACACACTTTTCGTATGTACGCCAAATCACTTGAAGCACGGCCGCCTTGAAGGCACTCCCTACCAGCCGCTTGGCCATGATCCGAGAGGACCTGGGCGACACACTCGGCTGAGGCCCCGGTGCCAGCGAGACCGGCGACTGCATCGCCGAAGGCATCGACCTGTTCCGCAAACTGGGCTGGCAGGTGCGGGATATCAGCCTGACCCCATTTGCGCTGGTGTTCGACGCCAACGGCGTCACGCTCCGTGTTTCCATTGTGCGGGAAGTGGTGGCGGCTGGCTACACCGTCCTCGGATGGGAGGTTCCCGACATCGGGGCGGCTGCAAGAGCACTTCTCGAAGCGGGGATCAGACTGGAGCGCTACGACGGAATCGGCCAGGATGCGATGGGGATCTGGAGCGCGCCAGGTGGGGCGAGGGTCGCGTGGTTCAAGGATCCCGACGGCAATCTGCTGTCGGCGACACAGTTTTGAACGCAGGCCTACCGGCGATTGGCTGCGCGACGTTGCTCCCGCCGCGACCAATCTCCGTCCGTATTGCCACGCTCCGATCAGAAGATGATGATCGACAGATGACTTGCGCCTTCGGCGCAGATGATGTGGCTTTCTCATCCCCCGGCCAGATTCAGGAGAATACGTTTTGAGAGATGATCGCCGACATTCCGCGTGATTGCCGAAGAAATCGAGCACCGAGAGGAGCCGGGCCGGAACTGGAGATTTGCGGTTTTTCTGTCGCCGCATGAGCGAGATGGGATGGCGTTGCTGTTGACCCCAAGAGATCGATAAGATCCAAGTATGAAGCTCCTCGTAACGCTGGAGCCCGATGAAACCGGCATGCTGGTTGCGGAGTGCCCGGCGATTCCCGGCTGCGTGTCCCAAGGGCGGACGGAAGCGGAGGCTCTCGACAATATCCGGGAGGCTATCGCTGGTTGCTTGGCGACACGGGCGGCTCACGGAATGCCGCTGACAGAATCCTTACCCAACCGACCAGCCGGAACGTAGCGCAAGCTGCGTGTCACCGCCGCGATGAGTTTTGCGGAACCCGGAAGTTACGCCCGTCGTTTTCTTCAGTGATAGGAATCATCTATGCATTCCGTGTGGACTGATCTGCGGTACGCCGTTCGCGTGTTCTCCCGACACCCCGGCATCACTTTCGTTGCCATCCTGTCGCTGGGGCTGGGCATGGGCGCCAACTCGACAATCTTCAGCCTGGTGGACGGAATGTTCTTACGGCCGCTCCCGGTCCGCGATCCGGCCGGGCTGCTGTGGGTGACAGGCCGCACGGCCGAATCGCGCCAGAGCGGCATTTCCTGGCTCGACTACCGGGATCTCGGGGAGTCGGCTGGCGCCTTTGCCGACGTGGCGGCGCAGAGCCGGCGAGCCGGATTGCTCGAAGGGCCAGGGGAAGCGGAGCTGGTTCTGCTCACGGTGGTCTCGGACAACTATTTTTCGCTGCTGGGAGTGGAGGCCGCCCGGGGACGCCTGTTCCGGCCGGACCTGGACACAGTGCCGGAGCGCGAGCCGGCGATCGTCATCAGCGACAGTCTGTGGAGGCGGCGTTTTGGCGCCGATCCGTCCCTGGTGGGGCGCGCCATCCGGATGAACAACGGCGCGTTCACCGTGGTGGGCGTGCTGCCGCCGGAATTTCGCGGCTTGGAACGCGCGGTCAGAAATGACGTCTGGGCGCCGCTGAGCACCTGGAAAGCCATGGGCGGTCGGCAGGAGTTTGAAAGCCGGCGGCCAGGACAAGTCGAGGCTCTGGCCAGGTTGCGCGAGGGAGTCACGATTGACCAAGCTCAGGCGCAACTGGATGCCCTCAGCAGCCGACTCGAGCAGGACTACCCGGCCACCCATCGCGGCCGGCGGTTCCTGGCGGCCTCCGAAGAAGCCCGGCGAACCGAGCGCGGGCTGAAACCGAGTGTGCTGCTGCTGTCCATCGTGGGTCTGCTGGTGCTGATCGCCTGTGTCAACGTGGCTGTGCTGCTGCTGGCACAGGCGGAAAGCCGAAGGCGCGAAACCAGCGTCCGGCTGGCGCTGGGCGCAAGCCGCCGGCGGCTGGCACGGCAACTGCTCACCGAAGGCGCCCTGCTGGGGCTGCTCGGCGGAGCGGCGGCGCTGCTGGTGACACGCTGGATGATTCCCCTGCTGCCGGCACTGCTGCCGCCCGGCCCCGACTTTATCCGGTTCGACATCCGGCTGGACGGGCGGGTCCTCATGATGACGCTGCTCACTTGCGCAGTGACCGTGCTGGTGTTTGGGCTCGCTCCGGCAATCGAGGCTTCCCGCACCGACTTGAACGGCGTTCTCAAGAGCGGCGGCTGGGAGACGCGCCGGCGCTTTGCGGGGCGCAGCCTGCTGGTCGCCGGGCAAGCGGCGCTGAGCGTGGTCCTCGTTGCCGCCGCGGGTCTGCTGGCGCGCAGCTTCCTCTACACGGAGCAGCAGCGGCCGGGCTTCGACACCGGCAGAAACATGCTGGTGCTGGTTGCGGCTGTCGCTCGGCCCCAGCCGCGGCTGGCCGATACCTGCGATGAAATCTCCGAGCGGATACGCGCCTTACCCGGCGTCAGGCAGGCGGCCTACTGCCGGCGGATGCCGCTCAGCGGATCGGGCGGCGGCGCCACCCGCGACGTCATCATCCCAGGCTTCGAGGCGCCCCCAGGCACGGGCCCGCTGCGTATCCGTTACAACCAGGTGAGCCCCGAGTATTTCGCGGTCACCGGCACCCGGCTCCTGACGGGGCGCGCCTTGACACGCTCCGGCACCGGGGCGGCTCGCGTGGCCCTGGTGAACCAGACGATGGCGCAGTTGTACTGGCCGAAAGGCAATGCCGTGGGCCAGTGGATCCGCGTCGATAACGCCGACACCGAGATCGCCGGCGTAGTGGAAGACGCGGCCATCGTCCGCATCCACGAGCCGCCCGAGCCCTTCCTCTATTTCCCATTTGCACAGATGCCCTCAGGGGAAGCGACCTTTCTGGCGGAGACGGCCGGGGAACCCGGTGCGCTGCTGGACGCGGTGAAACGCGAGATGCGCTCCGTCAACCCTGACCTGCGGCTGTTGATGACGAGCAGCTTGAAGCAGCACGTTCGCGACGCTCTCTATTCGGATTGGCTGCCCGCCGTCCTTTCCGCGACCATCGGCGCGCTGGGGATGTTCCTGGCGGCAGCCGGGCTGTTCGGCGTGGTGATGCACGGAGTGAACCGGAGGCGCAGAGAACTGGGCATCCGGTTGGCGATCGGCGCGCGGAGAATCGACCTGGTGACGATGGTCTTGCGGCACGGCCTTGTCCTGGCCGGCTCAGGCGCGGTGGTGGGAATCGCTCTCGCGCTCGGCGCCGGCCGGCTGATGTCCAGCCTGCTCTACGGCGTCAGCCCGTATGATCCGCTCACTCTGGCCCTCAGTATTGCGGCCGTGCTGGCAGTGGCCCTGATCGCAAGTCTGTATCCGGCGTGGAAAGCGACTCGAGTGGACCCGGCCGCCGTTCTGCGGATCGAATGACAGGCGTCAGCGCAACTGCTTCACCGGCACGTTGAACGCCACCGTGTTCACCTCGCCCCGGTTCTGAAACTGCACCCAGACGCGATAGGTCCCCTCGCGCGGAAAGATCACGTTGAACTGCACCTGCGGGCCGCCATCGGCGATGAATGGATGCGTATGCAGCAGGTCGATCAGGTCTTCGCTGGCGGCGAGCATGTGGCCCCACGCACCGAGATAGGGCTCGAGCTTGAACTCGCCTTTGGCCGGCTTCAGCTTGAAAAACATCAGCGTCTTGAAGCCCGCCAGCGGCTGCGGCGGCTCGGTGGCAAGTTGCACTGTCAGGTTCGCGCTTTGTTGAGGCGTCAGGTCCGCTGGAAGCGGTTTCCGCGCAGGCGTCGCGCCGGCTACAAACAGCGTGCTGACGTGCATCTGCGGCGTGCCGCCGGTTGGATAGAAGTCGGTGAGCACCCGGTAGGGACCCGCTTGCGGCAGAGTTGTCCGGAAGCGAAACCGGCTGGCCGCATCCTGCTCCGGATGCTCGTGGGCGAAGTAGCTCAAGTCTTCGCTGATCAGGAACAGGTGGAACAGCTTTTCATGCACGATCTCGAATTGCTTCACCGGCGCGCCGGACTTCGGGTCTTCGACTTGAAAGATCATGTCCACCGGCTTGGCCGCCCGCGGCGGCTTCGGGCTGAGCTGCAACTCGACAGGGTATTCGGCAGGGTCGGGAATGCCCGCGATCAGCTTCATGCCGCAGCGCGGGCACTTGCCAGGCTGGCTGGCGCGGACGTCCTTGTCCATCGGGCAGATGAAATCGGGCTCGGGCGGCGGGGCGTTGTCCGGAAGCCTCACTCGAGGCTGCTGCGCGAGCAGCCCGGCCGCCAGGGCCATGGTCAGCAATCGTCCCATCGTCATGCCTCAAACGGCCAAACAGCCGTGGTGGTATATCCGCCATCCACCGCGATCACCTGGCCGGTGATGTAATCCGCCCCGCGACTGCTCAGGAACACGGCCAGCGGCGCGATGTCCTCCGGCGTGCCTGTCCGCGGGCTCGCCTGCACACCTTTCAGCCAGTCCTTCATGAATTGCGGCTCCCACATCTTGCGGTTCAGGTCGGTGAGGATGAAGCCCGGAGCGATGCAGTTGACCTGGATGTTGTGACGGCCCCACTCGGCCGCCAGCACACGGGTCAACCCGGCGAGCGCGCTCTTCGTGATGGCGTAGACCGTCAGAAACGGCAAGCCCCGCACCGACATCAGGCTGCCGATGTTGACCACTTTGCCGCCCTGGCCGCGCTCGATCATACGCGTTCCCGCAAGCTGCGTCAGCCGCACAATGCCGTGCAGGTTGGTTTGCAGCACGTGTTCATATTCCTGCTGTGTGTAGTCCTGGAATTTCTTGCGAATGTTCGTGCCGGCGACGTTGATCAGGATGTCGATATCGGGAGCCTTGTTCACCGCGCTTTCGATGCCGGCCGGATCGGCCATGTCGAGCTTCATCGCCTCGGCTTTCAGACCTTCCCCGCGGAGCTGGTGGGCGTGCTTTTCCAGTTGCTCGAGCGACCTCGAGGCGAGAATGGCGCGGGCGCCCGCGGCCGCCGCCTCCCGCGCGATCGCCAGCCCGATGCCACGGCTGGCGCCATTGATCAGTGCGGTTTTTCCTTCCAGGGAAAACGGATTGGGACGGCTCACCACTATAGGGTACAATTCCTGTTCACCCTCATGCAGAAATACGCGATCCACGTGATTGGCGGCGATGGAATCGGCCCCGAGGTGACTGCCTGCGCGGCTCTGTTTCGGAGCCGCACCCGTCAGCAAGCGGTATGCGGGACGGCACACTAGCAGCTATAGTAGCCGCTGAGGCGCCGGAAGCCGGAGACGGTCATGCTGCCGTCGCGGTGGAGAATGACTTCTGCCGTAGGGAGGGGGGCGAAGTCGCCGGGCCGGTAGCGCGTGGTAAGCAGGTGCAGGCGCTGGTTCGAGGATCCGAGCAGGCCGGAGCCGAGGTGGCGCGACTCCACGTAAGGCCCGGCCACCAGCACGTCGATGTGTGCCAGCACCTCCGGGCCCCGCGGCAGCTTGCGGATGGACTCCATCGTGTAACCGCTGAAGACCAGGATGCTGAACGGCGTCTCGCGCAGGCGGGCCACCAGCTCGGCCAGCGCGTCGGGCTGTTGGAAAGGCTCCCCGCCCGAGAGTGAGACGCCTTCGATTCCGGGGGTAGCGAGGATCTCGGCAACGAGGGCCCCCACCTCAGTTTCATAGCCGCCCACAAGGCTGTGGGTATCTGGATTGAAACAACCATGGCAGCCGATTGTGCACCCCTGGAACCAGGCGACGGCGCGCAGGCCAGGGCCGTTGGCCCGGCTGGCAGGTTCAAACGCGTGCAGACGCATCTTCATGGTTGAAAAAATCGCGCCTGCGGCGCGCCTCGCGCGCCGCAGGCAAAGGGTAAAAGGGTAAAAGCGCAAAGGGTCATCAGAGAGTCCTGGCACACCGGAAACCGTCGCCGCCGCGACGGAAGCCCGGCCTGTTCAGAAGCAAGAAGTGAGTGGGCGCCATTCCCCTGAGGTATACTGAAAAAAGCGGAGCTGTAATGGCCGTCGTAATCGAAGCGGACAGGAACGGAGCACTGGTTGTCCCGGCCGGCGTACCCCCTGGCACACGATACACTGTGGCGCCGCAAGGTGACACCCTGGTTCTGCGCCGGGAGGAGACTGAGGCGGAACGCTGGTGGCGGCAGACCGCCCCGAACGAGCGCGCAGCCTGGCTGGAGGCGTGGATTGCCGCCCTTCCGGCCGGTCCGGCTCTTCCGCGTGAGGCCACACGCCGCGATTCCATGTACGACTGATGCCTGCCTGGGCGCTCGACACCAATATCCTGCTGTACCTGGTCAACGGCGCGGCCGCCGAACACGCTATCGCTTGCCGCGCGCTGAAGCGTCTGCTCACCGCGGGAGAGCGTGTATCGATTGCCCCCCAATCCCTGTTTGAGTTCTGGGCGGTTGCCACCAGGCCCGTGGACGCAAACGGATTGGGTTGGACCATTGAGCAAGCCGGCCGCTTGCTGACATTCAACGCCAGCGGCTTTCCCGCGGGCAGCGGCGTGGAGATCGTGGACCCGGACGATCTTAGGGCCACCGAATCCGGCCAGCCATAGGTTCATCCGTGTTTGCTCCACTCAGGCCTCCTCGAACTCCCCGGCGAACTCGCCGGCCTCGAAGACAACTTCAGTGACCTCCGGCGTGGTGACACGGTGTGCCAGCAGCAGCCGAAGAACGCGGCGGACCGCGCCGTACTTGCCCGCAAAGGCCTCGCGTGGCGCGGCATTGAGCTTCTCGAGGTCCGCCGGAGTCGCCTTGGCCGGCCAGAACTCGAGGACCGGCGTGGCACGTACCAACTCCCGAACCCAGTGGTTGTCATCCTTGACTTCGTCCACGCCGAGGTCCAAACACAGACCGGTGGCGTATCCGGCCAGGCGCAC
>JACQDF010000200.1 GCA_016201205.1 Acidobacteriota bacterium
ATCACAAAAGTCGAAGCCGCCCGCGGAAGACCCGACTATGATCTAAGCGGGTTTACGGTGATGCCCGGCTGGATCGATACGCACATCCACCTGACCGCGCACTTCAATGAGCAGGCCCGGCTCGAATCCGGGGCCGGCGAGAGAACCGCGTTGCACGCCGCCGGCAGTGCCTGGGTCACGCTACAGGCCGGATTCACCACGGTCCAAAGCCTCGGCGCGCCGCTCGACAAAGAGGTGCGGGACCTGATCGGCAAAGGAGCGATTCCCGGCCCGCGCGTGCTCACCTCCTTCAGATCGATCAACGAACGCACCGGCGAGCCGGCTCAGATCCGTGAGTTTGTGCGCCATCTGAAATCCGACGGCGCCGACGCGGTAAAGCTGTTCGCCACCGCCAGCATCCGCGACGACGGCGCCCAAACGATGACCGCCGAACAGGTGGCGGCCGCCATCGAGCACGGAGCTCTGCTCACCGATGACGACTTCGCCGGGCCACCGCGCACAAGGTGAACATCGTCTTTGGCGCCGACGCAGTGGCCGGCGCGCATGGCCGCAACGCGGAAGAGTTCATCTATCGCGTCCGCGACGCCGGCGCGAACCCGACGGCGACCCGCTCAAGGACATCACCGCCGTGCGGCGCGTCGTCTTCGTCATGAAGGGCGGCAAGGTGTACAAGAGCCCGCCGGCCAGGAAGTGATCCGGCAGAACATGCCAGAATAATCCTCATGAAGAGGCGTCTGTTCCTCGCCGGTTCCGCGGCCCTTCCGGCGATGGCCGCGCCCGATTCCGATGCCGACCCGCGGTACCGCATCGTCACCGCTTACAAGCCCGTTCCGCGCTGGGAGCTGCCTGGCAAAGTGGTGCGCGTTCACTCCGCCCGCTCGATCCAGGAAACCACCGCCGAAGCCGATCCCGTTCCACGCCAGGGATGTCGTCGGCATCAAGGTGAACGCCTCCGGCGCCCCCAAGATCATGTCGCACCCCGTCGTGATCGGGGAAATCGTCCGCAATCTCACTGAGCTCGGCGTCAAGCCGGCCAATATCTGCATCTACGAGCGCTTCCCGGATCAGCTCGAATCGATCGGTTACGCGCGCTTCCTCAGCGACAAAATTGACATCCGCGCCGTCGAACCCTATCGCGGCCTGCTCCGTGAATACGATCCGCGGACGTACGTCGAGGTCAACTTCTTCGGTGAGGAGGACACACGCTCGTTTCTGATCCGCATGATCGCCGACCGCTTCACCAAGATCATCAACGTGCCGAACATGAAGGACCACGGCGCCTCGGGCGTGACCGGCTGCCTCAAGAATATCGCGTATGGCGGTTTCAACAACGTCGCCCGCTCGCATGCCTACACCAGAACCCACACCAAGACATTCATCGGCACGCTCGCTTCCGTCGAGCCGCTGCGCTCGAAGACGGTGCTTCATATCATGGATGGGCTCAAGGGCATCTGGCACGGCGGTCCCTTCGAGCGGCATCCCCGCTTTGCTTTCTACCCCAAGCAGATGCTGTTCGGAACGGATGCGGTCGCGATGGATCGCGTCATGCGCGATGTGATCGAAGCCAAACGCAAGACGGAGCACGCTGTCTCCGTCTTTGACCGCTCGGTGGAAACCACCCGCAATGTCCAGCAGCTTGATCCGAACAAGAACCACTACATTCGCGAGCCGGGCCATATCGAATACGCGGCTTCGCTTGGCCTGGGCATCGCGGACATGGCGCAAATCAAACTCGAGGAGATCCGCCTGTGATCCGGCCGGCGATTCTGGCCGCCGTCTATCCGCTCCTCTACACCGGGCAGGACCCTTCCCAATTCGTCAACGCGCCGCCGCCGGGTGTGCGGTTTCGAATGAATCTGGCGATGGCGACGTCGGCGCCGTGGATCGATTCCAACATCTGGCGCTACCGCCGCCAGACCGGGCGGCAGTTCTTCTCGGACGTGCGCCAGAAGTCGGTGCTGCTTGCGATGGCGGAAGCTTTCTCGCAGGGCGCTCAGGTTCATCTTCAGACCACGCCGGCGCAGAAGCGGGACTACGAGGCCATGCTCGCCTTCCTGAAAACAGTGCCCGAAGGTCCGAAAACAAAGTGGGCTGATATCGCCGTCACCGACGACGGATCCGCACCGGCGGGCGAAGTCCTGAACCTGCTGTCGCGGCGGAACCTGCTGTTCCGCATCGCCGCCAAACCCGAGCCTGGCGCAATCGCCCTCACCTCGGCCATCCGGAATCCCTACGAGTTCGTGCAGCAGATCCGCGAGAAGATCGGCGACGAAAAGCGCCTGCTGCGTCTGTACGGAAGCGAGCTCACGATCGCGGAGCTTGCCAGCGAAGGCGGCCGCGTGCGGCTGCACCTGGTCCACTACGGAACCCGGCCGCTGGAATCAGCGCGCGTTCGCATCAAGGGCGATTATCAGGCCGATCACGCTCAGGCTTACATCTTCGGCGCGGCCAGGCCGCGGCTCAGCGGCTTCGTTCACGAAGGCGGATACACGGAGTTCACAGTGGCGCTGGTTCCTGTGTATGCCGTGATCGACTTGCGCTGACCCCCACGACAGGCCGAAGGACTACGCTACCATCTTCCGCTTGCGCAATTCATCGAACGCCACCGCCAGAATGATCACCGTTCCGATGATCGCCTGCTGTAAGTACGGGCTGATGCCCAGCAGATCGCTCCCGTTGGCCAGCAGGCCCATGATGAACGCCCCGATCAGCGTGCCGAGGACGCTTCCCTCGCCCCCGCGCAAGCTCCCTCCGCCAATCACCACGGCCGCAATCGCCTGCAGCTCATACCCCTGCCCTGCCGTCGGCTGACCTGTCATCAGCCGCGACGCTTCAATCATGCCGCCCAGGCCGGTGAGCATGCCGCAAATCGCATACACCGCCGTGGTGTGAAACGCCACTGGGATGCCGGCATAATACGCAGCGTCCGGATTGCTGCCGATCGAGAATGCGTAACGCCCCAGCCGCGTGTGCTCGAGAATCACGTGGACCAGCAGAGCGCACGCCACCAGCACCCACAGCACAAAGGGCACCCCCAGCAGGTTGCCTTCTCCCAGAAAGGAGAACGCCTGCGGGATCTGGTGCACCGGAAGCCCGTTGGAAATGATCAGCGTCGTGCCGCGGATAATCCCCAGCGTGCCCAGCGTGACGATGAAGGGATTGATTCTCAGACGCGTGGTGAGCAGCCCGTTCACCAGGCCGCAGAGGCTGCCGGCCAGAATGCCGGCGATGACGCCGAGCCAGATCGGCAGCCCCTTCTCCATCGCCATTGTCCCCAGCAGGCCGCCCATCGCGAGAATCGCGCCCACCGAAAGATCAATCCCGCCCGAGATGATCACCATCGTCATTCCGAGCGCCATCAGATTGATCACCGCCGTCTGGCGCACGACGCTGGACAGATTCGTCTTCGTCAGAAAATGATCCGGCGAGGCGATCGACAGCCCGGCAAACAATGCGATCAGAGTGACAAACGGCAGCAGCCGCTGGATCATTCTTGTTCTCCCGCGATGGTGGCGCCGCCTTCGTGCAGCGTCGCCAGGCGCATGACTTCTTCCTGCGTGGTGCGGCCCGGCAATTCGCCCGTGACGCGGCCGCGGCGCATCACCAGAATCCGGTCGGCGACCTGCAACAGCTCGGCGAGCTCCGAGCTGACCATGAGAATCGCCGCGCCGGACCGCGCCAGCTCGTCCATCACCTCGTACACCTCCGTCTTGGCGCCCACATCAATTCCCCGCGTCGGCTCGTCGAACAGAAATACCCGCGCGCCGCGCACCAGCCACTTGGCGATCACCACTTTCTGCTGGTTGCCCCCGCTGAGCCGGCCGGCCAACTGCCGCGGCGATTCGCACCTGATCCGCAGCCTCGAAGCGAATTCCGCCGCCAGCCGTTTTTCCGCAGCGTGATCGAGGAAGAAGCCAAAGCGGCTTACCTTCCCGATATCGGTGATGGTGAGGTTGTAACCGACCGGCAGCGCAGTCGCCAGGCCCGTCTTCTGCCGGTCTTCCGGGATCAGGGCGACGCCTTCGGCCACTGCTTCACGCGGCGAGCGCACACGTACGATCCGCCCCGCGATCTTCACCGTGCCGGCGTCGACCGTGTCCAGCCCGAACAGCGCCCGGCACAGCTCCGTGCGGCCCGCCCCCACCAGCCCGGCCAGTCCCACAATCTCGCCGGCCCTCACCGACAGCGAGATGTCCTCGAGCGCCGGCTTGCGCGTCAGCCCTTCCACCCGCAGAAGCTCCTCCCCCGGTTCGAGCGGCTGGCGCTGGTAGATCGCGCCGATTTCGCGCCCCACCATGTGCTGGATAATGCGCTGGGTGGTGATTGCTTCCAGCGGCCCGCTGTGCACCGTCTCGCCGTCGCGGAGGATGGTGACGCGATCGCCTACCGAGCGTAGCTCCTCCAGCCGGTGCGTAATATAGATGACCCCCATCTTCCGGTCGCGAAGCATGCGCACGATGCGGAACACCGCCTGCGTCTCGGTTTCCGAAAGCGAGCTGGTCGGCTCATCGAAGATCAGCAGGCTCGATCCATGCTGAATGGCGCGGCAGATCTCGACGAGCTGCTTGCCCGCCGGGCTCAGCTTTTCGACACGCCAGTCCGCATGCAAGGGAAAGCGATGTTCCTCGATCAGCCGCCGCGCCGCTTCGAGCATCCTGCCGCGGTTCACCCACCCCAGCGGCATCCGCTGCTCGCGCCCCAGGAAAATGTTTTCCGCCACCGAAAGATGAGGCGCCAGCAGCGACTCCTGGTGCACCATCGCGATGCCCATCCGGGCTGCCTCGGCCGGACGCCGGAAACCCGCCTTTCCGCCTTTCCAGACGATTTCCCCGCCGTCGGGCTGGTACATCCCGGCGACGATCTTCATCAGCGTCGATTTGCCCGCCCCGTTCTCGCCCAGCAGCAGGTGCACCTCGCCCGCGTCCACCGACAGATTCCCGTTCTTCAGTGCGATGACGCCGCCGAAATGTTTCCGGATGCCTTCCAGTCGGAGGAGCATGCTCGAAACTACATAGCTTACACCGTAGCGTAGACCCCCGGCCTGCGCGGATTTCACGCGCCGGGGGTGTACGCTACTCCTCCGGCGGCTCTTCGTCCAGGTCGCCCATCCGGTTCTCGAACTTGGTGAGGCTGTGCAGAAAAACCAGATTCACCCGTCCCGTCGGGCCATTGCGCTGCTTGGCGATGAGCAGCTCCGCCAGGCCCTTCAGATCCGTGCGGTCCGGCTTATAGACCTCCTCGCGGAAGATGAAGTTCACCACGTCGGCGTCCTGCTCGATGGAGCCCGATTCGCGCAGATCGCTCAACTGCGGCCGGTGATCGCCCTGGCGCGTCTCGGGAGCGCGGCTCAACTGCGACAGCGCCACCACCGGCGCCCCGAGCTCCTTCGACATCAGTTTCAGACCGCGGGAAATAGCGCTGACTTCCTGTACGCGGTTGTCGAAGCCGCGCGCCGTCATCAGTTGCAGGTAGTCGATCACCACCAGCGCCAGGCCGTGCTCCGCTTTCAGACGCCGCAGCTTGGCATGAATATCCATCATGTTGGTGCCGGCCGCATCATCGATGAACAACCGCGCCTCCACCAATTCGGATGCCGCGATCTGCAACTGGCGCCGCTCGTGCTGGTTCAGAAAGCCTGCCCGGAATTTCTGGCTGTCCACCCGCGCCAGCGAGCACAAAAGGCGCGTCAGCAGCGATTCCTTCGACATCTCGAGCGAAAAGATGGCCGCCGTTTTCTTCAACTGGCAGGCCACGTGGGCAGCGATGTTCAGCGCCAGCGCCGTCTTGCCCATCGCCGGCCGCCCGGCGATGATAATCAACTCGCCCGGACGCATCCCGCCGGTCTTCTCGTCGTATTTCAAGAAGCCGGTGCTGACTCCCTGCATCCGCTTGCTGGGATCCAGAAACGCGTTCAGTCCGCCTTCGTAGCCTTCAATGATCTCGTGCGGGGTGGCCAGTCCCGTACCCTCGCGATTCTCTCCCAGCCTGAGAATCTCATCACCCGCCGTCGCCAGAATACTCTCCGGATCTTCGTTCGCGGCCAGGCATCTGTCAATCGTCCGCTGGCTGGAAAGGATGATTCGCCGCAACAGCGCCTTGTTCTTGACGATGCGCAGGTAGCTTTCCAGGTTGGAGAGCTGCGGCAGGCCATCGTCGAGCGAAACCAGATAGGTCAGCCCGTCGACCGACTCCAGTTGCCCGTGTTTGATCAGCTCGTTGGCCAGCGTCACCCGGTCGATGCGCTCGCCGCGCTCGTGCAGGTTGAGCATCCGCAGGAAGATCCGGCGGTGCTTCTCGAGGCTGAAGTCCGCCGGCTCGACGATCCCCGCCACTTGCAGGAACGCCTGGTCATCGACAAGGATGGAGCCCAGCACAAACCGCTCCGCGTCCTGGTTCGCCGGCAGGCCCTTCTCGAAAATGAGGTCATCGGTAGGCATGGCTTTCTGCATTCTACGCGCGCAGCCTGTGGACGCCGCGGTGAATTCCGGCTTTTATTTTCCACAGCCGCCGCTGCCTGGTAACTTCATGATAATCCAATCAAAACAAAACTGCCATAGAATGTTTTCCTCAGTTTTCCACAGCCCTACTGGCTGCTCCCCGGCGCGGTCACTTCCTCCAGCGCCGCCAGCAGCTTCTCCGGGCTGACCGGCTTGGGCAGATATCCGTCCGCCCCAGCCTCGAGGCATTTCTCGCGGTCGCCGGGCATCGCACCCGATATCAGAATCGGCACACGCCCTCCGCTTTCCTGCTCCCGCCGGCGAATCCGGCGGGTGGTTTCCAGCGCGTCGATTTCCGGAATCCGTGCATCCATCAGAATCAGATCGAAATTCTTCTGGCCGCTCAAACGCAGCGCCTGAAGTCCGTCCGCTGCGACCTCGGCTTCGTGCCCTTGCCGCTCCAGCATCCGCACCATAAGTTTCTGATGCATCGCGTTGCCTTCCACCACCAGAACGCGCAGTTTTCGCATCCCGCCATTGCCCAGGACGGAAGCCAGCTTCTGGAGCTCATGCACCGGGTTGCTCATAGGCTGTGCACTTGTTATCGGCGGATTGCGGGAAGGCCTGCACTGTTTCCGGTGAACCCGTGGGCTAAAATGCTTCCAAGGTCCACAGGCGATGCTTCATCTGGCGGCGGCGCTGGCGCTGGCGACAACGGCAGTCGAGCCGCGCGTGGTCTGGAGCGACGCGAGCGTCACCCTGCTGGGCGCGCCCTCGCCCGATGGACGCTTCCTTTCCTATGTCGAGCCGGGATCGGGCGCCTTGTCTGTCTACGATGTGGCCGGCGGCAACAAGCGTGCGCTGGTGACGCGGCCGGCGGGGTCGAATGAGTTCGCCTACTTCTCCACCGTTTCTCCCGATTCCAGACAAATCGCCTTTGCGTGGTTCAATGACGAAGGATTTTACGACCTGCGTGTAGTGAGCGTCGAGGGCGGTTCGCCGCGCGTGCTGTACCGGAACGAGGAGGCGGGGTTCGTCCAGCCCTGCGCATGGACGCCGGACGGCGCATCCATCCTGACGCTGTTCTTCCGCAAGGACAATATCAGCCAGATTGCGCTGGTTCCGGCGCGAGGCGGGCCGATGAAAGTGCTTCGCTCGCTCCACTGGGTCTACCCCAAGCGGATGGATCTGGCGCCCGACGGGCGATTCATCGTCTATGATTCCTTCGCCGGCGCCGCCTCCGGGGACCGCACCATCTTCCTGCTCGCAGCCGACGGAAGCAAGGAAGTGAAACTGGTGGCCCGGCCGGGGAGTCATCTCTTTCCGCTGTGGACTCCGGACGGAAAACACGTCGTTTACACGAGCGACTCCGGTGGCACGATGGACGCCTGGATGCTGGATATAGCGGACGGCAAGCCGCAAGGGGAGCCGCGGGTGGTGCGTCGCAATCTCGGGAGGGCGCTGCCGCTGGGCATCACACGCGATTGGAATTATTACTACGGCGTACGCTCCGGCGCCAGCGACGTGTTCGTCACCACGCTCGACAGCCCCGCCGCGGATGCGCGCCGCGTCACGTTGCGGTTTCCGGAGCGCAACTCGATGCCGGCCTGGTCGCCCGACGGACGCCGGCTGGCCTATCTCTCGCGCCGCGGAACGGAGAATTTCGGTGAGCAGGCGCGAGTGATTGTCGTTCGGGAGATCGACCGGCAGGAAGAACGCGAAGTGGCGGTGAAGCTGGCCCATATCGAGCGCGTTCGCTGGTCCGGCGACGGGCGGCTGGTGGTGAGCGGCAGCATCAGCAAGGGCCGCTCAGGCCTGTATCTCGTGGATCCGCAATCTTCCGCGATGCGTCCGCTGATCGAGGAGGCAGGCGGGCCGTATCGCGGATTCGAAGGCGTCATGCCGGCCGGCGGACGCCGCATATATTACCTGCGCGGGGAAGGCGAGCTGCGCGCGCGCGATCTCGAGAGCGGGGAAGAGATGACCCTGGCGCGTGGTGCAAGCTTGAGCCATCTGGCGCTGTCGCCCGACGGAAAGACGCTCGCCTGCGTTGCCGGCCCGGACTCGATTCTGCTGACGCCTGTCGAGGGCGGCGAGAGGAAGCGGCTTCCGTTTGCCGAAGCAACCGAGCTGGACTGGGGCAAAGTTCTGATCGCGGGAAAGGGCAGCGAGTTGTGGCGCTTGGACCCGGAAGGCGGCCCACCGCGACTGCTTCCTTCGCCGGGCAATCGCGAGCGAGGCTTCAGCCAGCATCCGGACGGAAAGCGAATCGCGCTGACGGCGGGTAAGGAGAAGTCGGAAATTCGCGTGCTGAGACTGCGATGAGACGGCTGGCGGTGGCGGTGGCGCTGGCGACGCTGATTCTCGGCGCCGCCGAGAAAAAGCTGGTGGTTCCGGCGGGTTTGGACGCTTATCTGCCCGTCCCGGATTCGAATCCGCTGACGGCCGGGAAAGTGGAGCTGGGGCGCAAGCTATTCTTCGACAAACGGCTCTCACGCGACCAGAGCGTCTCCTGCGCCACCTGCCATGATCCGGCGATCGCGTTCACGGACAGGCGCAAAACCGCCGCCGGCGTGAACGGCCGTGAAGGTCCGCGCCGCGTGCCGCGAATCGCCAACCGCGTGTACGGCAAATCGTTTTTCTGGGACGGGCGCGCCGGATCGCTCGAAGAGCAGGTGCTGCAACCGATCGCCAATCCGAAGGAGATGGACCTCGACGTGGCTGAGGCCGCATCGCGCGTGGGGCTGGATGTGCCCGCGCTCGAACAGGCGCTCGCCAGTTACGTGCGCACGATCCTGGCCGGCGATTCGCCCTATGACCGCTATCTGGCAGGCGATGCCGGCGCGCTCACCGCCAGGCAACGGGAGGGACTGCGGCTGTTCCGCGGCAAGGCTGGCTGCACTTCCTGCCATTTGGGGCCGAACCTCACCGACGAGGCCTTTCACAACACCGGTGTCGGCTGGCCCGCCGACCCGGGCCGCTACCAGGTGACGAAAGTGGAGACTGACCGCGGCGCTTTCAAGACGCCAGGCCTGCGCGAAGCGGCCCGCACGCCGCCGTACATGCATGACGGAAGCCTGGCGACGCTCGAGGACGTAGTCGAGTTCTACAGCAAGGGCGGGCAGGGGAATCCCTATCTCGATCCCGAGATCCGCAAGCTGGATCTGACGGCGGCGGAGAAGGCGGCGCTGGTCGCCTTTCTTGAGGCGTTGAACGGCAAGGTGCGCGATGGGATGTAGCGTTCTGCTGCTGGCGGCCGCAACTCTATGGGCGCAGCCGGATCGAAAAGCGCTCGTGCCGCTCTACCAGCAGGCATTCGAGGAGCGGAAAAAGCAGCACGGCCCGGAGCATCCGAAGGTGGCGCGGGCGGCCAGCGATTTGGGGCTCTATCTGCGAGGGCTTGGGGATAACTCCGGCGCCGTCGAGTGGCTCCAGCGGGCGCTCGAGATCGACGAAAAAGCGCTCGGAGCGAAGCATCCGCTGGTGGGGGCGGATCTCGAGAATCTCGCCTCGGTGTTGACTCTCGAGCAAGCGCTGCCGCTCCTCGAGCAGGCAGCCGCGCATCCGGACGCGGCCGTGGCGGCGCGCAGTCTGGCGCGGCTTGGCGCGATCGCGGAATCACGTCGCGATGCTTCCCCGGCGCTGGCGCTGTACAAGAAGGCGCTGGCAAAGGAAGAGGAGGCCTCCGGCGCGGAGCATCCGCGGGTGGCGGCTCGCCTCAACGACATTGCGCTGCTCAGCGAGCCCAAGCAGGCCGAGCCGCTCATGAGGCGCGCCCTGGCCATTCAGGAAAAAAACCTCGGCGCGCGCCATCCGGAAACCGCCGCGACGCTCAACAACCTCGCCAACGTGCTGCTCGCCGGGCGGCGGCTGGTCGACGCGGAGCGTTTGCAGCGCCGGGCGCTGTCCATCCTCGAAGAGACGTTGGGGCCGAATCATCCTCGGGTGGCCACCAGCTCGAGCAATCTCGCCGATACGCTGCGGGCAAAAGGCGATCTGACGGGCGCACGCCGCTATTACGAAAGCGCGCTGGCCATTGACGAACGCGCGTACGGCCTGAATCATCCCGAGGTGGCTGCCGATCTGGAGAATCTCGCCGGGCTGCTCGAAGAGGCGGGCGAGAAGGCGCATGCACGCGAGCTGGCTGAGCGCGCGCGGCGCATCAAGGGCGGGCGATAGGCTTCAGCGGCTTGCCGTCCGCATAGACGCCGATCCAGTGGTTGGCGAAGCGCAGATGGGGCGACGGCCGCACCTCCGGCATATGGCACGAAACGCACACGCGCCCGCCGGCCGCGGTGCGATGCCGCGGCCTGGCGTGACAGCCCGAGCAGGCGCCGCCGTACACGGCGGCCTCGCGGCTGACAGGCGCATGCGGAGAATGGCAGGTGAAGCACGACAGTTTTCCGGCGCTCTTGCGGAAGCAGGAGCTCTCAGCCAGATACAGCGGCTGGTGGCGGGTGTTCCAGGGGTTGCTCCAGTCGGTGTCACTGCCGGCGGCGGCCGGCTTGCGGTGGCAGGCGCCGCAGAGCTCGTTGATCGCATCGGCCGCCAGCCTCTTCGGATTCAGGATTGGCTTCTGAGAACTGGCGTGCGCCGCGCCGGGGCCGTGGCACGCCTCGCACTGTACGCCTGCTTCAAAGGGCTCGATCCGGAAGCCGCCGGAGAGCCGGGGAGGTCCGGTCGAGTGGCATTGAAAGCAGCGCAGAATGGCGGCGCCCGGATCAAACGTGCGATAGCGCTCGCCGTCGGGCCTGCGATGACCCGGGGTGAGCGCCATCGACTTCGAGGCGGCGTACCAGCTCAGGCCATGCTCGAGGTAGTGATCTTCGTCGAGCGGGCTGACGAAGGTGACGGCCTGCGCGCCGGCGCCAAAGGCCCATTCTCCCGGTTGCTTGGGAAACTGCGCTGCCAGCGTGTGTTGCCAGGACCTTGACAAGGCCTCTCGATGGCCCGTCTTCCGGTGGCCCGCGAACTGCGCCGGATGGCAGTTGCGGCAGGCTTCACTCCCCGCATACTGGCCCGCAGCGATGCGGGCCAGCAACGCG
The DNA here is from genome assembly GCA_016201205.1 of Acidobacteriota bacterium. Lineage (GTDB taxonomy): Bacteria > Acidobacteriota > Terriglobia > Bryobacterales > Bryobacteraceae > CADEFT01. Next base: position 11,483 of record JACQDF010000200.1, read on the forward strand.
AACAGAGAAGAGAGCGCTACCAGATGAACCGTCCGCTGAACTGGATCTGACGGCCGAAGATGCCGGCGCGCTGCGTCGTGATCTTCCCAAAGTTTACCGAGGTCACGCCGGTATCCGGGTTGGCGCCGGTGAACGCGTTCAACAGGTTGTACGCCTCGCCGCGCAACTCGAACTTCAGCCGTTCGCCGGCGATCGGGAACTCCTTGGAGAGTGTGGCGTCGAGATTGACATAGCGCGGCCCTTTCACGCTGTCGTATTGCAGCGGATTGGCGCGTCGAGTGAACGGGGGCAACTGCTTGAATTTCGAGGTGTCGAACCAGCGCCCGCTGGTCGGCTCGGCCACTCCCGGATCGCCATCCACCAGGGCGCCGCCGAAGCGCAGGTAGGGACCGCTGTTGTAAGTGAACAATCCGCTGGCGGCCCATCCTCCGAAAACCGCTTCGAGCATGGGACGGCCGCTGGACATGTACTTGCGTCCCTTGCCGAACGGCAACTGGTAGATGGTGGCGCCCGTCAGGCGGTGCCGGGCGTTGGTGGCCGGCTGCCAGGTGAGCGTCTGTGTGTAGTTGTCCTGAACGTCGTAGAACTCCTGATTCTTCGAGTTGTTGTAGTTGTACCCGACGACGAGATTGAAGCCGTTTGCAAATGGCCGCTGGAACAGCATCTGGAGGGAGCGGTAACGGTTCTCAATGCCTCCCCGCAGGGTTTCGACGAGTGCACCGTATTGAGGACGCGGCCGCAGCATTTCCGATACCGCGATATTTTGCTGAGTCCGCAACTGACCCGGCATCTTGTTCGCCGGCAGCAGATTGAAGAACGGATTGCGAACCGATTGAGTGACCTGGTTGCCGACGCGATATCCGATGCGCGGGTCCACCTGGTTCAAGTCCCAGTTGTAGGGATGGTGGCGGCCGATGTTGGTGAAGAAAGTGATGTCGGCCAGCACCCGGCCTGGCAACTGGCGTTGCAGACTGACATTGAAACGGTCGTTCACGCCCGGAGTGAAATCCTGCTGATACCACGTGGTCGCGCCTCCGAGACCGGTGTAGCGCCCGAACTGCTTGCCGGTAACAGGCACCAGACCGGCCGGGAACGGATCCTGGAGCCGCTGCTGTGGGACGCCTTGCAGCGCGGCCAGCGTATTGCTTGTAGCGTCAAAGCCCGGATAGGGCACGCTGCCGAGGATGTCGAGGCCTGTGGTGAGCGTCGACGGCACAATGTAGCGTGCAAACCCGACCCGCAGGGCGCTGGTGTTGTTGATGCGCCATGCCAGGCCGGCGCGCGGCAGAAACAGCGCTTTCGGTGTGTTCCAGCTTCCGCGATTGCCGCTGTCGGTGAACACCCACGCGCCGTTGTAGATGGGCGGGGCGCTGCGCAAAGCGGCCGCCTCGGCCGGAAGCGCCGGCGCGCCGGCGCCCTGGAATTCCGAAATGGGATTGGTCAGATCGAGAAAGCGCGACAGGCGGTCTTCCGGATCGCGCATCGCAGTGAAGAACTCGTAGCGGACACCGACGTTGAGCGTCAGCTTCTGTGTGAGCTTGATGTCGTCGTGGAAAAAGAAACCAACAAAGTCGACACGCGGGCGCTGGATCGGAATGGAGCTGATCGTCGAATTCTGGTCGACAACGCCGAGCAGGAAGCTTGCCCAGCCGTCGCCGCTCAGCGCCGTGTTCGGACTAAGATACGTGTTCGACGTCAGATCCGGGCGAAAGTCGAAGCTCATCGGCCGCGGCCGCGCCGCGTTGACCTTCTCCTTGCGGTACTCGCCCCCGACTTTCATGTAGTGCCGGCCCACGTTCTTCGACATCTTCGACTCGATGTTGTACGAGTCGGGTTCCTGGTACCAGTAGCCGGTTTTTCCAAGCGTCGTTGTCGATCCGGCCCGGACCGTGATGCCGGGATAGTAGATATCCGGCAGATCGGCCAGATAGGGCTTGTACCACGGGTTCCCGGGCCAGAACTTGTCCAGATCGCTTTCCTTCAGCGTCGCCTCCGGTACGCCGAACGAGTCGATGATGGCGTTGAACGCGCCGCGCACGTTCAGCACCGTGTTTGGGCTCAGCATGTAGACCGCGTCGCCCGAGAAACTCAGCGAGTGGCGCTTGGAACCGTCTACGGGCTGGGACAGCGCTCCGCCGGTGAAGTCGTCCCACTTGGTAAAGGTGCGGAACTGGTTGTAACGTCCGAAAATTTTCAGCTTGTCGCTGATGTTCCAGTCGGCCCGATCCATCAGGTTCCAGTATTTGAACCGGTTGGCATAGCCTGCCAGGAAGTTGTTCACGCCAGTCGGCCCGCTGCCCGGGGCATTCGGCTTCCAGAGGTCCCCCAGGATCTTTTTCGATGTATTGTCGAAACGGCCGGCGGGGATGATGTTGCCTGCGAACGGCTGCCGCGTCACGACGCTGCCGCTGGTCTGCGTGGTATAGGGATCGTAGATCGTGCGCGGATTGCCTTGCGTGTTCAACGATTTCGAGAAGTCGCCTCCGCGCTCGAGATCGGTGGGCAAGGTGTACAGTATGCTCTTCGGCTCGTTCGTCCGCCACCCCTCGTAGGCGACGTAATTGAAGAGCTTGTTCCGCTTGATCGGATTCCCCTGTGTCACACCCCAGACGTTCTGCCGCGTGAGGTTCTTGCCGCGGGTGATGCGGTCCGCCAGCGCGTTCACCGCCGGGTTGCGCCCCAGATAGTACGCCGTCCCATGAAACTCGTTCGTTCCGGTCTTCATCTGCATGCTGATGATACCGCCGGCGGAATGGCCGAATTCGGCGTCGACCGCGTTCTGTTGCAGGTTCACTTCCTGGACGGCGTCCATCGGCGGCGTATAGCTCGACTTCTGCGTTGTCATGGACGGCGAGCCGTCGAGAATGATGTCGTTCTTGCGATCCGTGTTGCCGCCCACGTCGAACTGGTTGGCGGCCCAGTGGTGATACGGGCTTTGCTCGTTGGTCGAGTTCACCACCACCGCCGGATTCAACGCCACCAGCAGGAACGGGTTGCGATTCATCACCGGCAGCGAGTTCGCCATCTTGGTGTCGAGTGTCAGCGCCATCGTGGTGGTGTTGAACTGCACGGTGACGGGCGAGGCTTCGACGGTGATCGACTCGGAGGTCTGGCCGACTTCGAGCGCTCCGTTCACCGTCACGTCGCCACGCGCCTGGACGAGGATGTTGCGCTGCACGAACTGCTTGAACCCGCTCAGGCTCACGGTGATGGTGTAGTTGCCCGGCAGCACCAGGTCAAAGAGATACTGCCCCGAGGCGTTGGTCTCCTGGACGGATTGCACACCGGTCTTTTCATTGCGCAGAGTGACGGCAGCGCCGGCGACCACTGCGTTGGTCGAGTCCGTGACCAGACCCTGCACTCTGGCGCGGGTATCCTGACCAAACATCGCTGCTCCGGCAAGAGCCAGCGTGAGAAGAGAAACGAGACGCCTCGACATTCCGACCTCCACGAGCACTCAAGTTTTTCGGGAAAAACCAGGTTGTTCTACCCATATCAGAAGCGGGCGCTGATTTCAAGTCTAGTCTGATCCGGGCAGTCACGGGCAGTCCTGAGGGTCAGACCGCGGCCTGCGCCTGCTCGACGGTTTCGAAAAACGGGAATACCGTGTCCAGCCTGGTGACGCGGAATGCTGACCGGACGGCGCCGGCGGCCGCCGCCATGCCGAAGCTGGCGCCCGGCATCGCAGTGATGCGGTTGTAGCTGGCGATGAACCGCCCGATGCCTGTGCTGTCGATATGCGTCAGTCCTGCCAGGTCAAAGACAAAATCGCGAAAGCCCACCTCGATCAGCCCGCCCACCAGGGTGTCCACCTGCTGGAGGTCCTGCCCGATCATCATCCGGCCTTTCAGGGTGATCCGCACCATGTTGGGCCGCACCTGCTGGTGTTCGATCGACAGCATGAACCCAAAAAGAATATCACTGTTCGTCGGAGGCTGCGGCGGGTTCGCTCTTTGCTTGAAGGAACTTCCGGTAAACGGCCGCCACGTTGTCCACCGCTCGCTGGCGGGAAAAGCGGCCGCGGACGAAGCTGGATGCGGACGCGCCGAGACGCAGCCGGAGAGAAGCATCGTCCACCAGCCGGCGCAATTGATCCGCCAGCTCCCGAACGTTGCCGGTCTCAAAAAGAAGCCCGGTCTCCCCGCCCTGGACCAGCTCCGGGTTGCCCCCGGTGCGCGAGGCGATGGTGGCGCAGCCGCAGGCCATGGCTTCCATCAAGGAATTAGAAAAGCTCTCCGACAGGGACGGGAGCACAAAGATATCGATTTCGCGAAGTCGTTCGGCCACCTTGCTGGTTGCAGGCTCCAGCCGGAATTGGTCCTGCAAGGACAGCCGGCGTCCGAGCGCTTCCAGCTCCTGCCGGGCGGGACCATCGCCGGTGATCCGGAGAGTCAATCCGCTTTCTTGCGGCCGCAGGCGCGCGAACGCCTCCAGCAGCGTGCCGAGCGACTTTTCCGGTCTCAGCACGCATACCGACCCGATGACCAGCGGCTTGTCCGCGCGAAGATCGCGGTTGCCCGGATGGAACAGATCCGTGTCGATTCCGTTATGGCAAAGGTAGATGCGCCCGGGCGGGACCTTTTCGTCCTCGATGAGGCGCCGGCGCAAGGCGTTGCTGTTGACGATGATTCCGTCGGCCAGCCGGTCGACGATCCGCAGGGCCGGCCGCAGCAAGCCTTTCGTCAATTCGCGATGCGCTCGCTGGCTGCTGAGCACGACGGGCGTCCGCGCGGCGCGGGCCACCGGGACGGCGAACACATCCATCGGCACATCGAAAGCATGCACAAGCTGAATGTGATGGCGGCGGAGATAACGCAGCATGCCAATTGCGCCGGCGGCCGCGGAGACGGAGAGAAAGGAGCGCATGGCGAAACACACCACCGGCACCCCCGCCCGCCGCAGCTCCTCCTCCCGGAACCCGCCGGGGCGCAAACATCCCACGTGGGGCGCAAACTCCGAGCGATCGAGCGAAATCGCGGTTTCGGCAAGCTGGCGCTCCGAGCCGCCTTCGCTCAAATGCTGCGCCAGCAGCAGAACCGGCCACGGTTTTCCTCTCTGGATCATCCGGCCTTCACCGTCGATTTCTCTCCGGAGGATTTCCACAAGACCAGTGGGGAAACGAAAAAAACAGACAGCCCGCCCACCGCCGCCGCCATCATCACGAGGAATGTGCGCGCCGCCGAAGTAAGGCGTTTGAGCGGGAACCATTGTGGAATCAGCAAATCGATGCCCGCCAGCAGAAGGAAAGCAGCTTGCCCGGTGAGCGCAAACCGGCTCCATGGAGCGGGGAGCCAGAAACTGGAGAGCGCCGCCGGCGCCAGAAAGAACGGCAGCCACACCCGCCCCAGCTTGTGCGAGATAAAGTGCAGCCGCATCCGGTTGGCTGATCCGAGCAATGCCGGATAAGCACGAAGAGTCTGATAGAGGCCGGCAATGGTGCGCACCTTGCGCCGGAATTCGCCCTTCAAAGGCACAGGCTCATCAAAGGCCACGGCAGCAGGCTCCATCACCACCCGATAGCCCGCAAAGAACGGCGGCAGCACCATGCACACGTCATCGAGCAGGGTATCCGGCGGAAGCGGCCGGGCCAACTCCCGCCGGATCACGTAGAGTGCGCCGGCCACCCCCAGCAAAGAATCGATCTTGCTCAAGCGGTCTCGAATCCAGTGCTCGAATCGGAGATAGGCGCCGGCATCCGCCTCTTCCGCCCTGGTGGAGGGAAGCAAACGGAGCTCGGCTGTAGCCGCGCCAACCCGCGGGTCGCCGAGGTTGGCCAGCAGGGGACGCAGGCAACCCGGCTCCAACTGCTGGCGCACGTCGGTAAACAGCAGGACTTCTCCCGAGACGGCTTCCAGCGCGGCGTTGATGGCCCGCGCCTTCCCTCCGTGAGGGATCTCCAGCAGCCGGACCCCTTCCAGGCTTCTCGCAATCTCCGCCGTGCGGTCCTGGGATCCATCCGAGACGACCAGAATGTCGATCAAATGTTTCGGGTAATCCAAAGCCCGGAGAGATTCGATCTTTGCCGCCAGCCACCGCTCCCCGTTGTAGACGGGCAGGATGACGGACACAGTGGGCTCGATCGGGCGTTTCTGAACAGGGTTCGCTCGCCGCCGAGCCAGCAGATCCAGCATCAGCGGATAGCCAACCAGGATGTAGAGAATGAACGCCACACTGACGCTGAATACGAAGACCGCCACCGCTTCGATCATGCGCCGTTCTCCATCTATCACCCCGGCAGAGGCTTCCAGCGGGGCGCCTCCTCGAGAAACAGCTCAAATTGACGCGCCGCGGACTCCCAGGAAAAAGACGAGGAGACATGGCGCCAGGCGGCGTCCGTCATCCGGCGCCGCCTCTCGGTGTTTTCCAGCAGCGACAGGCAATGAGCCGCGAACCGTTCCGGCTCATCGGCCAGCAGCAGGTGCTCGCCGTCTCGAACCGGGAGACCTTCGGCTCCAATCGTGGTCGCCACCACCGGAGTTTTCGCGGCCATGGCCTCGTAGATCTTCAACCGTGTTCCTCCTCCGATGCGTAAAGGCACAACAGCAACAGATCCGCCCCACAGATACGGCCGGATGTCGGGAACCGTTCCCGTTATGGTGATGAGCGGATCCTGGCGTGCGAGCGCCAGCACTTCCGGAGCGGGAGAACGGCCCGCCACCGCGAGGCTCGCTTCCGGCCTTTGGGCCCGGATGCGGGGCAGCATCTCCCGGACGAACCACTGGACGCCGTCGATATTCGGCGCCCAATCCATCGAGCCGGCAAACACCAGATCCGCGACCTCGACAGGGTTCCCGGGTGGCGCAAAGTGATGGACGTCCACGCCGGTGGGAACGGCGCGGACGCGGCCCAGTCCGAACTCTTCCCGCATCCACCTGGCGTCATGATCGGAGACCGCCAGAACGAATCCGCAGGCCCGGCACACCGCACGCTCGTAGGCGTACATCCGGCGGGCTTGCAGGGCCAGGTAGGAGCGGCGCCATCGATCGCCTGCCTGTTCGGCGCGACGGCGCCAGATCATGGTCTCGACATTATGCTGGAACAGGATCACGTTGCCAAGATCTGGAAAATGAGGCGCCGGCGAGAGGAAGTCGCACACCACCTTGTCGAAGCTCCGGCGCAGCAGATCGCCGGCCAGCAGGCGCGCCATTTCCTGAGAATAGTGCCGGCGAATGGCCACCGGCAGCGGTGAAAACAGACCCGCGGCCAGTTGCAGAACAAACGCCGGTGAGCGCTTCACGGGCGCTTGAAACCGAACTGGATAGGCGTGAGCGGAGTATTCCCCGGACCGGGCCGGGCCCTCCGGCTCCTGAGGATTCTCGAAGGCTGCATAGTGAATTTCGTGCCGGCGGTGCAACTGGCGCAGCGTCTCCAGCGTGCGGATCTGCCCGCCTTTGGTGGTGGGGTGAAGGAAGCCGGCATTCACCCAGAGGATTCTCATAGCCGCGCCTGGGCCGCGCCGGCCAGCAGCGGCTCGAGGCGGAAATCGCGATTCCCACGCAGAAAGATCTCCCCCCAGATCTGCAAGTTGAGCAGGCGCCACAGCCGGTCGGTGGCATCCTCGAGGTTCTGCTGATGCCGGTCGAGCAAGTCCCCAACGGCGCCCAGGTCGGCGACTTCGCTTAGCAATCCGCCTTTTTGCACGAGCATCGCAAACAGGGGTGCTGCCGCTTCCGAGCGCAGCCACTGGCGCAGGGGGGTGGGGAAGCCCATCTTAGGCCTGTTCAGAATCTCCGCGGGCAGCAGATCCTCGAAGGCTTTCTTCAGGATGTACTTGCCGGAGCCACGGCGGATCTTGAGGCGATCCGGCACGCCGGCCGCGAATTCCACCAGCGGATGGTCCAGAAAAGGGACGCGGCTTTCAATCGAGCAAGCCATGCTCATCTGGTCCTGCTTCATGAGCAGCTCGACCAGGTACGTCTTCTGATCCGTATAGAGCATCCGGCCGAGAGCGGACCGGGGCAGGGCCCGCTGCCAACAGCACCGAATATCCGCGTAGGCCGCTTCAGGTTCCAGACGCGGGAAGACGCTTTCTTGCTCAGCCGGCGGGAAAGCGGCGTAAAAGTTGTCCAGATACAGCGACTCGATGCCGCCGGCACGGCCCAACACCGTGTGCTGGAACTTCCGCCGCAGATCGCCTGAAAGCAGCCTCGAATCCGCAATCCGGTCCCGCATCCATCGCTGTGCCGCCTCCGGAACCCAGCGGTACAACCGCATCCATCGCTGATTGAGCAGGTAGAAGTGGTAACGGGCATAGCCGCCGAACAACTCGTCGCTTCCTTCACCGGTCAGAACCACTTTCACTCGCTCGGAGGCCAGCCGCGACACGAAGTACAGCGACACGCTGGAAGGCCACGCGAGCGGCTCATCTTCGTGCCAGACCAGCCTGGGCAGGACATTGAAGAAATCGTCCATGCCGACAACGATTTCGTGGTGGCTGGCGCCGATCATCCGGGAGGCCTGGCGCGCGTAGCCCAGCTCGCTCGATTGCTCTTCGCGGTAGCCGACGGAAAACGTCTCGACGGGCGTCGAGGTCATTCGCTTCATCAGTGCGGCGATGGCGCTCGAATCCACGCCTCCCGAGAGAAACATGCCCAGCGGCACGTCGCTCATGAGACGCATACGGACGGTTTCTTCGACGCGACGCCGGCACTCGGCGATCCATTCTTCGTCGCTGGTGGAATCCGGCTGGCCGGCGGGCACATCCCAGTAATTCTCGATGCGGAGCTCGGGGCGCGATTCTGAAAGAGAAAGATCGAGATAGTGTCCCGGCATCAGCTTGCGAATGCCGGCGAACAGCGTCTTATCGCCGCACGTGTAGCCGAAGGCGAGGTGCTCGGAGAGCACGCCGCTATCGAGCGCGACCGGAACGGCTGGGTGCTTTAGCAACGCCTTGATCTCGGACGCGAAGACAAACCACCGGCCGTCCCAATAGTAGTAGAAGGGCTTGATTCCGAGCCGGTCCCGGGCGCAAAACAGCCTGCGTTTGGCGGTATCCCAGATAGCGAACGAGAACATGCCGCGGAAGCGGGAAAGGCAGGCCGCCCCGTATTGCTCGTAGGCGTGGAGGATCGTTTCCGTGTCGCAACGGCTTTGATAGCGGTGGCCCATCGCTTCCAGTTCGGGGCGGAGGCTGGCATGGTTGAAGATTTCGCCGTTGTAAACAATCCACAACGTCCGGTCTTCATTCGCCATGGGCTGGCTGCCACCGGCCAGGTCAATGATGCTCAGCCGCCGGTGTCCCAAGGCCGCCAGCGAATCGCGATAGTATCCGACCCCATCCGGACCTCGGTGGTGAATCGTATCCGTCATTTGCTCGAGGACCGATTCCGGGCAGTCCGGAGCAAGGGAGGCGTAGCCGGCAATTCCGCACATGGATTTAGCGGGTCACCTCGGCAGCAACCGGCGCCAGAATCCCAGCCGTCCGGGGTAGGCGAAATCGGGACATGCGTGCGGCCTGACTGACTCTGATTTTATCATCGCCAGCCGCGCCGGCTTCTTGCCCCGGAAGGAGGCAAGCATGACTCGTTTGTCCGATTTGAGCACCGGGAGGGTAAAATCATCGGCAAGGTCGCCGGCCTTCAATTTTCCTTCGCCCCTGCCGAGCGGACACGAGTATGGCGGTCCAACGGGTCATTGGTACCTCCTGGTACACAAAAACGCAGTACTAGAAAATTCTTCTTGTGGCATGATGCTTTTGGCGGGAGAAATACGCTAATGTGATTTGGAGCTGATGAGGGCATCAGGCAGAGGGAGGCCAGAACCGCCGATTTGGGTTGAACTTTCCAGACCGCTGTGGTACGTATGTACACGGGTCGGGACGAGCCGACAACCTTGTCCGGCCGAAAACAAGCAGGCGGTTCTCTGACAGGAGTCGAGATCTCCCCAAGCAGAACCTGATGGGAACCAGCATCTCTCCGGAACGGAGGGAAGAAGAGGAATTACATGGCAAGAGAAAGCACACAGCATAAACTGGATCGAATACGCCCTCCTAGAGTCCACATCACCTACGATGTGGAAGTAGGTGACGCCATTGAAATCAAGGAACTACCGTTCGTGCTCGGCGTTTTGGGTGACTTCACAGGGATGCCCGAGCAGCCGCTGCCGCGGCTTCGGGACAGGAAGTTCGTGGAAGTGAGCCCGGAAAACTTCGACAAGGTGATGGAGGCGATGCAGCCGCACCTTGCCTTCCAGGTGGAAAACAAGCTGAGCGAAGATCCGGACGCAGGACAGCTCCGGGTGAACCTGGCTTTCAAGGGTCTGTCAGACTTCGAGCCGGAGAGCGTGGCAAAGCAGGTAAAGCCGCTCAAGGAGCTTCTGGACCTGCGCACGAAACTGGCCGACTTGCGAGGCAGCCTGATGGGCAACGACAAGCTCGAGCAGATGCTTCTGGAAGCGGTCGGCGATGCCGACAAGCTGGCAAAGCTGAAATCCGAGATCGGCAAGGAAGGAGGATCCGGCAATGAGTGAAGCCAGAAAGGTGGCGCCGAAGGCGCAAGAGCAGGTGCAGGAACTGAGCCTGCTGGACACGATCGTTGAAGAAGGGCGGCTGGCAAAGGATCCCGCAGCGAAAGAGCGAGGCAAGGATCTGATCCGGAACTTCGTGAACCAGGTTCTGGAAGGGTCGATGGCCGTTTCCAAGGATGCCGAGGCGATGATCAACGCGCGGATCGCGCAAATTGATCACCTGCTCTCCATCCAGTTGAACGAGATCCTGCACCACGCGGCCTTCCAGAAACTGGAAGGGTGCTGGCGGGGACTGAAGTACGTGATGGACAATAGCGAAACCAGTGAGATGTTGAAGGTGAAGATTTTCAACGTCTCCAAGCGCGAGCTGTTGCGCGATTTGCAGCGCGCGCCGGAGTTCGATCAAAGCACGCTGTTCAAGAAGGTGTACGAAGAGGAATTCGGCATCTTCGGCGGGGCTCCGTTCGCCGGGTTGATCGGCGATTACGATTTCGGCCGCCATCCGGAGGACGTCGAGCTGCTGGAACGGGTGGCCCAGGTCGCCTCGTCAGCGCACGCGCCGTTTCTCTCAGCGGCCGCTCCGGAAATGTTCAACCTCGAGAACTACACGCAACTGGACGCGCCGCGCGACTTGAGCAAGGTGTTCGACACCACCGAATACGCCAAATGGAAATCCTTCCGGCAGGGCGAGGATTCGCGGTACGTCGGTTTGTGTGTGCCACGCATTCTGATGCGGCTTCCCTATGGCCGCGATAACAAGCAGATTGAAGCGTTCAATTACGAAGAAGGGGTGGATGGCACCGATCACACCAAGTACCTGTGGGGCAACGCGGCCTTCGCGCTGGGGGCGCGGCTGACGAACGCGTTCGCGCGCCACGGCTGGTGCGCCGCCATCCGGGGCGTGGAAGGCGGCGGGCTGGTCGAGGGCCTGCCGGTGCATAACTTCTACACCGACGAGGGTGACGTGGCCATGAAATGCCCGACCGAGGTGCCGATTACGGACCGCCGGGAGAAAGAGCTGGCCGATCAAGGCTTCATCCCGCTGGTGCACTGCAAGAACACGGACTATGCCGCGTTCTTCAGCGTGCAGAGCGCGCAGAAGCCGAAGCTGTACGACAAGCCGCAGGCCAACGCCAACGCGCGGCTGTCGGCCCAGTTGCCCTACATCCTCGCTGTCTCCCGGTTCGCGCACTATCTGAAGGCGATGATGCGGGACAAAATCGGCAGCTTCATGTCGCGGACGGATTGCGAGATCTGGCTGAACGAATGGATCAAGCAGTATGTTGTTCCGGACGACACGGCCTCGCCGACGGTCAAGGCGGCGCACCCTCTGCGCGAAGCCCGAATCGAGGTGATGGAAATCCCGGGCAAACCCGGAGCCTACAAGGCAGTGGCGTTCCTGCGGCCTCACTTCCAATTGGATGAGCTGACGGTGTCGCTGCGCCTGGTGGCTGAATTGCCGGCGCCCGCCAAGAGGTAAATGGCGGCATGAGGAGTTACCCGGAGAGTTTCCACACCAGGCTCTTCGAAAATAACAAACACACAAGGAAAGAAGGAGAATATCAATGGCAGCGTTTGATGCGTTTTTGAAGATTGACGGGGTCGACGGCGAGACGGAAGACAAGGAGTTTACGAAGAATATCGAACTCATGTCCTACTCGTTCGGCGCCACCCAGTCAGGCAGTTTCCAGTACGGCGGAGGAGGCGCCACGGGCAAGGTGCAGTTCCAGGATTTCCACTTCACCAAGCGTTGCGATAACGCCACCCCGTTCCTGTTCGAGGCCACCTGCACTGGCAAGCACATCGCGAAGGCTGTGTTGAGCGTGCGGAAGGCGACCGGTGACGGCGGCCAGAAGGTGTTCTACAAGGTGACCTTCGAGGACATCCTGGTGTCGAGCCAGACGCTGAGCGGGACAGGGTCCGGTGATCCGGTTCCGACCGAATCGATCAGCCTGAACTTTTCCAAGCTGATCCAGGCGTACGGCAAGCAGGACGCCAAGGGCGCGATCTCGGCGCTGGTTCCCAAGGGCTGGGATCAGAAGAAGAACGTGAAAGTCTAGCGTTGAGTCAAGCCATGACCGCCCGGGAGCTATTCCAGGCCGGCAAGCTCAACGACGCGGTACAGGCGCTGAGCGTCGAGTTGCGGGACAACCCAACGGACGCCCGGCGCCGTACTTTTTTGTTTGAGCTGCTGTGTTTCACCGGTGATCTCGATCGCGCCCGCAAGCACTTGGAGCTTCTCGCAAAGGAGAACCAGCAAGCGGGGATGGGCGCTTTGCTGTACGAGGCGTGCATGCACTCGGAGCGCACCAGGAGAGAGACATTCGAGAAGAAAGATTTTCCCGCGGCGTCGGCAAAGCCGTCGCGGCGGGGCACCCTGAACGGCCAGCCTTTCGAGAGCGTGGAAGACGCGGATCCCCGAATCGGCGCGCGGCTCGAGGTGTACTCGGCGGGCGCCTACCTGTGGATTCCGCTTGCACACATCGATTCGCTCGAGATGCAGCCTCCCAAGCGGCTGCGGGATCTGCTTTGGGCGCCGGTCCTGATCCACACCTCGGCCTCGTTCCGGCAGGCAGAGCTCGGCGAATGCCTTCTGCCCGTCTTATGTCCCTTTTCATTTCGCCACTCCGACGACAATGTCCGGCTGGGCCGCTCGACCGTTTGGGAGGAAGAAGACGGTCATCTCATCCCTTATGGACAAAAGCTGCTTCTGGTGGACGGGGATGAGTTGTCCCTGTTGGAGGTCCGGAAAGTGGAATTCGAGCCGGAAGAGGCGGCGGAGGGGAGCGCGGGGGAGGCGGCTGCCGGCTGATTGTCACCGACCCCCCCTCGGGATAATGTATGGCAAGCGTCGAGGAACTCCTCCAACCGATCCCCGGCCCATCGCCAGGCGGGGAGAACATTCGCTACACCCAGCAGTTTGACAAGCTGAAGGAAGCACGAAGGCAGGGAGGCGACTGGCTCTCCGAGGACTCGGCCGTGGACTACGGCCCGGTCATCAAGCTGTCCGAGGAGATTCTGCTGAAGAAATCCAAGGACTTGCAAGTGGCAGCCTGGCTGGCGGAGGGGTGGCTGGCCAAGCAGGGGTTCTCCGGTTTCCGGAATGGGCTGTTGGTTTTGCACGGCCTGGTGGAGAATTTTTGGGACACTTTGTATCCGGAGATGGAGGATGGCGACGAGGGACTGCGGCTGGCGCCCCTGGATTGGGCAGGGGCCTATCTGGAGTTGCCTTTGCGGCAGGCGCCCCTGACCAAAGGTGGCCACAACCTGCTGCAATACAAAGAATCTCAAATGATCGGGGGCCCGCCGGACCCCGATCAGGCCAACGACGATCCGGAGTGGGACAAGAAAAGAGCGGCTTTCGACGCCGCCGTAGCGGAGGGGAAAACCACCTCGGACGTCTTCGACGCCGGCTTGCAGAAAACGTCGAAGGATTTTCTGATCAAGCAGGTAGACGAGCTCACCGCCATCCTCGGCCAGATCCAGACGTTTCAGGAGCTCTGCGAGCAGAAGTTCAAAGATGAACAGCCCTCGTTCTCGAAGATCCGGTCCGCACTCGACGAGATTCTGGTAACGGCCAGCAGCCTGCTGGAGAAGAAACGGATTGCCGAGCCAGACGCGGACACGGAAGAGTCCGGAGAGACTGCTTCCGCCGAAGAGGGTGAGGGAGCGGAAGCGGGCGCCGTTACGGTGGGTCGCGTCAAGAAGCGGGCGCGTGTCGTAGCGGGCCTCGAGCCGGAGAGCCCCGAGGATGCAGCGGACCGGCTAGCGGCGATTGCCGCCTGGTTGAGGGTGCAAGACCCCCAGAATCCGGCGCCGTATCTCCTGCTGCGCGGGTACCGTTGGGGGGAGTTGCGCGCCTCGGGCGCTTCGGCGCCGGATCCTCTGTTGCTCGATCCGCCGCCCACCGAGATGCGCGTGCAAGTCAAAAGGCTCTCCTTGGAATCGAGCTGGGAAGAAGTGATCCAGGCCGGAGAGAGTGTGATGGCGTCGCCGGGCGGGCGGGGCTGGCTCGACTTGCAGCGCTTCATCGTACAGGCGTGTGAAAACCAGGGCTATTCCGCGGTCGCCGCCGCGATCAAGTCCTCCCTGAAAAGCCTGCTCACGGACATGCCGGATCTGCTGAACATGATGCTGATGGACGATTCGCCGGCGGCCAACGCAGAAACGGCGGCCTGGATCCGGGAGAATATCCTGCCCCCCGAGCCGCTGCCTCAGCCGGAGACAACGGGCGGCCCGGAGGAGTACGAGATGTTCCAGCCGGCCGCCGGGCCGGCGCTCCAAGGCTCGGACGGGCAGCAGGGCGAGATGCGCCCGCCGGACGCGTTCGAGCTGGCGCAAGAGGCGCTGCGCACCGGAAACAAGGAGCAGGCGATCGAGATCCTGGTGCGGGAGATGGCACTGGAACGCAGCGGCCGGGCCAGGTTTCATCGCAAGATGCAACTGGCGCAAATCTGCCTGTCCATCGGACGGCAGATGGTGGCCCGCCCCATCCTCGAGGATATGGCGTCGGAGATCGCAACCCGGAAGCTGGACGAATGGGAGCCGGCGGAGCTTGTCGCCCACACGCTCGCCCTGCTCTACCGCTGCCTGGAAGGAGACAGCGAGCGCAAGCAGCAGATTTATTCCTGGATTTGCCGGCTGGATCCGATGCAGGCGCTGGCCTGTTTGAAATAGCCTTGAAGAATGCCGCGGGAATCCGAACAGATCGTTTCATTATCTCTGCTGGATCGGCTCACCGACCAGGAGCCCAATTTGAAAGCCGAGTCGCCGGTTACGCGCGCTCAATCGGTGCGGCTGCTGAAAGCGTCTCTCAGACGGGACATGGAATGGCTATTCAATTCGCGGGCGAATCATCAGACGCCGCCCGACATGCCGGAAGTGGCGCGGTCGGTGTTCAACTATGGATTGTCGGATTTCTCGCATTTGAGCCTGGTCAACCCTACCGACCGGCAGCGCCTGCAAAAGCAATTGGAAGTGGCGATCACACGGTTCGAGCCGCGTCTGGCCGGGGTGAGCGTGCGGTTGCTCGAGACGTCGTTCGACCCCGGCCAGGCGCTGCGATTTCAGATCGACGGCTTCCTGAAGATGGATCCCGCGCCGGAGCACATCTCCTTTGATACCGTGCTGGATATCGCTTCCGGCGAGTATCAGGTGAAGGGAGAGTCCGGTGCGGGATGACTTCCTGCTGTATTACGAGCGGGAGCTGGCCTATCTGCGGCAGATGGGAGTCGAGTTCGCGCAAAAGTTCCCCAAGATCGCGTCGCGGCTTCTGCTCGAGCAGGACAAGTGCGACGATCCGCATGTCGAGCGAATCATCGAATCGGTGGCGTTCCTGGCGGCGCGCATTCACCTGAAGATCGACGACGAGTTTCCGGAAATCACCGAAGCGCTTCTCTCCCTTGTGTACCCGCACTATGTGCGGACGATCCCGTCCATGTCGGTGGTCGAGATGGTGGTGGATCCGGAGCGGGCCAAACTCACCACCGGCCTGACGATCCCGAAGGGCACGATGATGTATTCCCGCGGTGTGGCAGGGGAGCCGTGCAAATTCCGCACCTGCTTTGACGCGACGCTGTGGCCGGTGAGCATTGCCGAGGCTTCCTATCTGCCGCCGGACCGGCTGAGCCCGCCCATCAAGTCGGCCGAGGCGGTGGGGGCGCTGCGCCTGCTGGTGCAGGCGGGTCAGGACGTGCGGCTCGACAAGCTCGAGATGGATTCGCTGCGGTTCTACCTGCACGGGGAGAGCAAGGTGATCCACGTGCTGTACGAGCTGCTGCTGAACAACTGCGTGCAGGTGTTGATCCGGGATCCGAAGAACACCCGAAGGAAGGCAGCCACGCTCCCGGCGGCTGCGGTGCGGGCCTTGGGCTTCACCGAGGATGAGGGAATGCTGCCGTATCCGAGGCGGTCTTTTCTGGCCTACCGGCTTCTCCAGGAATACTTCATTTTTCCCGAGAAGTTTTTCTTTCTGGAGCTGGGCGGGCTGGCGGGCGTGTGGAGGTCGGGCTTCCAGGAGCAGGCCGAGATCGTCTTTCTGATCTCGCCATTCGAGATCGAGGATCGGCGGCAGGAGATCGAGATGGGTCTGAGTCCAAAGACGTTCCGGCTCGGCTGTACACCGATCATCAACTTGTTTCCTCAGACCTGCGAGCCGATCCTGCTGGACCAGCGCAAGTACGAATACCAGGTGATTCCGGATGTGCGGCGGATGAACTCGACCGAGATCTTCTCGATTGAAGAAGTGGTGAGCATCGACCCCCAGTCAAGGGAGGAAAAGGGATTCGAGCCTTTCTATTCGTTCCGGCACGCAGCAACCAAGGACAGCAAGCAGACGTTTTGGGTGGCCAACCGGCGGCAGCGGAGAATCGGCGCAGACGAGGGAACGGACATCATGCTGTCGCTGGTGGATCTTTCGACGCGAAATGTCATGCCCGGCGCTGACACTCTGACCATAAGGACGCTGTGCACGAACCGCGATCTGCCGGCGCGCCTGCCGTTCGGCAGTGAAACGGGGGATTTCACCATCGAGGGCATGGCGGCGATCAAGAAGATCGTATGCCTTCGGCGGCCGACCGCCCCGCTACGGCCCCCGGTCGGAAAAGGGACCTTCTGGCGTCTGATTTCGCACCTGTCGCTGAATTATTTATCCATCGTGGAAGAAGGACGCGAAGCGCTGCAGGAGATCCTGAAACTTTACAATTTCACCGATTCGGTGCACACGGCCAAACAGATCGAAGGGATCGTGGGATTGACGAGCAGCAGGCAGTTTGCGCGGGTCATCTCGGAAAACGGGATCAGCTTCGCGCGCGGGTTGCGCAGTGAGATCGTGTTTGACGAGGAGCAGTTTGTCGGCGGAGGAGTGTTTCTTTTTGCGAATGTGCTCGAGCATTTCCTGGGGCTGTATGCCACCCTGAACAGCTTCAGCCAGTTGGTGGTGCGAACGCGCCAGAGAAAGGAGGTGGTAAGGGAATGGCTGCCACGAGCCGGCCAGCGGATTCTGATGTGAGTCAGCCCGTTCTGCAGAGGAGCCTCCGTGAGACGCCCTGGGAGTTCCAATTCTTCCAGACGGTGCGCTGGCTCGAGAGGATCCTCTCCGAGCGGGGCCAGGTGGGAAAATTCTACCCTCCGGAAAAAGAAGTAGCGCGGTTTCTGGCTCACTCCAACCCGGCATTCCCGGCCAGCCAGATCCAGCAGTTGGACTGGCCGGAACAGGGGCCGGTGGCGCTGAGTGTAAATTTCATGGGGCTGTTCGGCCCGCTGGGAGCGCTGCCGCTGTACTACACCGAATACATTCGGACGCGGCTGCGGGCGAAGGATGGCGCGCTGGCGGCCTTCCTGGACATTTTCAATCACCGCATGATCAGCATGTTCTATCAGGCGTGGGAAAAGTACCGGTTCTATGTCGCCTACGAGCGTGGCGAGCGGGACCGGATCTCGCAATATCTGCTGGACCTGATCGGGCTGGGAACCGGCGGGTTGCAGAACCGGCAGCAGGTGCGGGATGAGACGACGCTGTTTTACAGCGGATTGCTAAGCCTGCTGCCTCGTTCCGCGCTGGCGCTCGAGCAATTGCTGAGCGATTACTTCGCAGCGCCGGTCCAGGTGGAGCAGTTCATGGGGGCGTGGTACCAGTTGGAGCGCAGATCGCAGTGCCAGTTCGCCCGCGGAGACAGTTACTCCGAGCAGCTTGGCGTCGGCGTGGTAGTGGGCAACGAAGTGTGGGACCCGCAATCCGGAGTGCGGGTCCGGATCGGGCCGCTGACGCTCGAGCAATATCTGGATTTTCTGCCAAACGGGTCCGCGCACCGCCCGCTGAAAGCGCTGACAAAGTTCTTTTCGAACGGGGAGCAGAATTTCGAGGCGCAATTGGTGTTGAAACGCGAGGAAGTGCCAAAGTGTGAACTGGGGGCGCTGGGAGCGGGAGGCCCGCGGCTGGGGTGGGTGACCTGGGCGAGAAACGAGGATATGGGCCGCGACCCCGATGAGACGGTATTCCTGCTCTAATAAGTGATTCCATGAAAGGATGAGTATGAGCGTCAACCTGCGGTCTTTGATTGGGAAACTGAACGATGTGACGCGCAACGCGCTGGACGGCGCGGCGCAGCTTTGTTTGTCGCGCACGAACTTCAACATCGAAATCGAGCATTATCTGATGCGCCTGCTGGAGTACTCGGACGCGGATACGGCGAAGATCTTCCACCAGTTCGGCGTGGATCCGTCCCGGCTGACCACCGAGCTGAACCGGAGCATGGACAAGATGAAGCGCGGCAACGCGCGAACGCCGGCGCTGAGCCCGTCCATCCTCAAGATGCTGACGGAAGCTTGGACGATCGGATCCATCGACTTCGGAGCCCACCAGATCCGAAGCGGCTACACCCTGCTGGCTTTGCTGACCCACGAGGATTTGCAGCGCATTGTGCAGGAGATCAGCAGGGAGATGCAGAAGATCTCGCTCGACGTGCTGAAGAAGGATTTCCAGGCCATCGCCTCCGGATCGCAGGAGGACGCGATCATGGCAGCGGCCGAGGAGACGGAGACCCCGGGCAAGCCGCGGCCCATCGGCGGCAAGATGCCGAACCTCGATCAATACACGGTGAACCTCACCGAGAACGCGCGCAAGGGCAAGATCGATCCGGTGCTGGGGCGCGACTTCGAGATCCGGCAGGTGATCGACATCCTGATGCGGCGGCGTCAGAACAACCCGATTCTGACCGGCGAAGCGGGCGTCGGCAAGACAGCGGTGGTGGAGGGGTTTGCCTCGCGGGTGGCCCACGGTGACGTGCCGCCGCCGCTCAAGAACATCGAGGTGCGGACGCTGGATCTGGCGTTGCTGCAAGCGGGTGCGGGCATTAAAGGTGAATTCGAGAACCGGCTGAAGGGATTGATCGAAGAAGTGAAATCCTCACCCACGCCGATCATTCTGTTCATTGACGAAGCGCACACCATGATTGGCGCGGGCGGGCAGGCCGGCCAGAACGACGCGGCCAACCTGCTCAAGCCGGCGCTGGCGCGCGGCGAATTGCGGACGGTGGCGGCGACGACGTGGTCCGAATACAAGAAGTATTTCGAGAAGGACGCGGCGCTGGCCCGGCGCTTCCAGGTGGTGAAGGTCGAGGAGCCGGACGAGAAGACGTGCATGGTGATGATGCGCGGGATTGTCGGGGCGCTCGAGAAGCATCACAAAGTGCGCATTCTGGATGAAGGCGTGGCGGCCGCGGTCGTGCTGTCGCATCGCTACCTGGCCGGCCGGCAGTTGCCGGACAAGGCGGTCAGCGTCATGGACACGGCGTGCGCGCGGGTGGCGCTGGGACAGAACGCGATGCCGCCGGCGATTGAGACGGCGGTGCGGCAACTGGACGACCTGGAAACGCAGGAGCGGGTGCTCACTCGGGAGCAGACGGTGGGCATGGATCACGCCGAGCGTATCGAGGAGATCGCCAGGCAAAAGGCCGGCACGGCGGAGCGGCTGAAGGCGCTGAACGAGCGGTTTGACAAAGAGAAAGACCTGGTGATGCGCATTCGGGTGCTGCGCACACGCCTCGAGGATCCGAATGCCCCGCTCCCGGAGGGCGTCGAAGAGCCCAAAGGGACGCCGGCGGAGATGCGCGAGCAGCTTACCGCGCTCAACGCCGAACTGGACGCGTTGCAGGGCGAGCAGCCGCTCATCCGGGTCACGGTGGATCTGCAAGTGATCTCCGAAGTGATCTCGAACTGGACGGGTATCCCGGTGGGCAACATGATGCGCGACGAGGTACGGACCATTCTGGATCTGGAGAAGCATCTGGGCCGCCGCGTGATTGGACAGGATCAGGCGCTGCATGCCATCAGCCAGCGCATCCGGACGTCGCGGGCGCGGCTGGAGGATCCGAACAAGCCGATCGGGACGTTCCTGCTGGTCGGGCCAAGCGGCGTCGGCAAGACGGAGACGGCGCTGGCGCTGGCGGACATGCTGTACGGCGGCGAGCACAACGTGATCACCATCAACATGTCGGAGTTTCAGGAGGCGCACACCGTGTCGACTTTGAAGGGCTCGCCTCCAGGTTATGTAGGCTACGGCGAGGGCGGCGTGCTGACAGAAGCTGTCCGCCGGCGGCCTTATTCGGTGGTCCTGCTGGACGAGATCGAGAAGGCGCACCCGGATGTGCATGAATTGTTTTTCCAGGTGTTTGACAAAGGGCGCATGGAAGACGGCGAAGGCCGGGAGATCGACTTCAAGAACACGATCCTCATCCTGACCTCGAATGCGGCCACCGACACTTTGACGAAGCTGATGGCGGATCCGGAGACAATGCCGTCTCCTGAAGGAATCGTCAAGGCGATCAAGCCGGAGCTGGACAAGATTTTCAAGCCGGCGTTTCTCGGCCGCCTGGTGACCATACCGTTCTATCCCGTGCGGGATGAGGCGCTCAAGCAGATCATCCGGCTGAAGCTGGGCAAGATCCAGAAACGGATGATGGAAAACCACAAGATCGAGCTGTCTTATACGCCGGCGCTGGTGGACGAAGTGGCCACCCGGTGCACGGAAGTAGAAAGCGGAGCGCGCAACGTGGACAACATCCTCACCAATACGCTGCTGCCGGACATTTCGCGTCAACTGCTGGCGGTGATGGCGGAAGGGGGCCGGATCGCGCGTGTAGAAGTGACGGTCGGTGGCGACGGGAACTTTGTGTACGCGATGTAAAAGGAAGAAAAGGCGAAACCGGCCCGGATCTGGAGGATACACGCATGCCGGATTACTCACAGGCGAATCGCCCCATCAAGGTCAAGACCCCACTGGGCGAAGATGTGCTCTTGCTGGAGAGGTTCGAAGGCCGCGAGGGCATTTCGCGGCCCTTCCAATTTCACCTGCGAATGGTTTCCATCCAGAAGAACCTGGGCATCGAGCGGTTGCTCAACAAGTCCGTCACGCTGTACCTTCAGTTGCCCGATCGCAGCTACCGCCACATCAATGGGAAGGTGCGGAGCGCCCGCCAGCGGGAATTGGACATGGGGCTGACGACCTACGAGCTGGAGATGGTGCCCTGGCTCTGGTTTCTGCGTCATCAGAGCAACTGCCGGTTCTTTCTGGACAAGACGGCTCCGGAGATCATCCAGTCCGTCCTGGCGTGCGCCAATGGCGGCCCGGTCAAGCCGCGGTTGACGCGAAGTTACCAGACGCGTGCTTACTGCGTCCAGTACCGGGAGACGGACTTCAACTTCGCGAGCCGGCTGATGGAAGAGGAAGGAATCTTCTATTACTGGGAACACACAGAAGACACGCACACCATGATCCTGGCCGACAGCGTGGGCGGAGTGAAGCCATGCCCCCACCAGCAGAACGCAAAGTTCGCTCACCAGGCGTGGTCCGAACATCCGGAGGATTTCGTCCACACGGTGAACCTGGAGAGGAACTACCGGACGGGAAAGATCACTCTGCGGGAGTTCGACTTCAGCAAACAGTACGATCCATTTGTAGCCACCGTGTCTGGACAAAAGGCCGAGGCGGAGAAGTACGACTATCCCGGCTACCGGTGGAACGGCCCGGGGATGGAGAAGATGGCTCGCGACCTGCTCGAAATGGAGGAATGGCCAAGCCACCAGGCGCGAGGCGCCAGTGGTTGCCGCCCGTTTGAGGCAGGCTACAAATTCACTCTCGAGGAGCACTTCAATGAAGAGTTGAACAAGTCCTGGCTGCTGCTGGAGGTGCACCACAAGGCGAAAGGCACCAACTACCGGTCGGAGATGGAAGAGCCTTTCCACTACAAGAACACGTACGCCATGATGCCATCCAATGTTCCGTACCGCCCCCCGCGAAGAGCGGCGAAACCCACCATCAAGGGCACACAGACGGCGATTGTCGTCAGTGATGCGGGCGGGGAAGAGATTTATGTCGACAAGCACGGGCGGGTGAAGGTCCGCTTCCCCTGGGACCGGGAGAACAAGAACTCCTGCTGGGTTCGTGTCTCGCACGCGTGGGCGGGGCTGAATTGGGGCTGGATGACGGTTCCGCGGGTGGGGCAGGAAGTGGTGGTGAGCTTTATGGAGGGCGATCCGGACCGGCCGCTGATTACGGGGCGAGTCTACGACGAGATGCAGCCGCCGCCGTACAAGCTGCCCGACAAGAAGACGGTCAGCACCTTGAAGTCGAAAAGCTCGATGGGTGGCGGCGCGAGCAACTATAACGAGATCCGCATCGAGGATCTGAAAGGCAGTGAGCAGCTTTTCATTCACTCCGAGAAGCAGCGCGACGAGCGGACCAAGGAGGAGATGCGCGAGTGGGTCGGCATGAACCGGCACCTGATCGTGAAACAGGGCCAGGTCGAACAGATCGGCGCGGACAAGGAACTGCACGTCAAGGCGAATCAGAAGGAGAAGATCGACAGCAAGTGCTCGCTGACGGTGGGCACGGAATATCACACCAAGGTGGGCACGAACTACGCGCTGGACGCCGGCATGGAGGTGCACATCAAAGGCGGCATGAAAGTGGTGGTCGAGGCCGGAATGGAGGCCACGCTGAAAGGGCCGGGCGGTTTCGTGAAAGTCGATCCGAGCGGCGTGTACATCAACGGAATCATGGTGATGATCAACAGCGGTGGTTCTCCGGGATCGGGCAGCGGAGCGAGCCCCGACGCTCCAAAAGATCCGGACCAGGCAGACGACGGCTCGAAGTTTACAAAGATGTGACGCGCCGCCAGGGCTGAGGGTGATGGCGGAATCCTACTCCTTGTCTCGCCGGTGGCTGAAATTCTATGACTTCTGGGTGCCGGCGGAGGTCCGGCAGCCGCAGGCGCCGCTCTATCAAATCCTGCAAATTGCCGCCAGCCAGTACACCAGCCGCCCGGCAACGCATCTGGATGGGGCGGAGCTGACGTTCTGGGAGATCAAGCAGCGGGTGGACAGGCTGGCGGCGGCGCTCGCCGGGCGCGGGATCGGCAAGGGCGACCGCGTGGGGATCATGCTGCCCAATTGCCCGCAGTACCCGATCGCATTCTTCGCAGTAACGCGGCTTGGGGCGATCGTGGTGAATGTGAACCCGCTCTATACGGCGCCCGAGATGGCTCGAGTCGCCGAGGATTCGGGGATGCGAGCGCTGGTGACGCTGGACACGCTGATCCCGGTGGTGCGCACGGCGCAGATTGCGATCGAGCTATTGATTGTGACCAGCCTGGCGGAGTACTCGGCCGAGCGTGCGACGCCGCCGTCGATCGAGGGAGCAGTATCCCTGGCTTCCCTGCTTGCCGAAGAGGGTGACGCCGGGCTGCCGGTGCTCCCCGCTGACGCCTCGGGCGAAGTCGCGGTGCTCACCTACACGGGCGGCACCACGGGCGTTTCCAAGGGGGCGATGCTGACCCACGGCAGCATCTACGTGAACATGCTGCAATCCGCGGTGTGGGGACAATATTTCACCCGGCGGGGCGAGGAGCGTATCCTGCTGGTGCTGCCGCTGTTTCACGTCTACGGCATGGTGGTCGGCATGCTCTTGAGCTTCTGGAACGGCACGCTGATGATCCTGATGCCGAAGTACAACGTGGACACGCTCCTTGACACCGTCGAGCGGATGCGGCCAACCTACCTTCCGGGCGTGCCCACGCTGTTTCGGTCCATTCTGAATCATCCGCGGGCGGCGGCCTGCGGCCTCGAGTACATCAAGACCTTCGGCAGCGGGGCGGCCCCGCTTCCGGTCGAGACGATCCACAGCTTCGAGCGGCTGACCGGCGGGATGCTGCGCGAAGGGTACGGCATGACCGAGCTTTCTTGCAGCGCCATCACGACGCCGATGATGGGGATTCGCAAGCCTGGGAGCGTTGGCGTGCCGTTGCCTTCCACCGATGTGCGGGTAGTGGATCCGGAGACCGGCGAGCGCGAGCTGCCGGTTGGCGAAGAGGGCGAACTGGTGGTGCGCGGACCGCAGATGATGAAGGGCTACTGGAACAAGCCCGAAGAGACGGCAAACACCATCCGCAACGGCTGGCTGCACACGGGCGATATCGGGCGGATGGATGAAGACGGCTACTTTTGCATCGTGCAGCGCAAGAAGGACATGATCAACGTGGGCGGATTCAAGGTGTTTCCGAACGAAGTGGACGAAGCCCTGTACGCGCATCCGGCGGTGGCGGAAGCGGCGGCGATCGGGGTGGCGCACCCGTATCGTGGCGAGGTGGTGAAGGCCTTTGTCGTGCTCCGCACCGGTGAGCGGGCGACCGCCGGACAGTTGATCGAGCATTGCAGAAGCAGGCTGGCGAAGTATAAGGTGCCGGCGGAGATCGAGTTCCTCGATGCGCTGCCCAAGACCGCGGTGGGCAAGATCCTGCTGCGGGCGTTGCGCGAAAGAGAGAAGGGGGCATTTCCGAGGTAGCCCGAAACTTCGCCGCAGGTATCGCCACCGCAGCGCACCATCCTGCTCAGAACAACAGCTTCAGGCCGAACTGGAGGATCCGCTGATTCTCGTCGATCACCGCCGTGATCCGGCCCCGCTGCGACGAGGAGATGTTGCTGGCGGGCAGGCGGAAGTTCGGGTGGTTGAAGACGTTGAAGAACTCGGCGCGGAACTGCACGCTTACCCGCTCGGTGATGCCGGTCTGCTTCAGCACCCCCAGGTCGGCGTTGAAGAACCCCGGCCCGCGCAGGATACCGCGGCCGGAATTTCCGAACGTTCCCGGCGCGTTGGCCACAAACCGCGACGTGTCGAACCATTGCAGGAGCTTGTCGTTGAGCGACCGGCTGTCGCTCAGCCTTGCGTTGCCGCCCAGGTAGTCCGCCCGGTCGCTGCCGACGCCGCTGAAGGAGTTGTCCACGCCGCTGGAGACGGTGAAGGGGAACCCGCTCTGCCGCACCAGGATCGAGTTCACCTGCCAGCCGTTGAGCAGCTTGCCCAGGGCGGGGCTCACGGGCAGCTTGGGGAGGTCCCACAGGTTCGAGAACTTGAAGTTGTGCGGGACGTCGAAATTCGACAGTCCCCGGCTGACGGTACGATTGAACGGATTGACAGCCGACACGTCATCGATGTTCTTGGACCACGTGTAGTTGGCGAGGATGGAGAAGCCGCGACCGAAACGCTTCTCCAGGTTCCATTGCAGCGAGTGGTAGCTGGAGTTGCCCGAGCCGTCGTTGCGGGTCACCGGACCGAAGTTGGGGTAGACCCGGCGGTCCTGGGTATTGCCGACGGTGGCGCCGGGGCGGAAAATCGCCGGGTTCTCGGCGATCCCAAGCTGCAGGAAGGCGCCCTTGTTTCCCAGGTAGGCGACGCTGGCCACCCAGTCCTTGCCGAGTTGACGCTCGAGCCGGGCGGTCCAGGTGATCAGTCGCGGGATCTGGTAGTCCTTGGCGAAATAGGCTCGGACATCGTTGAGGGGAGCGAACACGAACTGCGGCCCCGGCACGTCCGGCCCGAAGTTCGACGGGAACGGGTTGGCCTGCCCCTTGCTGCCGAAGGGGTCTTCGAAGGCCACGTCGGTGAGGGTGAAGGTTCCGGCAAACGGCGCCACATTGGCGAAGGGGTTGTAGTTGCTGGCCTGGATGGGGGTGTAGTAGAAGCCGCTGCCCAGGCGCAGGCTGGTTTTGCCGTCCTGGGTCAGCCGGTAGGCCAAGCCGATGCGAGGACCGATGTTCCGCCAGTTGGGCTCGGAGCCGCCCACCGGACAACCAGGGTCGTTGTTCTCGCCGCCGTAGAGGAACCCCAGCGGCGCGTTGGGATAGCGCACGGAGCGCTGCGTGGTCCCGGGCTGGAAGCACAGCACGCGGCCTTCGCGGTCGAAGTAGGGGAGGTAGGGATCCCAGCGCACGCCCAGGTTGAGGGACAGGCGGTCGTTCACCTTCCAGTTATCCTGCAGGAAGAAGCCCCAGCGGGTGCCGAGCAGGAACTTGAACTCGCCGCCGCCCTGGCGGTACTGGGACGCCCGGCCGAACATAAAGTCCGCCAGACCGTCGCCCGAGAGCTGGCCGTTGAAGGTGAAGTTGCCCGCCATCTGGAAGGTATTGATGACGTGGTTGCGCACCCGCACGGCTTCGCCGCCGAAGCGCAGCTCGTGGGCCCCTTTGATCTTCGTCACCACTTCGCGGATGGTAAAGT
The DNA here is from genome assembly GCA_016201205.1 of Acidobacteriota bacterium. GTDB lineage: Bacteria > Acidobacteriota > Terriglobia > Bryobacterales > Bryobacteraceae > CADEFT01. The sequence continues at coordinate 37,998 of JACQDF010000200.1, forward strand.
CGCCGCGATCGAAGTCGCCCAAGTGGTTCGTGCTGAAGCTGAAGCCGCCGGTGACGGAAAGAACCAGCTCCGGCGGGGCGTTCAGCTTCTTGACGTGCTCCGGCCCCAGCACCTTCACGCCCGCGTCCGCGAACCCGAAGGCGGCGCTCGAGAGTGACCCGCCGCGCTGGCGATTCACTCCGAAGGTGCTGTTCACCAGCAGCGTCGGCGACAGCATCCAGGTGTGGTTGAGGGAGATGTTCTGCACGCGGACGGCGTTGCCGGCGGTGGTGGAGGCCAGGATGTTCTGCGGCCCCACGAATGGCGGAGCGTCAAAATCGGTGAAGTAGTAGCGCCCGCTGATCTGGTGTTTCCCCGACGTGTAGTCGGACTTGATCATGAACTGGTTTTCGGTTTGGATGATGGGCGTGCCGGGGAAGGTGACTTGGCGTCCGCCGGCGTTGGGCAAGGGGATCTTGTTCAGGAAGTACTTGGAGACCGGGTTGATGCGCGTGGCCGGTATGCGGTTGCCCAGCACGGCGGCCCGGGAAACCGGATCGATTAGCTGGCGGCCGGGCAGCAGCGAGGAGAAGTCGCCGTTGCGCTCCTCGGGAGTGGGAACAAAGGAGATGATCCCGGCCGGAGTATTGCGCAGGCGCGTCCCCTGATAGGTTCCGAAGTAGAATAGCTTATCCTTGAGGATCGGCCCACCCAGGCTGCCGCCGAACTGGTTCCGCTTCAGAGCGTCTTGCTTGGGGGCGAAGAACTGCCGCGCGTTCAGCCTGCCGTTGCGCAGAAAGTGGAAGGCGCTGCCGTGAATGTCGTTGGTGCCCGAGCGGGTGATGATGTTCACGATGCCGCCGCCGGCGTTGCCGTATTCCGCGGTGAAGTTGCTGGCCTGGAGGTTGAACTCCTGCACCGAGTCCGGATTCGGGAAGGGCAGACTGACGTTGATGTAAGTGTCGTTGTGGCTGGTGCCGTCAAGCTGGAAGTTCACCTGGTAGATGCCGGCGCCGTTGACCCCGGCCGTCTCCTCGCCCGGATAGACGCCGCCGTGGCCGCAGATCTGGCAGGAGTTCCGGCCCAGGTCGATGGTTCCGGCGGCCAGGTAGACCAAACGCTCCGGACGCCGCCCGTTGAGCGGCAGCTCGACGATGCGCTTCTCGTCGACAAGCTGGCCGGCGGCGGCGGTGCGGGTCTGGATCAGCTCGGCCTCGGCCTGAACCGTCACCTGCTCGGAGACCGCTCCGACCTGCAAAGTGACGTTCTGGGTCGCCATGCGGTCCACGGTGAGCTGGATGCCGGACTGGACGTAGGCCGTGAATCCCGCCTTCTCCACGCGCAGCTCGTAGCTGCCGACAGGCAGCCGGTAAAACAGAAACGACCCGGTGGCGTCGGTTCCGACGTTCTGGACGAAGCCGGTTTCGGTGTTGCGAATCGTGAGCCGGGCATCGGGAACCACCGCTCCGGTCGAATCCCGAACGGTACCCCCCAGGCTGGCGGTGGTGAATTGGGCACACATCACCCCAGCGACCACGAGAAGGAGCAGGAATGCGCGTTTCATGCGAGACACCTCCCTTATGGTTGACTCTAACGCCGGGGGCGCTCGCAGTCAACAAGACGAAAGGAAAGGAAGATGATTACTTCCAGAGCGCAATCACCGTGCGCATCGCCTCGAAAGCAGTCTCGAAAGCGTCCGAATGCGGCTCGTGCCCGCTCGAGGGAATCAGCAGCGTCTCGACGGGTCCGCTGACCGAAGCGGCGATCGCCTCAAGCTGAGCCGCAGTGCCGTACTCGTCATCGGCGCCCTGGAGAGCCAGGACGGGGCAGCGGACCTCGCCGAGCCGGGCGCGGATGTCGAATGCGTCGAAGGAGGGAGCCAGCCATAAGCCGGCCCAGCTCCAGAACAGGGCATCGGTCTTTTCCCCGTGGTAGCGCATCAGCTTCTCTCTCAGGCCGGCGCGGTAGGAATCCACCGTGCGGCGGATGCCGGCGCGCGTGATGTCTTCCACGAACAGGTGTGCTGCTTCGGAAATGACGCCGCGGGGAGGACGCGCGTTGCTGAGCGCGGCGTACAACAGGGCGATGCTGCCCCCGTCGCTGTGGCCGAGAAGGATGAAATCGCTGATGTGCTCCTGATGGAGCAGATGGCAGAGGACATCCGCCTCGCGCTCGAGATAGCCGCAGGCGCGCGGCCAAGCCAACGCGGGTGAGCGGCCGTGCCCTTCGCGGTCGTACAGAAGGGCGGGCAGTCCGGTCGCGCCGGTGAGTCTGGCGGGGAAGTCGCGCCAAAGCGGGACGCAGCCGAGTCCGTGATGCAGGAAGACGAGAGTGGGGCCGGCGGCGGCGGCGGGAATGCGCTCGACGTATAACGGCACAGATCCAAATTATAATCGGACGAGTGAATCCGGCATTATTGAAACGCGCCATCGAGCTTGCTGTCCACAATGTGCGCAGCGGCCAGGGAGGCCCTTTTGGCGCTGTGGTCGTCAAGGATGGGAGGATCGTCGCGGAGGGTGTGAACTCCGTCATCACAGCCAACGACCCGACGGCGCACGCGGAGGTGACCGCCATCCGCCGGGCCTGCGAGAAACTCGGGACCTTCCATCTCCCTGGCTGCGAGGTGTATACAAGCTGCGAGCCGTGCCCGATGTGCCTGGGCGCGATCTACTGGGCGCACGTGGACCGGGTCTGGTATGCCATGACAAAGGATGAAGCTGCGCAGGCCGAGTTCGACGATTCTCTGATCTATGAACAGATCGCGCTGGCGCCCCAGACGCGGTTGATTCCGATGGTGCGTGTGGACATGGGCGAGGAAGCAGCGCGTCCGTTCCGCGAGTGGCTCGGCAAAGCGGACCGCATCCGGTACTAGCGGCCTGCCGGCTTCCCGCTGGCGTCCACTTTCACTTCCGTCTCTTTGCCGTCCTTGCGGATGTGGGCCTCGTAGAACGTGGCCACACCTTCGGTGACCGTTTCCACCAGCAGCAGCCTGCCCTTGCCCGTGGACTTCTGAATGGCTTCGCGCGCGGCCGCGGGAATACTCGCCAGGGCGACCTCCTCTTCCACGCTCACGATCCCGCCGGTTTCATCGAAGGTCA
>JACQDF010000181.1 GCA_016201205.1 Acidobacteriota bacterium
CGCTGGTCCTGCTCGGCTGAGCTAATCTCGCCGAACTGCGGCGAGTTTCGGTTCGTGTTCGGATTGCTGTAATGCGGCGTGTTGCTGAAGTTGAAGCTCTCGACGCGCAGCGCCAGCGCCATCCCTTCCCGCACCCGGAACTCCCTGTGCAACGCCGCGTCCACGTTGACGATCCCCGGCCCGACGATGATGTTGCGCCCCGCGTTGCCCAGCGTGTTCTGCGCTGGGATGGTGAAGGACGCCGGATCGAAGAACTTCTGCCCGGGACCCGCGCCGCCCAGGTATACCACCGGCGAGATGAAGTTTGGCCGGTCGGCGTTGCCCGGAGCATTCACCACGCCCGACACCGACGGCGTGACCCACTGGCCGGTCATCAGGCTGAGCAGCCCCTGGAACTGCCAGCCCCCCAGAACCCACATCGCCACGCCGCCCTGCGCCCATTTCTTCCCGCGCCCGAACGGCAATTCGTACATGTAGCTTTGCGTGAACATGTGCGTCCGGTTGTCGTTCATCCGCGCCTTGTTCAAGGGAACGCTCAGGGGAATGGCGATGCCGCCGTTGTCCTCGCTGTAGTTGAGCCCTTTGCTCCAGGTGTAGGACGTCGTCAGGTAGAAGCCGTCGCCCACGCGGCGGTCCAGCTTGATCTGCAACGCGTTGTACCACGTGTTGGTCCCGAGGAACGTCGTGGTGCTGGCCACCCGGCGGAACTGCTGGAACTGGGGCCGCCCGTTGGTTCCCGAGCCAGGCGTATTCGAAGCGTTCATGTCGTAGTCGGACTGGTTGTTCACCCCGCGGTTGCCGACGTAGGCCAGGTCGAGCGAGAGCCTCCACGGCAGCGCCCGCTGAAAGGCGAAGTTCCAGCTCTGAACGTACGGGCTGCGGAAGCTCCGCGGCGTGCTTCCGAACGAATTGTTGGGGTTCGGATTGGTGATGACTCCGTCCGCAGGTGAGACAAACGGTGTGAACGGCGGAAACCCCGTCGTCATCGTCACCGGGCTCGGCACGAACGCGTTGGCTGCCGGAAACCCGTTGTTCTGCAAGATCGGGAAGTTGGACTGCGCCATCCGCCGCGGAAAGTAGCTGATGCCGTACCCGGCGCGGACCACTGTCTGTTCGTTGAGGCGGTAGGCGATTCCGAACCGGGGGCCGAAGTTGTTGTTCGCCCCGGTGATGTGGATGGGATTCGCGCCCACTCCCGCCAATTCCAGCGTGTTATTGAAGTAGTTGTAGTTCGAGAATCCGCCGGCGAAGCGCGGCCGGCTGCTCCTCTCCCGCTCGTAGCGCAGCCCCAGATCGAGCGTCAGCTTCTGGGTCACCTGCCATTTGTCCTGGAAGTAGAAGTTCCAGATGAGCTCGCGCCGCGCCGGAAACACGAACGGCAGGTCGCGTCCGCTGTTGTTCGGTACGTCCAGCAGGAACGCCGCGAACGCGTTGGCGAAGTTCCGCGCCGTGTTGCCCGCGTCGCCTGTCTGGCCCGGCTCGAACTGGAACAGGCCGCGTGGGTTGAACGTCTGGGTTTGCAGCAGGTCGTTGCGCTCGCGGCGGATCTCCGTCCCGAAACGCAGAATGTGCCTGGTGAACACCTGGGAGAAATTGTTCACCAGGCCGAACGTGGTGACGCTGCGCGCCCAGGGCAGGCTCGGCGAGAAGCCCACCAGCGGGCTGGCATACCCGTTGATCCGCACCTCGGAAAGGCCGCTCGTCCACAAATCCAGGTTCGCCCCTTTGATCCCGATCTGCTCCGATGTCTTCAACCCGTTGCCCGAGCTCAGAGCGTCGTTCCGGTTGCGCACCACGCCGAACCGCGACTCCCAGACGAAGGTCGGCGAAAACACTCTCGAGTAGGTGATCCCCGGGCTCTGCGTCCGTGCGGGTCCCTCGCCGCCGAAGCCGCCAGTCCGGAAACCGCCATAGATGCCCCCCGGACCGTACAGGCCCGGGTCGCTGACCACCGCCTTCTGGAGGCTGTAGCGCACCGCCAGCCGCTCGTTGGCCGAAATCGCCCAGTCCACTTTCGCGTCCGTCTGATCCAGGGTCTTGACCCGCACGCTGTTCTGCGAGTAATTCACCTGGCCTTCCGGCGCCCCGCCCAGGTTCGGGCTCGGAACAAACCCGAGAATCCGCTGCGCGATCGGGCTGATCCGGCTTTGCGGAATCAGGTTGCCCGCGAACGCCGTCCGGCCGCGGCCGCTCGTGTCGCCGGTCAGCGGGTCGTAGATCACGTTCGTCACTCCGCTCAGATTCCCCGTCCGGAAGGGCAGGCTCGGGATCGTCCCGCGGTTGACCTGGCCCAGATGGTCGCGGCTGCCCTGATAGTCGGCGAAGAAAAACAACCGGTCGCGGAGGATGCGCCCGCCCAGCGTACCGCCGAACTGGTTGAACACCGTTGGCGCCTTGGTCACGGCGAACGCGTTGCGCGCCTGGATGTCCTCGTTGCGGTGGAAGTGGAACACGCTGCCGTGATAGTCGTTGGCGCCGCTCCGCAGCGTCACGTTGGTCACGGCCCCGCCGGCGTTGCCGAACTCCGGGTCGAAGTTCGACGTCGACACGTCCACGGTCTGGATGGCCTCGGCCGGCGGAACCAGCGCCGTCAGGTTCCCGTTGTCGATCTTGTTCTCGATCCCCTCGATCTGAAAGTTGTTGAACTGCCGGCCCTGTCCGTTCACCCGCACCGACAGGCTGTCGTGCGAGTTGTAGAACTCCGAGTGCGGCCGGAACGGCCGCCCCAGTGTGCCCAGCATGGGCAGAATCTTGTTGGATGAAAGGAGCCAACCGGAGCCGATGACGGCAACCGTAGCGAAACCGCAAGGCCTAACCGTGAGGCGAAAGCTGAAGGAAGCGGCTAGCAAACTCTCGACC